>JAFKFQ010000289.1:3400-4423 GCA_017308215.1 bacterium | reverse complement strand
TAGAGTGGGGTTGAGGTGTCGGGTGTGGCCCCACCGTCCCTGTTGTCGGCCCGGACCGCGGCAGGAGTTTCGGACTCGGCGCACACACCCGGACTGTGTCTTCCTCCCCAGTCCGTTTGCCGCGCGGTCATGCACTGTTATGGTGCGTCCGCGGGGGCGGTCGTCCGGGCGACCGAGCAGGGGCAACCTGCGACCCCCGCGGCACGAGCGGCCGGCTGGGGCACCGCGCCGGAACCCGACACCTCACCCACCGGCGGCCGCCGGACCGCGCAGCAATGCACGGCCGACGGCCGCCGCGTGGCGCGATCCACCCCCGTCGGGCGGCGCGTCCGGCAGCCGACGGGGGCAACCCAAACCCCGCCCCCGTCAGTGCGTCCGGCACCTGGTCTTCCGCGTCGGGTCCCGAAGTCGCGATCCGACGTACACTGCACCCGGAGGTGCGGATGCGCGCGGCGCGGTGGCTCCTGCTCATCCCGGCGGTCCCGGTCGCGGCGCTCGTCGTCGCCGAGCTCGTCGGCGACTGGGCGCTCGGGGTCCGCGTCGTCCGCCCCGACCCGCCGCCCGAGCCCGCGCCCGCCCTCTCCCCCGACACGCCCGCCGACCCGACCGCTGCCAGCGCCGGCCTCTTCCTCCAATCGCTCGCCACCGCCGTCCGCGACGGCCGCGCCTCGGCCGCCGACGGGTTCGACGCCGACCGCTTCCACGCCGCCGTCGCCCGGTCCGCGACGTTCCGCGCCGCCGGCATCCCCACCGACCCGGTCGGCGGCCCGGTCCGCGCCCGCGTCGCCCTCGTGGACGCGGTCCGCGCCGGCGGCCCCGGGCTCGCGGCCGACGCGGTCGAGGTGCGGCGCGTGGTCCCCGGCACGGGGGCGGACGAGTTCGTCGTCGCCGCCCGGCACCGGCTCGGCGGGCGGGCCGGGTCGTACCGGTGGTGGCTGGTCCGCACGCCCGACGGGTGGAAGGCGTTCGACCTGGAGGACGTGCGGACCGGGGCGCGGCTGAGCCGGCAGGCGGCAGTGCAGT
>JAFKFQ010000289.1:0-3336 GCA_017308215.1 bacterium | reverse complement strand
TCGGCCGGGGCGAAGGCCGGGCTCGCCGCCCTCGGCCCGGCCGCGGAGAAGCTCGCCGCCGGCGACCCGGACGGCGCCGCGACAGCGCTCGCCCCGGCGCGGACTGCGGCGCTGCCGCGTGACGGGTACGCGGTGCGGTGTCTGGTCGAGGGCGGGGTCGCGGCGGTGAAGGGGCGGACGACCGAGGCGCGCGAGTGGGCCGACCGGGCCGACGCCGCGGCGCCGGGGATGCCGGCGACCGACTACCTCCGCGCGGCGGCGGCCGCGGCCGCCGGCGAGTGGGAGGAGGTGATCGGGCCGGCGCGGGCGTATTTGGACGCGGTCGGCCCGGATGCGCCGGCGGCACGGCTGTTGGGAACGGCGCTGCACGAACTCGGCCGCCCCGCCGAGGCCGTCGCCGCGTTCGAGCTGGGCTTGCGCGACGACCCGACCCGCGCCGACCTCCGCGCCGCCCGCGACCACGCGCTGGCACTGGCCGGCGGGCGGTAGTGTGGTGCGGCACTCTGTGCCGCCGCCCGTCGGGTGCCTGCGACTTCGGTCGGGTGCTCCTGTGCTGCCCCCCGTCGGGCGCCATCGGACCGACCACGGGAGCACCCGCGCCGCGGCGGTACGGAGTGCCGCACCACACGGCGGCGGAAATCCGTCGAATGTCGGGCCACGTCGGACGAATAGCAGCGGACCGACTCGCCCGGCTCGCACACCCGGCCACCGGCCGGAATCTGTTCGACCGCCGACGGCAATCCGGCATTGCGTCTGATTCGCACGCGGCGCTTAATGATGAGAGTCGCCCGGCCCGCGGCCGGCATACCCGATCTCCCGGGGGATGGTTCGTGGCCGTCGTTTCCTGTCCCAAGTGCTCCGCCGGGTTGCGCGTGCCGGACGGCTCGGTCGCCGCCGTCCGCTGCCCGAAGTGCACGACCGTCTTCCAGCCGCCGCGGCCGGCGCCCGCCACAGCGGACTTCGAGGTGGTGGACGACGCCCCGCCGAAGCCGTCGCCGCGCCCGGCCGCCCCGCGCCCCACACCGGCCCCACCGCCACCGCCCCCGCCGCCGACCCAGAAGAAGGCGTTCTCGCTCGACGACGCCGTCCGCTCCGCCGACAATCGCCCGCGCCGCAACGACCGCGACGACGACCGGGATCGAGACCGCGACCGGGATCGTGAGCGCAGTCGGCGCAGTCGCGACGATGATGACGATTACGACGACCGGCCGCGCGGCCGCCGGCGCGACCGCGACGACGATGACGACGACCGCCGCGACCGCCGTCGGCGCGACGATGATGACGATTACGATGACGACTGGGATCGCGACGACGATCGTGACCGGCGGCGGAAGCCGTCGAAGTTCGGGCTGGCGCGGCCGGGCGTGATTCTCATCCTGATCTCGCTCGGGCTGTACTTCGGCGGGATGGCGCTGCACGCGCTGCTCCTGTTCGTCGCGTGGGTCGGCGGCGTGATCCCCTACGGGCTGGTCGTCGTCACCGGCGTCCTCGGGCTGGGCGGGTGGGTGGTGGCGCTGGTCGGCCTCGGGCTGACGATCGCCGGGCTCGACCTCGGTCTCGTCGTGGGGCTCTCGGCCGGCATCCTGTCGTTCATCCCCTATGTCGGCTCGATCACCGGCGGCGTCACCGCGATCGGCCTCGCGCTCGCGCAATTTCCCAGCTGGCATGGGCTGGCCGTGGTGATCGCGGTGCTGGTGTCGGGGCAGGTGCTGGAAGGCTACGTCATCTACCCGCGGTTCCTGGGCGACCGGGTGGAGCTGCCGGCCGTGTGGGTGATCTTCGCCCTGTTCGCCGGGGGCGCCGCGTTCGGTTTCCTCGGCGTGATGCTGGCCGTTCCCGTCGCCGCGACGATCGGCGTGCTGTTCCGATTCTGGCTGCGGCGCTACCTGCGCAGCCCGCTCTATCTCGATCCGCCCTGACCCGCCCGGCCGCTTGCCGGGGGGCGGGGCGAGTCGGTGCCGCAGTAGTGACATTTTGGTAATATGCAGCGTGCAAGCATGGTTCTTGGCAAATCGTGATCCGGCCGCGTGAGCGGAGCATCTCCGGCTGTCGTAGTTTGTATTTGCCGGGGGCGGACCAGGCCTGGTCACCCCGTGTCGAACAGCGGAGAGGCATTACGAATCGAATAGGTCACTTGCCAAGAACCGTTCGGTCACTTAAGTCATGCACAGAACCGATTCGCAGGATTGAACCCGTCGCCGCGGCATGCGGCTCCGACCATTCCGGAGTGATTCGCCGCGCCGAGAACGGCGCCGTCATCACGGCAGGACGACGGTAATTCCTCAAAGCGTCATCGCCCAACCGGACAGAGATCGTGTCTGAAAACGTCAAGCTGCCTGAACAGCCTCGAGACAACTTCGTCAAAGCCACCACAGACGCCGCCCCTGTCGAACCTGCCCACATGCAGGAGGTTGAGGCGCAGATGCGCCGTGCCCTCGGCCTGTTCGGCATGCCGCGGCGGGCGGAGGCGGAGCGTCCGCCGGCGGCTCCGGCCCCCCGCGCGGCCGAACGGCCCGTGGCAGGGGGCGGGCACAAGCGCCGCTTCGTACAGGACGGGGAAGTTCCCGTCACGGTGCTGAACAGCAACCGGCGGGAGCACGCGGCGGAGGCCGGGGGCTCCCGGCTGGAGGCGGCAGAGGCCGCCGTCGCCATGCAACAGGCCGCGCGGGAACGGGCGGAGCGCGCCCTAGCCGAAGCGCAGGCCATCATCCACGACCTACAGACCAAGCTGGGACACGCGCAATTGGCCAAGACCGAGCTGCAGGACGCGGCGCAGCATGATCAGGAGACGATCATCGCCCTGCGCCAGGAGCTGCGGGCGATGAACGAGCGGGTGGAGGCGGCGGACGCCGCGTGCGAGCAGCTGCAGCGCCAGGTCGCCGAACTCGAGGCGAAGCTGGAGCAGGAGCAGGCGGCGCGCCACGAGGCGGAACTCGCGCGCGCGGACGCGGAGGCGATCGTGCGGGAGCTCGACTCCCCCGGCCCCGTCGACCTGCCGGCGAAGCGCCCGGGTCGCGCGCCGAAATCCACCTCGGCGCCGAAGCCGTCCCGTCGAATCGCCGCGGCCGGCGACGAGACGGCCGAACCGGTGCAGTGGTGGCTGATGCCGGCGAAGCAGCCGAAGCGCCGCAAGGGCTGACCGTTCGGCGGGGCTGGTCCGCACGCGCCCCTGACGGCATCCGTCGCCTCTGACGCTTCACGGCGGCTCGCCGCCGTCGCGCGTGCCTCACGTCGTCGCAGGCGGCGACGTGTGTCCCGTCACGGATCGGGATGACTGCGCGTTGCCGGGCTATCCTGCCGGGGCCGGGGCGGCGGGCGATATGGCCCGCCCGGCCG
>JAFKFQ010000288.1 GCA_017308215.1 bacterium | reverse complement strand
CCCCTCGAGGCGGAACCCGAGCTTCTCCAGTACCCGCCCGCTCGCGTCGTTCCCGGCGATGACCCGCGCCTGGATCCGCACCGGGGCGTAGGTGGCGAAGGCGTGGTCGAGCACGACCCGGCACGCCTCGGCGGTCACCCCCTGCCCCCAGAACGGCTCGCCGAGCCAGTAGCCGAGTTCCATCGTGCGGTTCGGCTGCGACGCCCAGAACACGCCGACCGCGCCCACCGGCTTGCGCTGTGGGTCGGCCTTGAAGCACACCGCGAGCGGTTCCGGCACGCCCTCGGCGTACCGGCTGCGGGCGTAGTCGCCGACGAACACGAGCGTGTCGTCGGCCGTGCGGTGTGCCTCCCAGAGCGTGTAGCGCGTGACGGCCGGGTTCGACGCCAGCGGGAACAGCGGCCCGGCGTCGGCGTCGGCGAACGGGCGGAGGACGAGGCGCGCGGTTTCGAGCGTCGGCGGGCGCCAGTCGGGGGGCATCATGAGCGGGCTCACGGCGTCTCGAACGCGACGCGCTCGACCTCCGCGCGGTCGATGCGGGGCGTCGCCCCGCGCTGTTCGCAGACGCGGGCGGCGTAGTGGACGGCGAACCGGGCGCAGTCGCGCAGCGACCGGCCTTCGAGGTGGAGGCACACCATCGCCGCGGTGAAGGCGTCGCCGGCGCCGACCGTATCGACGACCGCGACCGGCGGGGCGGAGTCCTCGTACTCCTCCTCGCGGCGGACGTCGGCGCAGCGCTCGGGGTCTTCCTCCCAGCGCACCCGGCGGACGAGACAGCCGCGCCCGCCGCGCGTCAGGCAGATCGTGTCCTTCCCGGCGTGGTCGAGGCGGGCGAGGTCGTCGAGTGCGGCGGAGTCGCCCGCGGTGGAGAGGTTGAACGTGTCGGCGAGCAGCGCCAATTCCTCGTCGTTGAGCTTGCACCAGTTCGCCTCGCGCAGGCCGGCGCGGAGCGTCTCGGCGTCGTAGAAGTGCTGTCGCAGGTTGATGTCGAACACGACCACCTTCCGCGCCTGGGGGGTGGGCGCCGCGGCCCACGGGAACCGGTCGAGCGGCCGGTCGGCGCCGACGAACCCGTACACGTTCTCCAGGAACCGGCGGACGGCGGCGCGCGACTCAGCACCGCGCTGCACGAGCGACCCGAAGCACACGGCGGCCGCGTCGTACATCAGCCGCGCCGTCGGCTCGCCCCAGGCCAAGTGGTCCCACGCCACGTCTTCGGTGATGCGGTAACTCGGCACGCCGGCGGCGTCGAGCGTGACCTGTACGGTGCCGGTGGGGCGGTCGGGGTCGGTCTGGATGAACTCGTCGGTGAGACCGAGGCGGCGGACTTCTTCCCGCAGTTCGCGGCCGAGGTCGTCGTCGCCGACGCGCGAGACGATGGTGCCGGGGTGGCCGAGCTGGCGGCAGTGGAAGGCGAAGTTGAACGGCGCCCCGCCGGCGACGCGGCGGCCGTCGGGGAACACGTCCCACAGGACTTCGCCGATGCCGACGACGGGCTGCTTCATGGCGAACGACCGGCGTGAGCCGGCTGGTGGTTGTGTCAGGTGTCTGGACCAACGACCAGTCGGCTCACGCCGGTCGTTCGCCTGGCGCCCACGGGGTGGGCCGCTTGTCGAAGAACGCCGCCAGCCCGCCGCGGCACTCGTCGGTCAGCCGCGGCTCGGCACTCGCGCGGGCCAGCTCGTCCACGCTCATCGCTTGGCGCGAGCAGCGGCGCAGCAACTCCTTCGTCGTCGCCAGCGCCTTCGGGCCGCCCTCGGCCAGCGACCGGCACCACGCCAGCGCCGTGTCGCGCAGCGACTCCGGCGGCACCACCGCGTTCACCAGCCCGGCGCGCTCGGCGGCCGCGGCGTCGATGAGCTCGCCGGTGAGCAGCAGCCAGCGCGCGGCGCGCTCGCCGACGTGCCGCAGCAGGTGCGGCAGTACCATCGCGGCGACGAGCCCGCGGCGCACCTCCGGGTAGCCGAACTTCGCCCCCGGCACCGTCACCGCCAGGTCGCACACGGTCACGAGCCCGGCGCCGCCGGCGACCGCCGCCCCGTTCACCGCCGCGATCGTTGGCTTCGGCAGCGTGTAGATCTGCTCGTACAGCGCCGACAGCCGCGCCGCGTCGTCCCACACCTTGTCTTGCTCGTCGCCGAGGGTGGCGCGGAGCTCGTCGAGGTCCATCCCGGCGCAGAACGCGGCGCCGCTGCCGGTGAGCACGACGGCGCGAACCGCCGGGTCCGCGGCGGCGCGCGTGAAAGCGTCGGCGAGCGCGGCGATGAGCGAGCGGCTGAGCGCGTTGCGCCGGTCGGGCCGGTCGATGGTCAGCACCGCCGCGGCGCCGGCCAGCTCGTAGCGGACGAGTTCGGTCATGGGTCGGGCCTCCGCGGCGAGAGCCATTTTACGCCGCGGGGGCGTCACTCCTCGTCCACGTCGGCCGGTTCGTCGTCGGTGTCGTCCACGCGGGCCTTCATCACCTCGCGGAGCAGCACGGTGGCGTAGCTGCCGGCCGGCAGCGTGAACGACAGTCGCAAGCCCTCCGGCTCCCACGCCGCGGCCAGGTCGTCGAGGTAGACGAGGTTGTGCCGGCGCGTGCCGAGCAGCAGCTTGCCGAACCCCGCGAACGCCGCCGGGCCGAGGTTGTGCGCCCGCAGCACCGCCGCCTCGCGCTCGGCGGCGACGCCAGCGGCGGGGAACGTCTTCTTCCCGAACATCGGGCCGGCGGGGACGGTCTCGCGCGCGTCGAGCCGCGCCTGCTCGGCCGGCACGTCGGTCGCCACGAACAGCCCGCCGGCGGGCCACTTCGCCATCACGTCGCCGTCGAGGACGGTTCGATAGAGGCCGTCGGCGAGGCGGCGGGCGAGCACGTCGTTGAACAGGAGCGACTGCACCGCCGACAGCGCGAACCGGTACAGGAACGGTCGCAGCCGCCGCGGCGCGGTGCCGTTCAGGCACTTCCACCCGAGCTCGACGGTGCCGCCGCCGCGGCCGAAGCGCTGCGGGCCGTAAAAGTTCGGCAGCCCCTGCGCGCGGAGGCGGTCGAGGGTCTGCGCGACGGCCGCTTCGGCGCCACGGTCCGCGCTGCGGACGAGGATGCGGAAGCGGTTCCCGCGCAGGTGGCCGGGCTTAAGCTTGTTGGTGTGGCGACCGGTCTTCAGCACGCGCACGCCGTCGCCGTCGAGGTGCGGTAGCCGCGCCTCGCACGCCGCCGGCACCGACACCCACTGGCGGGTGACGGCGTGGCGGTCCTTGAGACCGGCGGTGCCCACGTCGCCCGGCCGCACGCCGAGCCGCTGGGCGACGGTGCGGGCGAAGAACTCCGGCGCCATCCCGCGCTTCTCGACCCACAGGT
>JAFKFQ010000287.1 GCA_017308215.1 bacterium | reverse complement strand
CCTGCCGCCGCACGAGGCGGGCGGCGTCCCGCTCCTCCGCGTCTACCTCGCCGTCGACTACGACTACACCGAGAACCGGGTCGGGGCGCTGGCCGCCCACGTCGCCCGCGGCCCCGGCCGGCTGGACACGGCCTTCCCCGGCTGCCGCCCCGACCCGGCCGTGCGCGAGCGGTTCGGGGCCGGCCGGGACCGAACCGGCCGGCCGCTCCCCGACGACCGCCCGCTCCCCGACGACCGCGCGGTCGTGGAATTCCGGGCGACCCCGTGGAGCGGCACCGACTACCCGGCCGACACCGCCGCCGAGGGCGAGCTGATCCGCCGGTTCTTCGACCGGCTGACCGCCCTGATCGCCCGCGCCGCCGGGGCGGCCCCCGCGCCGGTCCACTTCTACGTCTGGTCCCGGGCCGAGGTCCGGCACCTGATCGAGGGGTGCTGCCGGGCCGGCCCGGAGCTGCTCGGCCCGGTCCGCCAGCTGTTCGGGTGCCGGGAGGGGCTGGAGCAGCAGATGTACTCGGCCGTCCGGGACGAGGTGGACCGGCGGTACGCCCTCGGGTGGACCGGCCGCGGGCTCGGGGTGGTGGCGTCGCTGGAGTGGGGCGGCCGGCGGTTCCACTGGACGCGGCGGGTGGCCGGCGTCGAGCACGACCTCGCCCGCGTGTTCGCCCAGGGGGTGTTCGACTTCGCGGCCGAGTTGTGCGTCGGCCCGGACGGCACCTGGGCGGCGGACGGGGGCGGGACGACGCACGCCTTCGAGACGCGCGCCCGGTTCGCCGACGGCCTGCCGGCCCCGTACTGGCACGCCGCCTGGGGCACCCTCCCGGCCCCCGGCCCCGGGGCCGACCCGCGGACCCGCGGGTCGGCGGAGCGGTATCGGGCCGCCGGGCAGCCGGGGCTGCTGGCGGCGTACCTCACGGCCCGCGTCCACGCCCTCCGCTGGGTCGAGGAGGGGGTCACCCCGAAGAACCCGGGCGTCGAGAAGTCGCCGCTCGACCCCGCCGCGCTGCCGGCCTTCCGGCTCGGCCGGGAGGGCGTCGCCCGCGCCGCCACCGACTTCCTCCGGCTCGACCAGCACGTCCGCCGGTCCGACTGGGTGGCGGCCCACCTCGCCCCGCCGCTCGGCCGCGTCCGGGCCGGCCGCACGCTCCCCCTGAAGCAGGTGAAGGTCGGGGCCGACAAGAGCACGGTCACCGGCGTGATCGAGCTGTTCGCCTTCGGCGGGCTGACGCTCGCGGACCTGGAGGCCCGGTGCCGGTTCGGCCCCGGGTCGTTCGCCCGGCTGTCGCCGTGGAACGGCGACCCGAAGCAGGGGCAGGCGGTCGGGCAGCTCACGTCGGCCGTCGGCCGGACGTGCGTGGTGCGAGACATCGACTGGCCGTCCGGGCGGGTGACGCTCGACGCCATGTACGCCGAGGAGGACCGCTACCGGCTGTCCAGCGGCGCCAGCCGGAAGGCCGAGACGCTGTTCGGGCGGGGGTACGCGACGCTCGACGAGAGCGTGTCGGACTACGTCGCCGGGCGGGTGGACGACCGGCTCCAGCGGCAGAGCCACGTCTTCGGGTGGTTCGACCCGGTCGAGCCGCGGCCGCCGGCGGCGAGCCCGCTGCCGGACGCGGAGGCCGCGGCCCTGCTGCGGCTGCTGGACTCGTTCGCCCTGCCGCCGGCCGGCGTGCTCCCGGCGTCCCCGGACCAGGCCCGCGCGGCCGTCGACGGGCTGTCCACCCGCGTGCAGCTGATCCAGGGGCCGCCGGGCACCGGGAAGACGACCACGACCGCGCTGGCGGTGCTGCTGCGGGTGCTCGCCGGCGGGCGGCCGGGGGACGTGGTCTTGCTGTCGGCCCACACCCACACGGCCCTCGACAACCTGCTGGAGCGGATCGACCGCTACCGGGAGCCGTTCCGCCGCCACGCGGCCGGGGCGGGGCGGCGGCTGCCGCCCGTGCGGCTGGTCAAGGTGCACACCAACGACGCGAGCCGGCACGTCGCCGGCGGGTCCGTCGAGAACCTGCCGGCCGCCCTCCTCGGGGCGAAGAAGAAGCTGACCGAGTTGACGACGGGGGCGGTGCTGGTGACGGGCGGGACGACGGCCGGGCTGCTGAAGCTGGCCGCCCAGGTGGAAGCGCTGAAGACCTACAACGCCGGCGCGGGCTTGGCGGCCTCGCTGCTCGTCGCGGACGAGGCCAGCATGATGGTGTTCCCGCACTTCCTCGCCCTGGCCACACTCGTGGCCGCGGACGGAAAGATCCTGCTCGCGGGTGACCACCGCCAGCTGGCCCCGATCACGGCCCACGACTGGGAGGCCGAGGACCGCCCGCCGGCCGTCCTGTACCAGCCGTTCGCCAGCGCCTACGACGCCGTCCTGCGGATCATCGAGACGACCGACGCCGCCGGCCGGCCCGCCGTGCCGCCGGCGTCCGCGCGGTGGTCCGGCCTGCGGCTGACGTTCCGGTTGCCGCCGGTGGTCCGCGAGCTGATCGCCCGCATCTACCGCCGGGACCGGATCGAGCTGGCGGGGCTCGACCGGCCGGCGACTCCCGGCGCGCCGGCCGGCGGGTCGCCGTGGTCCGAGGTGTGGCGGTGGAGCGTCGGCCTCTACCTGGCGGTCCACGACGAGGACGGGTCGCGGCGGAGCAACGCGGTCGAGGTGGCGGCCGTCGAGCAGTTGCTCGCCGCGGCCCCGCCGCTGCCGGCCGGGTCGGTGGCGGTCGTCACCCCGCACCGGGCGCAGCGGAGCCTGCTGGCGACCCGGCTGGCCGCCCACACGGGGCCGGGCGGGGCGGTCGGGGTGATCGACACGGTGGAGCGGCTCCAGGGCGGGGAGCGGCCGACGGTGGTCGTGTCGGGCACGGTGAGCGACCCGACCGCGGTGGCGGCGAACGCCGGGTTCGTGCTGAACCTGAACCGGGCGAACGTGGCGTTCTCGCGGGTGCAGGACCGGCTGGTGGTGGTGTGCTCGCGGGCTCTCCTCGACCACATCCCGGCGGAGGTCGCGCACTACGAGTCGGCCGCCCTGTGGAAGGCCCTGCGGGACGTGTGTAGCGAGTTCGTGGCCGAGGCCGAGGCGGGCGGGCACCGGGTGCGGCTGTACCGCCCGCCGGGGCGCGGCGTGGCCGACGGGTGACACCACCGGCCGTCATCCGAAAGCCGCCGATGAAAGCCTTGCGGAAGGGGAAGGCGGCGCACAGGCCGGGGACGGTGGCGAAGGCCCTGGCCGAGCTGACGCGGGCGAAGGTTTCAAACCGCCCCGGCGCTCATCACGCTGGGGAACCGACGAGCCGGACCACGGGCGTCACGATCAACAAGTTTCAATCCGCCCCGGCGCTCATCACGCCGGGGAACC
>JAFKFQ010000286.1 GCA_017308215.1 bacterium | reverse complement strand
TCGCAGGCTTCAGCCTGCGCCCGCGTGACGCAGGCTGAAGCCTGCGACTACCAGCCTATACACCGCCGAAACGACGCTAGATCGCCGCGAGCGCCAGCGAGCAGTTGTGACCGCCGAAGCCGAAGCTGTTGCTCAGGACTCGTCGCACGCGGGCCTCGCGCGGCGTGTTCGGCACGTAGTCGAGGTCGCAGCCGCCGGCGGCGTCCTGCTCGACGAGGTTCGCCGTCGGGTGGACCACACCGTGCTTGATCGACAGCGCGCACGCCACCGCTTCGACCCCGCCGCTCGCCCCGAGCAGGTGGCCGATCATGCTCTTGGTGCTCGACATCATCAGCCGTTTCGCGTGGTCGCCGAAGACGTGCTTCACCGCCTTCGTCTCGGCCGCGTCGCCGAGCGGGGTGCTCGTGCCGTGGGCGTTGATGTAGTCCACGTCGGTCGGGTTCCACCCGGCCTCGGCCAGCGCCGCCCGCATCGCCGCCGCGGCGCCGGCGCCGTCCTCGTGCGGGGCGGTGATGTGGTACGCGTCGGCGGTGTTGCCGCACGCCACGACCTCGGCGTAGACCTTCGCGCCGCGGGCCTTCGCGTGTTCCAGTTCCTCGATCACCAGGATGCCGGCGCCCTCGCTCAGCACGAACCCGTCGCGGCCGGCGTCGAACGGGCGGCTGGCGTGGGCCGGGTCGTCGTTCCGCTCGGACAGCGCCCGGCAGGCGATGAACCCGCTCAGCCCCATCGGGGTGATCGCCGCCTCGGTGCCGCCGGTCACCATCACGTCGGCGAACCCGTAGGCGATCTGCCGCATGGCGTCGCCGATGGCGTGCGCCGCCGACGAACACGCGGTGCTGACCGTCGTGTTCGGGCCTTGCAGGTGGTAGCGGATGGAGATGTTCCCGGCCGCCGAGTTGGCGATCATCTTGGGGATGACGAACGGGCTCAGCCGGTTCGGCCCCTTCGCAGGGTTGAGCAGGTCGTGATGCCCGCTCTCGAACTCCGCCAGCCCGCCGATCCCGCTGCCGACGATGACGCCGCACCGGAACGGGTCTTCCTTCGCCACGTCGAGCCCGCTGTCGGCCACCGCCTCGTGGGCGGCAACCATGGCGAACTGCGTGAACCGGTCGAGGCGCTTGGCGGCCCGGGTGTCCAGGACCGGGTCGGGCCTGAAACCCTTGACCTCACCGCCGATGCGGACCTTGTAGCCGACGGTGTCGAACAGCGTGATGGGGGCGATGCCGGACTGCGCGGCGAGGAGCCCGCGCCAGTACGCGGGCACGTCGTGGGCCAGCGGGTTGACGGTCCCGAGGCCGGTGATCACCACCCTGCGGCGTGTCGTCGGAAAGGCCACGTGTCAGCCCTGGGGCTTGTTCTTGATCGCGTTCTCGATGTAGTCGATGGCTTCACCGACCGTCTTAATCTTCTCGGCCTGGTCGTCGGGGATCTGGATGTCGAACTCCTCTTCGAGCTCCATGATGAGCTCGACGATGTCGAGGGAGTCGGCCCCGATGTCCTCGATGAACGCGGTCTTCCGGCTGACCTGGTCCTTCTGGACGGCGAGGTGCTCGCAGACGATTTCGATGACACGCTGCTCGACGGACACGGTAGCACCCTCCGGCGGCGGGCGGCCCCGCCGAGCCCCGCGGGCCGGCTCCGACCGGCCGCCGCGGCATTGGGGAACAGTATATCTAGGGCCACGCGGCGGCCAGCGGAGGGCCGGGCGCGGACCACTCGAAACCCGAAAGCCGGGCGGACACGTCAGATAGTAGCGATCCCGGGAGAAACGGACAGCCCGACCGCGACGGGTCGCCTACGCCGTCACGTTCACAAAGTCAGCTTTGCGATTCACCCGCTTCATCAGCCCGGCCAGCACCCGCCCGGGGCCGACCTCGTAGAACCGTTCGACGCCCGCCGCCATCAGCCCGCGCATCGTGTCCTCCCAGCGGACCGGCGACAGGACTTGCTTCACCAGCAACCCGCGGATCTCGGTCGGGTCGGTGTGCGGTCTCGCGTCCACGTTCGACCAAACGGGGATCGCCGGTGCTTTGATCTCGGCGCCGGCCAGCGCAGCGGCGAGCGCAGCGTCGGCGGGCTTCATGAGGTCGGTATGGAACGCCCCGGCGACCGCGAGACGGGCGGTGCGGATACCGCCCTTCTCCTGGCACAGCCGTTCGAGCCGGTCGAGCGCCGGCAGCACACCGGACGCGACCGTGTTCCCCGGGCAGAGGTAGTTCGCCACTTCGAGCGTACCGGCGGCGCGTGCCTCGGTCACCAGCGCCTCGACCTCCGGCGACTCCAGCCCGAGCACCGCGATCATGCCGGACGGCGTGGCGACGGCGGCGGCCTGCATCGCCTCGCCGCGGGCCTTCACGACCCGCAGCCCGTCCTCGAACGACAGCGCCCCGGCGAAGACGAGCGCCGTGTACTCGCCGAGGCTCAGTCCGGCGGTCGCGGTGACGCCGGCGAGCGACTCCGGCTGCGTGGCGCGGAGATGTTCGAGCGCCGCGAGGCTGGCAACGAAAATCGCCGGCTGACTCACATCGGTAGCGTTGAGTTTGACGGCCGGGCCGTTGACGCACACGTCGAGCAGGTCGTAGCCGAGGACGGCGGACGCCTGCTGGAATAGTGTGTGCGCCGCCGGGAGGCTCTGGCACAGTGCGCCGGCCATGCCGACGACCTGGGCGCCCTGGCCGGGGAAAAGGAGAGCAGTGTTCGGCATGGCGGGGAAGACTCGGCGGCGGGGTTACTTCGCGCCGTCCTCGGCGTCCATGCTGACGACCTCGCGGCCCTGGTACGAGCCGCAGTTCGGGCAGAGGCGGTGCGGCATCACCGACTCGTTGCACTTCGGGCAGTACTGGATCTGCACCGGGGTGACGTGGTGGTGGCTGCGGCGGTGCCCCTTCCGGGACTTCGACGTGCGGCGCTTGGGTACGGCCATGACTCAACCCCCGGCGGGTCCGGTGTGCGGAAGCAAGACGGGTATCGTAGGACCGCGGCCCGGGCGCGGCAACGCGCGGGCAGGAGTGTGGTGCGGCACTCCGTGCCGCCTCCCGTCGGGTGCCTCCGGGTAACCGCAAAAACACCCGCGCGGGCCTTCCTGCCACAAACGCGGTTCCTGTACGCTGTCCCGCACATCGAGTCGGGAGCCTCCGGGTGACCACAGAAGCACCTGGCGGGTGGCGGCACGGAGTGCCGCACCACACTACGGCACCCCGCACTCCAGCAGCGTGATCCCGCCGGCCGGGTGGCACACCGCCTCCCCCGCCGACGCCGGGATCAACACCACGTCGCCGACCGCCAGCGGGAGGCGCTCGCCGCCGCACGCCAATTCCCCACCACCGCCGACGCACACCAC
>JAFKFQ010000412.1 GCA_017308215.1 bacterium | reverse complement strand
GGGCGGGTGTCGGGTTCCGGCGCGGTGCCCCAGCCGGCCGCTCGTGCCGCGGGGGTCGCAGGAGTGACCCTGCTCGGTCGCCCGGACGACCGCCCCCGCGGACGCACCATGACAGTGCATCCCGCGCGGCAAACGGACTGGGGAGGAAGACACAGTCCGGGTGTGATGCGCCGAGTCCGAAATCCTCTGCCGCGGTCCGGGCCGCGACACAGTCGGTGGGGCCACACCCGCCACCTCACCCCCAGTCTACCCGCCCAGTTGCCTGCCCACGCCATCAAGCCCCGACGTGGCGAACGGCCGACGTGAGCCGACTGGTCGTTGCGCGGGTCACGCGAGCGGCAGACCAGCCACCCCACGAGCCGCGACCGCGAGGGAGCGGCTGCGAACCGGACTTCGCCGAGCGCGGTCGTGGTGTACGGCGGCCGCTCCCTTGTGGTCGCGGCTCGTGGGGTGGCTGGTCTGCCGCAAAGGCATCACCAGTTGCTCGGTCACTCGAACCGCGCGAGCCGGTACGGCGCCGGGTCGAGGTGCGTCGACCCGCCGGCGAGCACTTCGGCGACGAGCTTCCCCGTCGCCGGCGCCATCGACAAGCCGAGCATGTTATGTCCCGCGGCGATCAGCACGTTCCCAGCTGCCGGGGCGCGGTCGATCACCGGCAGCCCGTCCGGCGTCATCGGTCGCCAGCCCCACCACTCCTCCTGAACCGGTTCGGCGAGCGGGTCACGGAGGTAGAGCTTCGCGGCGTCGGTCAGGATGCCGAGGCGGGCTCGGTTCAGCGTCTCATCATAGCCGGCGAACTCCATCGTCGAGCCGAGGCGGTAGCCGGACGCGAACGGCGTCACGGCGACGCGGTGTTCCTCGAAGATGAGCGGCACGCGCGGGCACGCCGCCGGCCGCGGCATCGTCAGCGAGTAGCCCTTGCCCGGAAGGATCGGCACGCGGGCACCGAGGGCGCGGTTCAGCTGCGGCGTCCACGCGCCCGTCGCCACGACGACCGCATCCGCAGGCACGTCGCCGGCCGCGGTCTGAACGGCGGTCGCCGTTCCGTTCGCCACCGCGAAGCCGGTGACGGGCGTGTGCTCGCGCACCTCGACGCCGAGGCCGACGAGCACGCGGCGGAGCTCGCTCATGAGGCGGTCGGGGCGGAGGTGGGCGTCGCCCTCGTAGTGGTAGCCGCCGGCGTTCCCCGGCAGCAGCGCCGGCTCGAGCGCCATCAGCTCCGCCGCGTCGAGCCGGCGGGCGGGCGTGGCGAAGCGGTCGCGGAGGAGTTCGTCAGTTGGGGCGTAGTGGTCGAACCCGGCCTGCGAGCGGAACACGAACAGGAGTCCCTTCGTCTCCCACTCTACGTCGAGCTTTTCGGCGTCGATCACATCGGCGAACAGCTGCCGCGACGAGTTCAAAAGAGCCTGGATGGCGGCGCCGGCGGCTAGCATCTGCTTCTTGTTGCAGCGCCGCGCAAAGCCGAGGAACCAGCCGAGGTTCGCCAGCACCGTCGCCGGGCGGACCTTGAGCGGCGAGTTCTTGTGGAACAGCGTGCGGAGCGTGGCACCGACGGCGCCGGGCACGGCGAGCGGAAGAACATGGCTCGGGCAGACGTACCCGCAGTTGGCGTGCGAACACCCGCGGCCGAACGCGCCGCGGTCGAGAACGGTGACGCGCCACCCGCCGCGAGCGAGGTGGTACGCGGCGAACGTGCCCACCACGCCGCTGCCGACGACCACGACGTGTCTGCTCATAGGCTCTCGCAAAGTTCGGCATTTTTTGACAGGATGAACAGGATCAGACAGGATTAAGAATCGGGCTTTAAATCCTGTCTGATCCTGTTCATCCTGTCAAAAAATGCCTTCGGTCTTACTTCTTCGCCGGCGGAGTCGCCGTCGTCAGCGGGAAGTCGTCGGTGCGGAATGGCGTCGCTGGGAGCGCCGGCCCCCCCTTCTTGTCCGGGTTCAGGTTGAACAGGTTCGTGACCGGGTAGTTCTTCCACCCGAACCGCACCGCCACCGGCGCCTCCACGCCCGCCGCCGTCACCTCGACGGTTTCGCCCTTGATCGCCGCCCTCGCCGGGTGGAACACGCGGTCCTTGCCGCAAATCTCGAACCCGTTGATCGTGCCGTACTTCCCGGCCAGCCCGCCGCCGACGTGGTCGAACGACACCACCGCCTTGTTCCCTTCCACCTTCAGACTCTTGTAGACCGGGCCACTGTGCACGATCTTCTGCCCGTACACCATGCCGCGGGCGGACAGCCCGAGCCGCACGCCCACGGTGAACTTGTCCTTCGGGTGGATGTCGAACAGGTCGCCGACGTCGGTGATCACCGCCATGCCGACCCGCGGCAGCGTCTGCGTGGCGAACAGCTGCGCCTCACGGAGCTCAGCCCAGCTCACGCCATCCGCATCGTTCGCGTGCCACGGGGCGAGCTGGACGCACAGGAATGGGAAGTCGTTCCCCCACCGCGCCCGCCAGTCCTTGATCATGGTCGGGAACAGCGTGCGGTACTCGGCCGCCTTGCCGGCGTTCGACTCGCCCTGGTACCAGATCGCCCCCTTGATGGCGAACGGCAGCAGCGGGTGGATCATCGCGTTGTACAGGCACCCCGGCGTGCCCGGGCCGGTCGGCGCCTTCGCGCCCTTCGCGGCGTCGGCGTAGTACTTCAGTTCCGGCACCGCGGCGAGCGCCTCGGTGCTCGTCCACGCCTGCGCCGACGTGCCGCCCCACGACGTGTGGATGAGCCCGATCGCCACGTTCCCCGGTACGGTCTTCTGGAGGTGCGAGCCGAAGTGGTACGCCACCGCCGAGAAGCCGCCGACGTTCCCCGGCCCGGACTCGGCCCAGCCGCTGAAGTGCTTCAGGTCGCCCTGGTCGGCCAGCGGGGTGAGCGAGGTACGCTTCGCCACGGTGAACAGCCGGACCATCTTGTTGTTCGCGCCGGCCTTGTACTTCTCGGCGTCCCAGCTCGCGTTGATCGACCACTCCATGTTCGACTGGCCCGAGCACACCCACACGTCGCCGAAGGCCACGTTCTTCAGCTCGACGGCGTTCTTCCCCTTGATGGTGAGCGTGAGGCCGTTGGCGGCCTTCTGGGCGGGGAGCTTGGCGCTCCACTTCCCGTCGTCGCCGGCCTTCGCCTTCGCGGACGCCTCGCCGACTGCCACGGTGACCTCCTCGCCCGGTGCCGCCAGCCCCCAGACGGGCACGTCGGCGTCGCGCTGGAGGACCATGTGGTCGGTGAACAGCGGGTGCGGGGTCACGTCGGCGCGGGCGGCGGGCGCGAGCCCCGCGGCGGCGACGAGGGCGAGCAGGCGAGCGAATCGCATGGGAAAGGGCTCCGACGAGTGGGAAGCGGGAACCGGCGGCGACGATAGGCTAGCGGCTGGCAACGATTCGGCGAGCGGGGTACAATCCCCCCCTCACCCCGCGCCTCTTCCCACCGGAGCCCGTTCATGCGGCCCCTCGCACTCGCCGCCGCCGCGGTCCTCGCGCTGGCCCCGCCCGCCGCCGCCCAGGCGCCCGAGCTCGTCGCCTCCACCGGCCCGCTCAGCCCGGCCGAGGAACTGGCCGGGTTCCGCCTCCCGCCGGGCTTCGTCGCCCAGCTCGTCGCCAGCGAGCCGGAGATCCAGAAGCCGATGCAGATGGCGTGGGACGCGAAGGGGCGGCTCTGGGTGACGACCTCCTACCACTACCCGTTCGCCGCCGAGGGGAAGGCGACCGACAAGGTGTTCGTCCTGTCCGACTTCGGCCCCGACGGGCGGGCGAAGAAGGTTCAGACCTTCGCCTCCGACCTGAACATCCCCATCGGCATCCTCCCGCTGCCCGACTGCAAGTCGGTACTCGTGTCGAGCGTCGGCGAGATCCGGCTCTACAAGGACGCCGACGCGGACGGCGTGAGCGAGAGCCACGAGGTGATCTTCAAGGGCTTCGGCAGCCGCGACACGCACGGGATGTACAACTCGTACACGCTCATGCCGGACGGCTGGGTATACGCCTGCCACGGCTTCTCGAACGACAGCACGGTCCGCGGCAAGGACGGCGCCGAGGTGAAGATGCAGAGCGGCCACACGTTCCGCTTCAAGGCGGACGGGAGCCGGATCGAGGTGTGGAGCCGCGGGCAGGTGAACCCGTTCGGCATCGCCGTGGACCCGTGGTTCAACCTGTACACCGCCGACTGCCACTCGAAGCCGATCACGCAGATCATCCCGGGCGCGTACTACCAGAGCTTCGGCAAGCCGCACGACGGGCTCGGGTTCGCCCCGCACGTCACCGCACACGACCACAATAGCACCGGCCTGTGCGGGCTGAACTGGTACGAGGCGAACCAGTTCCCGGAGCGGTTCCGCGGGTGCATGTTCGTCGGCAACGTGGTGACGAGCCGGATCAACTTTGACAAGATCGAGTGGCGCGGCGCGACGCCGGTAGCGAAGGAACTGCCGGACTTCCTGGTCAGCAAAGACCCGTGGTTCCGCCCGGTGGACATCAAGCTCGGGCCGGACGGGGCGCTGTACGTCAACGACTTTTACAACAAGATCATCGGCCACTACGAGGTGGACCTCAAACACCCCGGCCGCGACAAGACGCGCGGCCGGCTGTGGCGGATCGTCTACAAGGGCGACGCTCAGGAACCGCCGCCCGTGCTGAAGTACGACCTCACCACCGCGTCCGACGCCGACCTCTTCACGGCCCTCACCGCCCCGTCGTTCACCACGCGGATGCTCGCCGGGAACCAGCTCCTCAGCCGCGCCCGCGAGGGGAAGCGGCCGCAGCCGAACGACGACTTCCTGCGCCAGATCACCGACAAGAACGTCGCCTCCGCGCTCGCCGGCTGGGTCACGTTCGTCGAACTGGCCGGTGGCAACCCGATGCCCCCCGACCGCTACCGCGAGGTGTTCCGCGAGGGGGAGAAGATGGGCCTGGCGCCGAACCAGTTCAGCACGCTCGTGCTGCGGTCGCTAACGGCGCGCGCCGACTGGGCCGACGGCGAGCGCGGCGTCCTGCTCGACGCCCTCAAGACGTTCGACTCGCCACACGTCCGCCGCGCCGCGGCCGAGGCGATGACCGCGCACCCGCACGCCGACTTCGTGCAACCGCTCGTCGGGATGCTCAAGGCGCTACCGGGCGACGACACGATGACGCGCTACTCGGCCCGGGTGGCGCTGCGGAACTGCCTCCGCGCCGACGGCTGGAAGAACGTGGTGGCGGCCGACGTACCGGTGGTGCTCGACGTTGCGCTCGGCGTGCCCGACGCGACCTCGGCCCGATTCCTGGCCGGCGTGCTGAAGGCTGCCGCGAACAACGCCCAGCGCGAGGCGATGGCCGCGCACATCGGCCGGTACGGCGACGAGAAGGACCGCAAGGCCGTGATCGATCTGCGCGGGGAACTGAACGCCGGCGTGCTCCCACTCTACCGCGAAATGCTCAAGGGCATGGCCGCCGGCGGGAAGACTCTGACCGCCCCGGACGGCGAGGTGAAGCACTTCGCCACGATCGCCGGCGAAGTCACGATGAGCCCGCCGCCCGATCACGAGACCGCACGCGGGTTCGTGGAGGTGTTCTCGGTGCTCCCTGCGGCGTGCCCGAACGAGGCACGAGCGGCCGCCGTTGCCGACGCCCAGGCGCTGTTCGCGCGGTTCGCTTCTGCCGCCAACGTCACGCCCGGAAATCGTGAACTGGCGGTCGAATCGCTCGGCCGTCTGAACGTACCCGGCAGTGCGAAAGCGCTGACCGGGCTGCTCGCCGACGGCGCCACGCCGCCGCTGCTCAAGGAGAAGGCGGTCGTCGCACTCTCGAACCTCAATAACCCGGACGCCCGCGCCGGGCTCAAGGAGGCGATGAAGGGCGTGCCGTACCGCGTCGCGGTGCTGGTGGCGCAGAACATGGCCGGGTCGAAGGCCGGCGCCGCCGGGCTGTTCGAGGGGGTGAAGACGGGCTCGATCCCGGCCCGCGTGCTCCAGGAAAAGGCCGTACTCGAACGCCTCCGCGCCGCCAAGATCGACCGCCTCGACCAGCAACTCGCCGACCTGACGCGCAACCTCCCGCCCGCCGACGCCCGCCTCGCCGCACTCATCCGCGAGCGCGCCGGCCGCTTCGCCGCGTCGCCCGCCGACGTGGCCGAGGGGGCGAAAGTGTTCGTCAAGCATTGTGCCGCGTGCCACCAGATCGGCACCGTCGGCAACCGCGTCGGCCCGCAGCTCGACGGCGTCGGCGTCCGCGGGCTGGAGCGGCTGCTCGAAGACACGCTCGACCCGAACCGGAACATCGACCAAGCGTTCCGCGCGCGGGCGCTGACCCTCGCCGACGGCACCACCAAGACCGCCCTCCAGCTCCGCACCGAGGGGCAGGTGATCGTGTTCGCCGACAACGAGGGGAAGGAGTTCCGCCTGGCGGCGAAGGAGATCGAGACGAACCGCGAGGTGAACCTGTCGCCGATGCCGGCGAACTTCGCCGACACCATCCCCGAGGCCGAGTTCCGCCACCTCATCGGCTACCTGCTGTCGCAGCGCGTCGCCGAGGTGCCGAAGAAGGACTGAAGGCATTTTTTGACGGGATGAACGGGACGAAACAGGATTGAAGAGATTCGCCTTATTCAATCCTGTTTCGTCCCGTTCATCCCGTCAAAAAATGCCGCCCTACGCCGCTCTGAAGCGGGGTTGACACCCGCGGGCGCGTTCTGAGAAACTCACCCCGCACCAACTACACCGCGCGGGGCGACGGACCGCCCCGCTGCCGCCCCCCGGGGGGGAGTGCGGCCGGGGGTCACGGATGATCATCTGCCGGACGCCGTACCGCGTCTCGTTCTTCGGGGGCGGCACCGACTACCCCGGGTGGTACCGCCGGCACGGCGGCGCCGTCCTCGCCGCCACCATCGACAAGTACTGCTACCTCACCTGCCGCCACCTCCCGCCGTTCTTCGACCACCGCATCCGCGTCGTCTACCGCAAGATCGAGGCGTGCCGCACCATCGACGAGGTGACGCACCCGACGGTCCGCGAAACCCTCCGCTACCTCGGCGTGAGCGGCGGCGTCGAGCTGCACCACGACGGCGACCTGCCGGCCCGGAGCGGGATGGGGTCGAGCTCGGCGTTCACGGTGAGCCTGCTGAACGCGCTTCACGCCCTCAAGGGCGAGATGGCGACGAAGGCCCAGCTCGCCCGCGAGGCCATCCACATCGAGCAGGACGTGCTCGGCGAGACGGTCGGCTCGCAGGACCAGGTGCTCGCCGCGCACGGCGGTCTGCGGCACGTCCGCTTCCACCCAGACGGCGAGATCGAGGTCGGCCCGGTCGTCCTCCCGCCGGGCCGGCTCGCCGAACTGAAGTCCTACCTGCTGTTGGTCTACACCGGCATCGCCCGCACCGCCGCCGACGTAGCCAAGAGTTACGTGCCCGGCCTCGACGCCCGCCGCCGCCAGCTGCGGATGATGAAGGACTTCGTGGACGAGGCGATCGGCGTGCTGACCGGCGGCGTGAACCTCGTGCCGATCGGCGAGTTGCTCCACGAGGCGTGGCTGGCGAAGCGGAGCCTCAGCCCGATCGTGTCGAACCCCGAGGTGGACGACCTGTACGAGCGGGCGCGCTCGGCCGGCGCGATCGGCGGGAAGCTGACGGGCGCCGGCGGCGGCGGGTTCCTCCTGCTGTTCGCCCCGCCGGACCGCCACGCCGACATCCTCGCCGCCCTCGACGACCGCATCCACGTGCCGTTCGAGTTCGACACCGGCGGCAGCCAGATCATCTTTTACGAGCCCGGCGCCGGCTACCGCGAGTCCGACCGCGCGCGGCGGCCGTTCACCGAGTTCCAGCCCGCGGAGGCGGCGTGATGCAGCGCACCGGCCGCGTCTTCGTCGCCGGCGGCGACACCCTCGCGGGTGCGGCGCTGCTCGATCTGCTCCCCGCCGAGGGGTTTGCGAACCTCATCGGCGTCGGCGCGGACGAACCGGACCTGACCGATGCGCTGGCGGTGAATTCGTTCTTCGCCGCCGAGCGACCGGAGTACGTGTTCCTGGTCGGCGGGCCGTCCGGCGGGATCGGCCTGAACCGCTCCCGCCCCGCCGACCTGATGCTCGCCAACCTCCAGGTTGTCACGAACGTCCTCGACGCCGCGCACCGCCACGGCGTCGAGAAGCTGCTGTACCTGGCGAGCTCGTGTGCCTACCCGCGCGAGGCGCCGCAGCCGTTGCGCGCGGAGTCACTCGGCACCGGCCCGCTGGAGCCGACGAGCGCCCCCTACGCCACCGCCAAGCTCGCCGGCGCCGTACTCTGCGACGCCTTCCGCCGCCAGTACGGGTGCCGCTTCGTCACGGGGTTCCCGGCGAACCCGTTCGGCCCCGGCGACGACTTCGGCGCCGACAGCGGGCACGTCATCCCCGCGCTGATCCGCCGGGCGCACGAGGCGAAGGAGTGCGGCGACAGTGCGCTGACCGTGTGGGGCACGGGCGCCCCGCAGCGCGAATTCCTGTTCTCCCGCGACCTCGCGTCCGCGTGCCTCTTCGCCATGCGGCACTACGACGGCGACGCGCCGCTGAACCTCGGCGGCGGCAGCGTGCTGAGCATCGCCGCGGCCGCCCGCGTGGTCGCGGACGTGGTCGGCTTCCGCGGCCGGCTCGCGTTCGACTCCTCCAAGCCCGACGGCGCGCCGCTCAAGGCGCTCGACTCGTCGGGCCTGCTCGCGCTCGGCTGGACGCCGGCCACGCCCTTCCGCACCGCCGTGGAAGAGACGTACCACTGGTTCCTGCACCACGCCACGGAGGGCGCCGCCCATGCTGGCTCGACTGTATAGGTCGCTCTACCGCATCCGCCGCGTCGAGGAAGAGGTCGCGCGGGCCTACCCGACGGACAAGATCAAGAGCCCCGTCCACCTGTCGATCGGGCAGGAGGCGGTGTCGGTCGGCGTGTGCGCGGCGCTGCGGCCCACCGACGTCGTGTTCGGCACTTATCGGGGTCACGCGCTGTACCTGGCGAAGGGCGGCGACCTGAACGCGATGGTCGCCGAGCTGTACGGCAAGGCCACCGGGTGCGCCCGCGGCAAGGGCGGGTCGATGCACCTCGTCGACACCGCCGCCGGCGTGATGGGCACGTCCGCCGTCGTCGGCACCACGATCGCCAACGCCGCCGGCTACGCCTACGCGCTGAAGACGCGCCGCTCCGACGCCGTGGTCGTCAGCTTTTTCGGCGACGGCGCTTCGGAAGAGGGCGTGTTCGCGGAGACGCTCAACTTCGCGTCGCTGAAGTCGCTCCCGGTCCTGTTCGTGTGCGAGAACAACGGCTACGCGATCCACACCAGCCAGGCGAAGCGACAGGGCCGCCCCGACATCGCCGCCCGCGCCGAGGCCTACGGCATCCCCGCCGAGCGCCTCGACGGGAACGACGTGGTCGGCCTGCTGGAGCGCACCCGCACCGTGCTGAGCGGGATGCGGGCGCTCGGCGGGCCGCACTTCTTCGAGGTGAAGACGTATCGCCTGCGCGAGCACGTCGGCCCCGGCCGCGACTTCGCGCTCGGCTACCGCGCCGAGGCCGAGGCGGAGCCGTGGGTGACGAACGACCCCGTTCAGAAGCTCGCCGCCCGGCTCCCCGCCGGCGAGCGCGTCGCCATCGAACAGGAAGTCGAGGCCGAGGTCGCCGCCGCGTTCGCGTTCGCGGAGGCTAGCCCGTTCCCGGCCGCCGGCGAGCTCATGACCGACATCTACCAGGAGGCCGGTGATGCCCTCGCCTGCCGTTAAGCCGCCGCGCCCGGCGCCGAAGACCGACCGCACGCTCTCGTTCGTGGACGCGGTCCGCGAGGCGGCGGAGCTCGAGATGGCGCGCGACCCGAACGTGATCGTGTTCGGGCTCGACGTGGACGACCCGAAGGCGATCCAGGGCACGACGCGCGGGCTGCCCGAGCGGTTCGGCCCAGAGCGGTGCTTCGGCACGCCGCTGTCGGAGGACGCGATGACCGGCGCCGCCATCGGCATGGCGCTCGCCGGCCTGCGGCCGGTCCACGTCCACATCCGCATGGACTTCCTGTTGCTGGCGATGAACCAGCTACTCAACGTCGCCGCCAAGAGCCGCTACATGTACGGCGGCCGCGTCAACGTGCCGCTGGTCGTGCGGGCGATGATCGGCAAGAGCTGGGGCCAGGGCGCGCAGCACTCGCAGGGGCTGCACGGCATGTTCATGCACGTCCCGGGCATCAAGGTCGTCGCCCCCGCGACGCCCTACGACGCGAAGGGCTGCCTCGCCGCCGCCGTCCGCGACGACAACCCGGTGTTGTACGTCGAGCACCGCTTGCTCCACTTCACGAAGGGGCCGGTGCCGGAGGCGGCGTACACGGTCGAGCCGGGCAAGGCGCGCGTCACGCGCCGCGGTGCCGACGTGACGCTCGTCGGCATCTCGTCGATGCAGGTCGAATGCCTCCGCGCCGCCGCGTACCTCGCGGACGTCGGCATCGAGGCCGAAGTCATCGACCCGATCTGGCTCAGCCCGCTCGATATGGACACGATTTGCGAATCCGTCGAGCGGACGGGCCGGCTGATCGTCGTGGACACCGCCTGGACGAACTGTGGCGCCGCGGCGGAGATCACGGCGCAGGTCGCCGAGCGGTTGCAGGGCATCCGCGACCTGCGGTTGAAGCGCATGGGCTTCGCGCCGACGACGTGCCCGACCGCGCCGAACCTGGAAGACCTGTTCTACCCGAACGCCCGCACCGTCGCCGCCGCCGCCCGCGACCTCGTGGAGGACGTGAAGACCGGCTGGCTCCCCGCCGAGCGCGCCGACCTCAAGAGCATCGAATTCAAGGGACCGTTCTGATGTCTAGCGCGACCGCCGCCGCCCGCAAGACCGGCCTCGACTGGCCGCTGATGCGGGGCAACATCAGCCGCGCCGACCTCGACGCGGTGTGCGCCTACCTCCAGCAGGACGACCCGATCCTGACGGCGGGGAAGAACGTCCGCGCCTTCGAGGAGGAATGGTCTGCGTGGTTGGGCGTTAAGCACAGCGTGTTCGTGAACTCCGGGGCGTCGGCGAACCTCGTCACGATGGCCGCGCTGCGCGAGCTGCACGGGCCGGGCGGCGAGGTGATCGTGCCGACGCTGACGTGGGTGTCGGACATCGCCTCGGTGCTGCACTGCGGGTTCACGCCGGTGTTCGTGGACATCGACCCGCGCACGCTCGGCATGGACAACGGACAGGTGCGGGAGAAGCTGACGGACAAGACGCGGGCGGTCTTCCTCACGCACGTCCTCGGCTACAACGGGCTGTCGCGCGAGCTGCTCGACGAGCTGACGGCGCGCCGCATCCCGCTCATCGAGGACGTGTGCGAAAGCCACGGGGCGACGTTCGAGGGCCGCAAGCTCGGCTCGATCGGGCGGGCGTCGAACTTCTCGTTCTACTACGCGCACCACCTCAGCACGATCGAGGGCGGGATGGTGTGTACGGACGACGAAGACCTGTACGAGACGGTGCGGATGCTCCGCGGGCACGGCATGGTCCGCGAACTGGCGTCGGCCGGCCGCCGCTTCGACTACGCGGACGAGCACCCGGACCTGAACCCGGACTTCATCTTCGCCCACCCCGGCTTCAACGTCCGCAGCACCGAGTTGAACGCCATCATCGGCCGCTCGCAGCTGCCGCGGCTCGACGCCAACAACCTCCGCCGCACCGAGAACCTGAACCTGTTCCTGAAGCACCTCGACCCGGACCTGTACCGCACCGACTTCACCACCGAGGGTAGCAGCAACTACGCCTTCACGCTGATCCTTCAGGAGCCGGACGCGGCGCTCGCGGAGCGGGTGCAAAGCACGCTGCGCAAGAACGGTGTGGAATTCCGCCGCGGCACCGCGGGGGGCGGGAACCAACTGCGGCAGCCGTACCTGCGGAAGCTGTACGGCGACCTGTACAAGCAGTACCCGCAGGTGGATCACGTCCACTTCTACGGCTGGTACATCGGCAACTACCCGTCGCTCGACCGCGAGCGCATCCTGAGGCTGTGCGAACTGCTGAACGACCTCGCCGCGGGGCGGGGGATTTGACCGGCGAACGGCCGGCTGACCGGAGACCACCAATGCCCCGCCTCGACGTCGTCCTCGTCAACCCGTGCAGCCGGCCGCAGGTGTACCAGTCGCTCGGCGCGACGCTCACCGCCGTCGAGAACCCGGTGTGGGCCGGGCTCATGGCGACGTTCTGCCGCCGCCAGGGGCTGAGTGTCGCGGTCATCGACGCCGAGGCGGAAGGGATCGGGCACGATGCCGTCGCCGAGCGCGTGAAGGGGCTGAACCCCGTCCTCGCGGCGGTCGTCGTGTACGGCCACCAGCCGAGCGCCTCGACGCAGATCATGACCGCGTCCGGTCAGGTCTGCACGGCGATCAAGGAACTCACGCCGGACCAGCCGGTGCTGATGCTCGGCGGGCACGTCGCGGCGCTGCCGGAGCGCGCGCTGCGCGAGGAGGCGACCGACTTCGTCGCCGCCGGCGAAGGGCTGTTCACGCTCGTCGCGCTCGTCGAAGCGCTGAAGACGCCGGTGCCGGCGCTGGCGTCCGTCCCGGGGCTGTTCTACCGCGACGGCGGCGCGATCCGGCAGACGCCGGGGAAGCCGCTGCTCGCCGACCTCGACGGCGCGATGCCCGGGATCGCCTGGGACTTGCTGCCGATGCCTCGCTACCGGGCGCACAACTGGCACTGCCTCGACGGCTCCGACCGCCAGCCCTACGCGGCGCTCTACACCACCCTCGGCTGCCCGTACCACTGCTCGTTCTGCTGCATCCAGGCGCCGTTCAAGGCGGGCGAGGAAGCGGCCGGCATCAAGAAGACGGCGAACAGCTACCGCGCGTGGAGTCCCGACGCGGTGATCGCGCAGATCGACACGCTGGTGAACGACTACGGCGTGCGGAACATCAAGATCGCCGACGAGATGTTCGTCCTCAACCGCCGCCACGTCGCCGGCATCTGCGACCGCATCATCGCCCGCGGCTACGACCTCAATATCTGGGCGTACACGCGCATCGACACGATCAAGGACGGGATGCTGGAGAAGCTGAAGGCCGCCGGGTTCAACTGGCTGGCGGTCGGCATCGAGGCTGGGGCCGACCGCGTTCGCGCCGACGTCGATAAGCGGTTCGACCAGGATCAGGTGTTCCGCGTGATCGCGGAGATCCGCGGCGCCGGGATCAACGTCATCGGCAACTACATCTTCGGCCTGCCGGAAGACGACCTGGACACCATGCAGGCGACGCTCGACATGGCGGTCGAATTAAACTGCGAATTCTCGAACTTCTACTCGGCGATGGCGTATCCCGGCAGCCCGCTCTACGCGCTGGCGGTCGAGCGCGACCTGCCGCTGCCGGCGAAGTGGACCGGCTACTCGCAGCACTCGCGCGACTGCCTGCCGCTGCCGACTCGCTACCTGCCGGCGCGCGAGGTGCTTCGCTTCCGCGACGCCGCATTCCAGCGCTTCTACACCGGCGGCGACTACCTGCGGATGGTCGGCGAGAAGTTCGGCGCCGGCACGGTCGAGGACATCCGCCGCATGACGGCGCACACGCTCGACCGCGACCTGCTCACCGGCAAGTTGAACGTGCCGCCGACGCTCCTGCCGCACGACGCTGAGCGGCAGCGCGACCCGGCGCTCGTCACACTCGGGACGCGGTAGGACGGTCCGGCGAACGGCCGGCGTGAGCCGGCTGGTCGTTGGTATGGGTGCGTGAGCAGTGTGCTGGTAAGGCTACGAGCCGCGACCGAGAGAGCGCGACCGGCGCCCGTCGCGGACTACAATCGGCGAAGGTCGGTTCCGCAGCCGCGTCCTCTCGGTCGCGGCTCGTGGGGCGGACGGTCTGCTCCACAGGCATCCGTACCAACGACCAACCGGCTCACGCCGGCCGTTCGCCCAGAACCATCATCTTCCGCCCCATCACGCGCACCAGACCGGTGGCGCCGTCGCGGCGGTAGCGGTCGCGGAGGCGGCAGCGCAGCCGGTGCAGCCACGCCCCCGCGTCCGCCTTCGCCCGCGCCCACCAGCCGCCGCGTACCACCGCCTGCCGCCCCGACACCCGCAGCGCGAACGCGTCCGCGTCGGTCGCGGCGCCACCGAACTCGCGCACCAGCGAGACCCGCGCCGCGTGGTGCGCCTCGAACCGCGGCGCGTCCTCCGCCAGGACCGCCGGATCCGCCTCGTACACCCTCCCGGCGGTCGGGTGAACGACGGCGTTGTGGTGCTCGAACACCACGTCCGGCAGGTACACCGCGCGGCCGCCGAGGCGCGTGAACACGTCGTCGATGTGGTCGTCGATGCGGTAGCGGCGGTAGTCGGGCGGGCAGATTCCCCCAGCCCGCTCGCAGTAGCGGCGCGACACCAGCGGGAACACGCACAGGTGGTCGCGCACCAGCGTGTCGTTGACGTGGACCAGTCCGATGCGGTCCGGGAACCGCGCCCCGGCGGCGAGGACGCTCTCGTCCCAGCCGGGCGTGCGGGCGACCACGTCGTCGTTCAACAGCATCAGGTATTCGCCGCGCGCCGCCGCCTCGCCGGCGCGGTTCAACTCACCCATCGTCCGCCCCGGCGGGCCGACCACGACGCGGACGGTCAGTCCGGGGAATCGGACCCGCCGGCCCGTCGGGTCGTCGGCGTCCACGACGAGCACGACCTCGACGCGCGACGGGCGGAGCGTGGTGGCGGCGAGGCTGCGGAGGAAGCGGCGGAGCTGGCGCGGGCGGCCGCGGGTGGGGACGATCAGCGACAGCGTCGGGGTCCGCACGAGCATGGCCGGGTTGTACCCCGGCGGGCGGCGCGCGGTCAACGCCGCTACCCGGCGGCGGCGGCGGTCCGGGCGGCGCGGAGGCGGGCGCCGGCCTGGGCCAGGATGTGGTACGCCACCTGGTTCGCGTTGTACCCGCCGGGGAGGCGGACCAGCGGCTTCCCGTAGGCGTCGCAGTACTCCTTCACGTTGTCGTAGTCGTGGTTCGACCAGCGGATCGCCAGCAGCACCAGGGCCACCTCGGGGCGGGCGATGTCGGGCTCGAACACGGTGAACGACGTGTGCTCCGGCGTCACCAGCCAGCGCACGTCGGCGAGCCCGAACGCCCGCATGAGCGCCGCCTTGTGGACCGGCCGCGCCTGCCCGCCGATCAGCACCACCTCGCGCCCCCGGAGGAGGTCGGCGGCCTCCGCCACCTCCGGCGTCGGCCGCGGCGGGCGCGGCGGCACGTCGGCCTCGGGGCGCGAGTCGAGGTAGCGGTCGATCTCGCGCAGCACCAGCTGCACGTTCGCCGGCGGCGGCGGGTCGTCGGGCACGTCCTCGGTGATCGGGAGGAGGGTGTCGCGGAGCTCGGCGTGGCTCGGGGGGAGGCCGCCGGCCACGAGCTCGTCCACCAGCTCCAGAACCCGCGCCCACTCGCCGGCCGCGGCGTCCGGCCGCTCGCGGATGCGGCCGACCTTGAACCGCAGGTTGTTCAGCGCCTTCGCCCGGTACCGGTCGCGGTCGCCGACGGTCTGGAACTGCCCCCGCACCTCGGCGACGCGGCGGACCACGTCCGGCCAGTTCGCCGGGTCGGCCCGGTCCTCGCGCTTCAGGAACCGGGGGATGAAGATGTGCCGGTCGCGGGCGGTGGTACGGACGCGGGCGAACAGCTGCACCTGGTCGTAGTCCATCCGCACGTCGCGGACGTCGGCGACGGCGTACAGCAGCACCGACTGTGCCTCGGCCGCCAGCCCGAGCACGACCGGCGCGAGCCGGTCGGCGACCGGGCCGGGCGACTGCTCCCAGGCGTGGAGGAGGAGCGACGCCTCGGCCGCGGCGGCGAACGCCCCGCCCAGGTCGTCCCACGCCCGCGGGGCGGTCACCACCGGCTCGCGGTTGAGCATCCACAGGTTGCAGTCGGGGAGGCCGGCGGCCCGCGCCTGCAGTGCCGCCTCCGCGCCAGGGTCGCGGGCGCCGGGCGGGTCGGTCAGCCGCCGCGCCACCAGCCGGCACGCCTCCCCCTTCGCCCGGCACCGGTCGGCCACGAGCGGCGCCGGGACGAGGGCGAGTTCGCGATCGTCGTGGTGGACCGGGATCGGGGTGGGCGGGGGCGGGTCGAGGTGGAAGCGGATCGGGGGCAGCTGCGAGATCGGGACGGGCGGCGGGGGCGGCGGGACGGGCGGCGCGGCGACGGGCGGCGGCGCCTCGGCCGGGGCCGGAACGCCGTCTGCCCACGCGGCGACGGCGCGCGCGACGGCGGCGACGGCGGCGGCGAGGTCCGGGTCGGCCCGCAGCCGGGGTTCGGCCCAGGCGGCGAGGCGGGCCAGGGCGGCGGTCAGGTCGTCGGCCATCGGCCCACACAAAGGAACAACGGAAATCCGCGGGCCGGGCCGCTCCCGCGGGTCTGCACTCCCACCAGTATAGCCGCCGTCACGCCGGTTGCGTGTCGCCCAGGCGCGGCAGGTCGTCGAGGCTGCCGAGGTTCATCACCCGCAGGAACCGCGGGGTGGTCCCGTAGCGGACCTCATTCCCGTCGGCGTCGGCCCGCTGCCGCACCGCGACCAGCCCGAGCCGGACGAGTTGCCGCAGCACCGCCCCCGAGTCCGTCCCGCGGGCCGCGTCCACCTCCGCCTTCCCGACCGGCTGACGGTAGGCGACGACGGCGAGCACGTCGAGCATCGGCGGGGTGAGGCGGGCCTCGCGCGGGCCGCCGAACACCCGCTCGCGCACCCCGCGGTGGGCGGGGAGCAGCGCGAGGACGAAGCCGTCGTCGCGCGCCTCGACCGCGTAGGGGCGGCGCTGGGCGCGGTAGCGGCGGTTCAGCCCGTCCACCGCGGCGCGGAAGCCGTCGGCCGTCAGCCCGCGGACGGCGGCGCACGCGGCCGCGGCGGTCAGCGGCGGGCCGCCGACGAACAGCATCGCCTCGACCAACTGCCCGGGCGTTGGGGGCGGGTCGGGCGGTTGCGGGGTACGGATTTCGGGATGCGGAATGGAAGGCGGCGGCGCGGGAGCGGTCGGCGCGACCGGCTCGGGCTCGGCCGGGAAGTCGTCGGGTGGGGCGTCGAGCTGCCACTCGCCGGCGAGGCGCGGGTCGGGCGGTAGCGGCGGGGTTGCGGCCATGCGCCCGGATGGTATCACGCCCGGCGGACGGACGCGAGGCGGACCGTCCGGCCGACGGCGGGAGCCGTCACGGGGCGGGGTATTTCGGCGCCCGCCCGGCCAGGACGTCCATCACGTCGCGGACCACCCAGCTCATGTTCTCGACCGCCGTGTGCGTGCGGGCGGCCATGTGGGGCGTGAGCAGGACGTTGTCGAACCCGAGCAGCGGGTGGTCGGCCGGGGGCGGCTCCGGGTCGAACACGTCGACGGCGGCGCCGGCGACCCTCTTCTCGCGGACCGCGGCCGCGAGCGCGGCGGCGTCCAGCACCTCGCCCCGGCTGGTGTTGATCAGGACCGCCCTGGGCTTCATCAGCGCCAGCTCGGGCGCGCCCACCAGGTGCTCGTTCCCGGGCTTCATGTCCACGTGCAGCGTGACGACGTCGGCCTCGCGGAAAAGCGTCGGCTTGTCGACCGCCGTCGCGGGGAACGTCAGGTGCGGGCGCACGTCGAGCAGGTCGTTGTAGATCACCCGCGCGCCGAACCCGGTCGCGGTGAGGTGCCCGACGCGCCGGCCGACCCGGCCCATGCCCAGGACGCCGACCGTCAGTTCGTTCAGTTGCACGCCGCGGAGCGTGTTGCGCACGCGCTTGAACTCCGCCGGCTCGTACGCGCGATCCTTGAAGAACGCCCACGGCCGCAGCAGCTGCAGCGCGTAGCCGATGACGAAGTCGCCGACGGCGAGGGTGTTGGCGTCCGGCGTGTAGACGACCTCGACGCCGCGGGCGCGGCAGGCCGGCACGTCGATGTTCTCGATACCCACCCCGCCCCGCCCGACGACCTTCAGCTTCGGGCAGCGGGCCAGTAGCGCGGCGTTCACCTTCGTGTAGGTGCGCACCACCATCCCGACCGCGTCCGGCAGCGCGGCGTCGAACTCGGGGGAGCCCGGGGCGGCCTCGACGACCCGGGCATGCTCCCTCAGCCACGCGAGCGGCGTGGGGTCGGAGTCCTCGGTCACCAGCACGAGCGGGAGGTCGGTCATGCCACACGTTGTAGCGAATCGGGGTGGCCAGTTCGGCGCTGCGAGGGTGTAGCACCCAGCGAAGCGGCAGCCGGCGACCGTCAACCGGACCATCGAGCACAGTGTTTGCCGCGCGTGCTGTCGATTTTCCTCTGTGCCTTCAACGCCCGGCGCCCGCCATGGCCCTCACCATCAACACGGCAATCTTGCCGGCCAGTGTTGCGGTCCCCACGGCGACCCGGGCAGCCCGTCCCCCTTTCGGTTCCGGGTCGGTGATGCTGAACGACCCCGCCGGCGGCCCCGGGCTCCCGGGCACTACGCGCCACGAATACGACCCTTCGGGGAGTGGAATCGTGTGGCCCGCCGCGTAGGCGACGAGCGCCCCATCCCCCGTGCGGACGAATCCGATCTGCCGCCCTCGAGTCACCGCAACCGTCTCGATCGGCTGGTCGCCGTCGGCACCGATGAGGGCGTAGGTCGCACTCGTCGGCGCCGGTCGCGTCGCCGATGGAGCCCCGGGCACGTGTGCTTCGACAGTCGATGCCCGACGGGCGGCACAACCGGCCGCGGCGACGGCGAACCCTGCGATCAGTGTCACGGTGCGGCGCATGTGTGGGGCAGCGGTCGGGCCTGCCGGGTGAACCCCAGGTTCATCGGCCGACGGCCGCGGGCGGTGCAGCCGGGGACGAGATCCGCCCCCCCTCGGACCACCCCGCGCCTCGGCCAACCCGCGTGACCGCCCTGTCCCCGCGGGCCCTCATCACCGGTTCGCGGGTGTGCCGATGTAGCGGTCGGCGAAGCGGAGGAACGTCGGCCAGTTCGGGCCGGTCGTGTGGCCGCCGGCGTGCTGGCGGAACGCCACCTCGCCGTCCACCAGTGCGGTTTCCTGCGGCGGGAACTCGCGCGTGCCGAGGCCGCGCTTGCCGAGCAACTCGTACACCGGCCCGGCGTGAACGCCCGCCAGGAACATGCCGCGGGCGTCCACCCACGTCCCCTCCACGGTCGCCGACCCGACGCTGATGAACACCGCCCGCGGGGCGCACAGCGCCACCAGTTCATGCGCGTCCACCGGCAGATCCTTCGCCGTCAGCGGGCCGGCGTACTTCAGATAGTTCCCGGCCATCCAGTGGTACTCGCCGGCGCCGGCCACGTTCTCGACCTTCTCGCCGAAGTCGCGGCGGTGGAGCTTGGCCCCGCCGGCGCCCGACGACCCGACGAACCCGACCGCGAACCGCTCGTCGTAGGCCATCGCCACCAGCGCCGCCTTGCCGTACCGCGACAGCCCCTCGATGCAAACGCGGCGGGCGTCCACGGCCGGGTCGGTCTCGAAGTAGTCGAGCGCCCGGCTGGCGCCCCACGCCCACGCCCGCAGCGCGCCCCAGTCGTCCACCCGCCGCGGCTGGCCGCGGTTGCACAGGCCGATGATCCCGCGCGTCAGCCCGCCGCCGGTGTCAGCCTGGATGCTGTTCGGGACGATGATCGCGTAGCCCCACCCCTTCGCCAGTACTTGCTGCTGCCACGACAGACCGCCCTTGCCGCCGGACGGCGGGAGCGCCGGCCCCTTCCCGCCCGGGAACGCGAACCCGAACTCCAGCACCACCGGCACCGGGCCGGGCGCGTTCGCCGGCACCGTCAGCGTCAGCTGGATGTCCACCGTGACCGCGGGGTAGACCGAGTTGTCGACGTGCCCGACGAGGCGCTTGGCGACGACCGGCACGTCGCCGACCATCGTCTTCTCGGTGGCGACCACCTCCCACTTCACCTTCGGCGTCTCGCGCGGGACGCGGCCGTACACCTCGCGGTCGAAGTCCTCGACGATCTCGGGCCGGCGCTGCGTGCGCCACGCCTCGGGCGACGTGACGCGCCGGCCGCTCTTGAGGAGCAACGGGTCCGGCAGGTCGGGGTACGGGGTGGCCTTCGACTCGTCCGCGTTGGCGGCGTTCGGCGACTTCGGGTTGCCGTCCGCACCGCGGCGGAGCTCCTTGATGCCGAGCAAGTCCATCGTCCGCTTGTGGTCTTCCTTCGCCGTGAGCGTGACCGGCGCGGGTGCGTCCTGCGCGAGAGCGGGAAGTGCGGCGGTGGCGGCGGCGAGCAGCGCAGCGGCCGGGAGGCGCGGGGGGAGCACGGGGGCGTCCTCGGGAAGAAGGGAGTGACGCCGAAGGTAGCCCCGCGATGAACCGCCCGCAAGCGCCGCCCGTCGCCACTCACCGGGCCATAATGAACCCGCCACCTCGGAGCGACCGATGAACCTCCTCCTGTTCAGCGACCTCCACGCCGACCGCGCCGCGGCCCGCGCGCTGGCGGCGCGCGCCGCGGATGCCGACGTGCTCGTCGGCGCCGGCGACTTCACCAACGTGCGCGACACGCGCTCCCTTCCCGTCTGCCTCGACGTGCTGAAGGCGACCGGCAAGCCGACCGTACTCGTCGCCGGGAACAACGAATCGACCGACGAACTCGCCGCCGCCTGCCGCGGCTGGGCCGGGTGCCACGTCCTGCACGGGTCGGGCGCGGTCGTGGGCGGCGTCGCGTTCTACGGCGTCGGCGGCGGCATCCCGGTCACGCCGTTCGGGGCGTGGAGCTACGACTTCGACGAGGAGCAGGCCGCCGCGCTGCTGGCGGCCGCGCCCGACGGTTGCGTCCTCGTCGTCCACTCGCCGCCGAAGGGCGTAGTGGACGTGTCGAGCCGCGGGGGGAGCATCGGTAGCACGGCGATCCGCGACGCCGTCGTGCGGGTGCGGCCGCGGCTGGTGGTGTGCGGACACGTCCACGGCAGCGGCGGGCAGGCGGGCGAGCTGGCCGGGGTGCCGGTCGTGAACGCCGGGCCGGGCGGGGTCTCGTGGGATCTTCACGTACGCTGAGCGTGTGCCGGTGTATCCTGACGGCACCCACCCCACCCCGCCCGGACCCGCCATGCCACGCCCCCTTCTTGCCACACTCTCCACGCTCTCACTGTTCGCCGCCGCGCTCGCGCTCCAGAGCCCGGTGGCACAGTCCCCGGCCCCGCCGCCACCGCCGGGTCCGCTCCCGGTCGCGGCCGCGCCGCCGCAGTACTGGAAGGGCAACCTGCACACCCACTCGCTCTGGTCCGACGGCGACGACTTCCCCGAGATGATCGCCGACTGGTACAAGCGGCACGGCTACCACTTCCTGTCGCTCACCGATCACAACGTCCTCGCCGAGGGCGACAAGTGGGCGCCGGCCGACGGCAACCCGACACGGGTGGCGGCCGTCAAGAAGTACGCCGCGCGGTTCGGCGAGCGGTGGGTCGAGCGCCGCGACAAGGACGGCAAGCCGCAGGTCCGGCTCAAGCCGCTCGCCGAGTTCCGCAGCCTCCTGGAGGAGCCGGGGAAGTTCCTGCTCGTGCCGGCCGAGGAGATCACCCACAGTTACGCCAAGCGGCCGATTCACATGAACGGCATCAACCTCCGCGACAAGGTCACGCCGATCGACGGGAAGGACGCGACGGAGACGATTGCGGTGAACCTCCGCCAGGTCGCCGACCAGCGGGCGAAGACCGGGCGGGCGATGGTCGCGTTCCTGAACCACCCGAACTTCGGCTGGGGCGTCCGGGCTGAGGAGCTGCTGCTGGCCGAGGACCTGAAGTTCTTCGAGGTCTTCAACGGCCACCCGGGGGTGAAGAACTACGGCGACGACACCCATGCCTCGACCGAGAAGGTGTGGGACGTGGCGCTCGCGCTGCGGCTCGGCCGGCACGGCCTGCCGCCGGTCTACGGGCTGGCGACCGACGACGCCCACCGCTACCACGAGTGGGGCGTCGGCAAGGTGAACCCGGGCCGCGGCTGGGTGATGGCGAAGGCCGCCCACCTGACGCCCGAGGGCGTGGTGAAGGCGATCGACGCGGGCGACTTCTACGCGACCACCGGCGTGGTACTCGACGAGGTGGCGCGGGCCGGCGACGAGTACAAGCTGGCGATCCGCACCGAGCCCGGCGTCAGCTACAAGACGGAGTTCGTGGCGACGCTGAAGGACACCAACCTCGACTCGACGGCCCGGCTCGACAAGGACGGCAACGAACTTCCGGTGACGCGGGCGTACTCGCCGGACGTCGGCAAGGTGGTGGCGACCTCGACCGACCCGCGCCCGAGCTACCGCCTGACCGGCCGCGAGCTCTACGTG
>JAFKFQ010000285.1 GCA_017308215.1 bacterium | reverse complement strand
GTCGGGGGCCCGTTGGTCCGCTCGGAGTCGGAGTGGCTTCCGGAGGCGCGGTCGGTGGGGTTTGCCGAAATCCGGTCACTTATGGTCACGGGAGACCGGATGTCCGCGCGTGACGCGGGCGAAGGCCCGCGCCGACCAGTCCTTCCGACGCCCAGGTAATCGACCCCGGGCGATCGACGGACCGCCACGGAAGTCGGTCCACACGCCGTTTTGCCGGTTGCCACCAGGCCCGCGGGCGGGCACAATGTCCGCCAACCCGCCCCGATCCCTCCGCCACGGAGCCCGTCCCGATGACCCGCGCCCGGCTCGCCCTGCTCTGCTTCGCCGTCGGAGCCTTCCTCCCGTTCGCACCCGCCCAGCCCGGCCCGGCGACGAAGGCGCACGGGGCGCTCGTCCACGCCGTCGCGCTGTCGCCGGACGGGAAGACGCTCGCCACCGCCGGGTTCGACAACGTCGTCAAGCTGTGGGCGGTCGGCTCCGACGGCTCGCTCAAGGAGATCAAGGAAATCAAGGGGCACACCGGCCCGGTGTACGCGGTCGCGTTCCACCCGAAGGAACAGGTCCTCGCCACCGCCAGCCTCGACAAGACGGCGAAGACGTGGACCCTCGCCGACGGCAAGGTCGCGCAGGAGTTCAAGGGCCACACCGACATCGTGGACACGGTCGCGTTCTCGCCCGACGGGAAGGTCCTCGCCACGGGCAGCGCCGACAAGTCGGTGCGGCTGTGGGACCCGGCGAGCGGCAAGGAGACGAAGAACCTCGGCGCCCACCCCGGCTCGGTGTACACCGTCGTGTTCTCGCCGGACGGCAAGCTGCTCGCATCGGCCGGCGGCGACAACTCGAGCAAGACGGGGAAGGAGTGCGTCATTAAGTTGTGGGACGTGGCGGCGATGAAGGAGGCGAAGACGCTCACCGGGCACGACTACCCGGTCACGGCGATCACGTTCGCCGGCGACGCGAAGACGCTGGTGTCCGGGTCGATGGACCGCACCCTCCGCACCTGGGACACGGCGGCCGGCAAGGAGACGAAGAAGGTCGAGAAGCTGGAGGACGACCCGTACGCGCTGGCTTGGTCGCCGGCGGCCAAGGCGCTGGGCGTGTGCGGGTACTCGGGGAAGCTGAGCGTGTGGCCGGCGGGGGCGGACAAGGCGGCGTTCACGGCCGCGGTCAAGTCGCCCGGCTACTGCGTGATCTTTACCCCGGACGGGAAAGCGCTCATCTCCGGCCACGACAACGGCACGGTGGTGGTGACGAAGGTCACCGCGAAGTGAGCTCGCCGAGCGGCGTCGTGCCCAGCAGCGGCCCCGCCGGCGCGTCGGGGCCGACCGGCTCGGCCGGCGGCGGCAGGGGTCGAGCGGCGGCCGGGCGGTCGCCGCGCACCCCGCGGCCGTCGCGCAGGAGCGGGTCGCGAGCGTAGGGCTTGGCCGCGCAGCCGCCCGCCGCCGCGAGCGCGACCGCGGCGAACAGCCCGACCCGGGTGCGACGCCCGAAGCCCATCACCCCTCCGCGCCGTCCGACCGTGATTCCCGCCCCCGCCCGACCCGTCAGTCGTCGTCCTCCCGGTAGCGCCGCTGGCGCCGCGGGCGGTCGTCTTCGTACTCGTCATCCTCGTCGTCGTAGTCGTCCCGTCGGAGCCTCCGCCTGTCACGCGCGGCGTCTCGTTGGTCCCGCAGCGCGTCCACGAACCCGCTGGCGACGCGGGTCAGGGTGATGTCGTCCGCGGTGATTTCCACGGGGCGGATGCTCGTCGACTGGAGGATCGCGGCCGAAATCAGCCAGATGAACAGGCCGACCACCGTCCCGGCGCAGACGTAGCCGCCGACCGGGTCATTCCCCTGCGGCCCCATCAGCAGCATGGCGACGACGCCGAGCCCGATCAGGCCGAAGAAGGTCGTCCAGATGACGGCGGCCCGCGCCAGCCAGTGATTCTTGTGGGCGTCGCAGAGCGGCACCTCGACGCGCATCCGCTTCGTCAAGATGACCGCGACGATGAGGAACGGGAGAAGGCCGCCGAACAGCAGGAGCAGAACCCACTGCGGGTGCCACGAGAAGGTGCGGCCGCGGTGGACGTCGGCCGGCGCCCCGCAGCGCATGCACACCTCGGGAAGTTCATCCCCGCGGGTCTCGTCCCAGCGCAGTCGGACTCGGGCCATCGCGCACGCCCCCCTTCGCCCGCCGCAACGGTACTCGACCCGTATCGGCGCGGCAAGCTGGGGCGCTTGAATCGTTCCGGGCGGCGGAACAGGTTTGCCGCCCGCCGCCGCCGCGGGTAAGGTGGGCTACCCACACCCGGCGGCCGCCATGAACTACGCCATCTGCAACGAGACGTTCGAGAACTGGGACCACCCCCGCGTCTGCGCCCGCGCCGCCGAGCTCGGCTACACCGGCCTCGAGGTCGCGCCGTTCACACTGGCGCCGCTCATCACCGACGTGCCTGCCGCCCGCCGTGCCGAGCTGCGGCGCCAGGCCGAGGCCGCCGGCGTTCGCATCATCGGCCTCCACTGGCTGCTGGCGAAGACGACCGGCTTCCACCTCACCAGTCCAGACGCCGCCGTGCGCCGCTCCACCGGCGAGTACCTCGCCGAACTGACGCGCGCCACCGCCGACCTCGGCGGCGACCTGATGGTGCTCGGCTCGCCGTTCCAGCGGAACCTCGACAAGGGCGTGACGACGGCCGAGGGCGACGACCGCGCGACCGACACCCTCTCGTACTGCCTGAAGGCGCTCGAAGACTGCCGGGTCACGCTCTGTCTCGAACCGCTCACGACGGCGGAGACGAATTACCTCACGACCGCGGCCGAGGGCACGGCGCTGTGCCGGCGTATCGCGCACCCGTTCGTGAAGCTCCACCTCGACGTGAAGGCGATGTCGTCCGAGCCGGCGCCGGTGGCGGACACCATCCGCGCGAACGCGGAGTTCTTCCGCCACTTCCACGCCAACGACCCGAACAAGCGCGGCCCGGGGTTCGGGGCCGTGGACTTCAAGCCGATCTTCCGGGCGCTCCGCGACGTGAACTACACCCGCTGGGTGTCGGTCGAGGTGTTCGACTACACACCCGACCCCGACACCATCGCCCGCGAGAGCATCCGCTACATGCGGGAATGCGACCGAGAGTGAACCCGGTCTGCATCCCCGGGCAGCATCACGTCGTGGGGCGTGACGCCGGACCGGGTCTGACAGGCTGCCGAGGCGATCGGCCGGCGGCTTAGTCCTACAGCCGTAATTATCCGTCGGGCGGTCTGGCCCCGCGTCTCTTGTAGTGGCATTCGCGGGCGCGGTGCTGATGGCGACGCCGCCACACCGACCACGCCAGTACCTGCTCGGCCGGCGGGACGGCGGCCCAGATCAGTTTG
>JAFKFQ010000411.1 GCA_017308215.1 bacterium | reverse complement strand
GCGGACGAAGCGGACGCTCCCGTCGCACAGGGAGGCGTTCACCCCGCCGGTGTGCCGGGCGCGGGCGGCGTTGTTCTGCGGGGTGCCGGCGGTCGCCGGCATGGCCGGGTCGCCGGTGTCCTGGAACCACCCGCCGGCGATCACGTCGGCGGCGGTGGTGTTCGGGGTGCGAATGGTGTGGAAGCGGAACACGCCGTCGTCGTTGTGGATGTCGCCGCGCCAGTCGTTGTCGTCTGGCCCCTTCGCCATCAGGTACTCGGACATGAGCAGGGTGTTCGAGGTGCCGTCGGAGATGCTCGCCATCGTCGTCTTCCCGGGCGTCCGGCCGCCGGCCGCCTGGTGCCAGAACGGCGCCTTCCCGGCCGTCCCGGGGCCGGAGTCGTAGGACACGGTCCCCCAGTTCACGACGTAGTTCCCGCGGCACCGCTGGTACGTCCCCACGTTCTGGTCCGGGTTGCCGCTGTCGCTCGGGCAGTAGTAGAGCGGGATCTTCACCGCGCACAGCCCGTTCATCGTGTTCACGATGGTGCCGGGCGCGTTGTAAAAGTGCTCGTTGAGATTGTTCTGGTTGGCGAGCGCCGTCTGCTCGACGTACGGCCAGAGGTACATCACCCACGTCTGCCGCGGTGCGTTCGACGACCCCCGCGGGAACGACCCGTTGGCGTCGTGGTAGGCGTGCATGCCGATCGCCCACTGCTTCAGGTTGTTGGTGCACTTGATCCGGGCGGCGGCCTCGCGGACCTTCTGGACGGCGGGGAGGAGCAGGCCGATCAGGATGGCGATGATGGCGATGACGACGAGCAACTCGATCAGCGTGAACCCGCGGCGGCCCCGCGGGACGGAACGGGAGAGCATGAGACACCTCGAGAGAGATGGCGGCGCGAGCCAACGGACGGGTAAAGTGAGCCGCCGCTTCAACAGTAACGTCGCCCGGCGGCGGGTGCAACCGGGCGTTTGACAGAATTGCACCGGCTCACGTCGCCATGATGACAGTCTTAACCTCAGTGTACAGTTGGAGTGCGTACTGCCCGAGTTCGCGGCCGATGCCGCTCATCTTGAACCCGCCGAACGGCGCCGCGGCGTCGAACACGTCGTAGCAGTTCACCCACACCGTCCCGGCCTTGAGGGCGCTCGACAGGCGGATGGCCTTCTTCACGTCGCGCGTCCACACCGCCGCCGCGAGGCCGTAGAACGTGCGGTTGCCGCGGGCGATCACCTCGTCCGCGTCCTTGAACTTCAGGATGCTCATCACCGGCCCGAAGATCTCCTCGCGGGCGATCGCCATGTCGTCCTTCACGTCGGCGAAGACCGTCGGCTCCACGAAGAACCCGCGGTCGCCGACGCGCCCGCCGCCGGACAGGCGCTTCGCCCCCTCCCGGTTGCCGGTGTCGATGTAGCCGAGGATGCGCTCCATCTGTTCCTGGCTGACCTGCGGCCCCTGCTCGGTCAGCGGGTCGAACGGGTCGCCGACCCGGCGGGCCTTCGCCTTCGCCGTCATCTTGGCGACGAACTCGTCGTACACCTTTTCCTCGGCGTACAGCCGGCTGCCGGCGACGCAGCACTGCCCCTGGTTGAAGAACAGCCCGAAGTAGGCGCCCTCGACCGCGGCATCCAGGTCGGCGTCGGCGAAGACGACGTTCGGCGACTTGCCACCGAGTTCGAGGCTGACGCGCTTCAGGTTGCTGTCGGCCGCCGCCTTCATCACGACCTTGCCGGTACTCGTCTCGCCGGTGAACGCGATCTTGTCCACGTCCGGGTGGCCGGACAGCGCCGCCCCCGCCGTCGGCCCGTACCCGGGGACGACGTTGATGACGCCGTCCGGGAAGCCGGCCTCCTGCGCGAGCTGCGCGACGCGCAGCGCGGTGAGCGGCGTCTGTTCGGCGGGCTTGAGGACGACGGCGTTCCCGCACGCCAACGCCGGCCCCCACTTCCACGCCTGCATGAGCAGCGGGAAGTTCCACGGGATGATCTGCCCGACGACGCCGACCGGTTCGTGGCGGGTGTAGCAGAAGTAGTTGCCGTCGATGGGGATGGTCTGGCCGTGGTTCTTGTCGGCCCAGCCGGCGTAGTAGCGGTAGCACTGGATGGTGAGCGGCAGGTCGGCGGCGAGCGAGTCGGCGATGGGCTTGCCGTTGTCGAGCGTCTCGAGCGCGGCGAGCTCGTCGCGGTGCTGCTCGACCGCGTCGGCGAGCTTGTTGAGGAGCCGTCCGCGGCCGGAGGCGTTCATGCGACCCCACGGCCCGTCGAGCGCCGCGCGGGCGGCCTTCACGGCGCGGTCGACGTCCTCCTTGTCGCCCTCGGCGACGCGGCAGATGACCTCGCCGGTCGCCGGGTTGTGCGTCTCGAACGTCTTCCCCGACGCCGCCGCCACCCACTTCCCGCCGATGAGCATCCGCTGGTCGGCGATCTTCGGCGGGGTCAGCTTGGGCATCACGGTGGTGGTGGTGGACATGGGAGAGCCTCGGGGAAAGGGAGCGCCCGCCATTGTCGCCGGCCCGGGCGCGGTGTCAACCGCCGGTCGATCGCGGTAGGCAAGCCAGCCGCTATCGACCAGAACCCTGCTCTCGCTCCTCCAACTTCCCCGAGTGCTGGATCGCCCGGAACAGGTGGAACCCGAGCACCGTCGCCAGCGCGCACCCGAGCACGCCGAATACGGGCGTGTCCCACAGGAGCGGCGGCGCCTTCGCCGCCCACATCACCGCCGACCCGAGGAACAGCGCGCTCACCATCAGCCCGAACACCAGCCGGTTCACCGACGGCTCCAGGTGCCGGTGGACGAGCTGGACCGACACCTGCTGCCGTTGCAGCTGCCGCAGCAACCCCGCCACCTCGCGCGGCAGGCTACGGATCAGGTCGTCCCACTCGCGCAGGCTGCCGATCAGCTGGCGCGCCATCCGCTTCGGCGACAGCTTCTTCAGCACCAGCGCCCGCGCGTACGGTTCCAGCTGGCCGACGAGGTTGAACCGCGGCGACAGGCGGCGGCCGGTCCCCTCAAGGATGACCAGCACCCGCAGCAGCATCGCCAGCGGCGCCGGCAGCAGGACGTGGAACCGGCGGATGGCGTCGGTCAGGTCGTTGAGCGCGGTGCCGAGCTGGAACTGCTCCAGGGGCATCCCCCAGTAGTACGCCAGCTGCTCGGCCACCTCACCCTCGAGCGCGTCGGTGTCGAGCCGCGGCGGCACGTCGGCGACCTGCACGATCAGGTCGGTCAGCTTCACCGCGTCCTGCCGCACGGCGGCGGACACGCCGCGCTCGATCTTGTCGCGCAGCCGCGCGTCCACCCGCCCGACCATCCCCACGTCGAGCAGGCCGATGCGACCGCCGGGGTGGTCTGGCGTCGCGGGGAGGTAGAGGAGGTTTCCGGGGTGCGGGTCGGCGTGGAAGACGCCGTCGCGGAAGATCATCGCCAGAAAGACGTGCGCCCCGCGGGCGGCCAGCTCGTCGAGGTCGCCGCCGGCCGCCTTCACCTTGCCGAGGTGCGTGAACGGGACGCCGTCGAGGTACTCCATCGTCAGCACGCGGCCGGTCGAGAACGCCGGGAACGGCTCGGGCACCGCGACGCCCTCGTCCGCCGCGAACGCCTGCCGGAACAGCTGGAGGTTGCGCAGCTCGCGGCGGAAGTCGAGCTCGCGCAGCAGCACGCGGCGGAACTCGGCGACGACCGCGACCGGGCGGTACGCCCGCAGGTCCGGCAGGAAGCGCTCGGCGAGGTCGGCGAGTTCGGCGAGGATGGACAGGTCGTCCTCGACGCGCCGCGTGATGCCCGGGTGCTGCACCTTCACCACGACCCGCCGGCCGTCGTGGAGCGTCGCCCGGTGGACCTGGCCGATGGACGCCGACGCGAGCGGCACCGGGTCGAAGTGCGGGAACACCTCGGGGACGGGGCGGCCGAGTTCCTTCTCGACCGTGTCGCGCGTCACCTCGGGCGGGTCGGCGGGGACGTTCCCCTGCAACTGACTGAGCTCGTCGGCGAGGACCGAGCCGACGAGGTCGCGGCGGGTGCTGAGCACCTGACCGAACTTGATGAACGTGGTGCCGAGTTCGGTCAGGACGAGGCGGATGCGGGCTTCCTGCGACTCGTGCGAGAGGCGGACGATGGTCGTGCCGGCGGCCCACCGGCGGACGAACCCCGGGTCGAGCCGCACGACCGCGTCGGCGAGGCCGTACTTGGCGAGCGTGCGGACGATCTCGACGACGCGGGTGAGGTTGCGCGCGAGCTGCGGGACGGACGCCAGGTCGAGCCGCATCGGCGTGGTCCCGCGGGTGGGCGCGGCTACTTGATCTCGAGCGTGGCCCGCGCGGTCTCGCCGGCCCGGAGAACGACGCGGGCCGTCGCCACCGCGGTCTTCCCGCCCGCGGTCACTTCGGCGGTCAGGACGTAGCCGAAGTCCTGCCCGTAGCTCAGCGCGGGGACGTTGAAGGTCCGCTCGGCGCCGGTGCCCATCGCCACCACGCCGTTGAACTTCAGCGTCGCCTCCGGGGGGAGCGTGACGACGAGCGTGGCGGGCGCGGTGCCGGCGAACGGGTCGGCCCAGCCGCGGCACGGGGCGCCGTACCCGTAGGTGGCGTAGGGGCCGCAGTACGCGTAGGGGCCGTGGGCGTAGTTGTAGTACGCGAACCACGGGTAGGCCCACGCGTAGTAGTACGTGTTGGCGTAGTAGCCGCTCGGGGTCAGCAGCGGGAACGTGGCCGACGTGCTGGTCGGGTGCCAGTCCCAGGCCTTGGCCGGGGTGGCGGCGGCCGCGACGGCGAGGACGGCGGCGAACAGGGCTTTCCGCATGGGGTCACTCCAGGCGCAGGAACGGGGGAACCGCCCCCTTTCCTCCGACTGTAGCGACCGGCACGCCCGACACAACCCGTCTTGCCCAGATTCACCAGAGCGCCGGGCCGGTCGTTCCGGCCGTGCGGGTCGCGCCGGTTCAATGGCCGTTCCGCTCCGCCTCGCGGTCGCGGTCGCGGTCGAGGTGGAGGTGCGGCGTCGCGTCCTTGCCGCCGCGGAGCTCGATCACCCGGTCGGCGCGGCCCTGTGTCAGGTACGCGGTCAGATCGACGCCCATCTCGCGCAGCGCGGAAAGGTGCTGGCGCTGGCGGTCGTCGGCCTGGCGGCGCACGTCGAGTTCGGCTTCCGCGTCGCGGCGGCGCTGCTCGCGCACGGCACCCCGCTCCGCCTCCTTCTGCCGCAGTTCCGCCTCCTGGCGCTTGCGGGCGAGTTCGATCTCGGTCTCGACCTCGATCCCCTGCTCCGTCCGTCGCCGCGTCGCGCGGTTCATCTGTGCGTTCAGCTTGAAGTCTTCCAAGGTCTGCGCCTGCTCCTCGGTCGCACGCTCAAGTTGCAGCCGCGTCCGCGACTCGATCGCCTGGTCGTGCATCGCCTGGAGCCGGTCCGGGGCGGTGTAGCCGCGGTAGACAACCTTGTTGACGCGGTAGCCGTTCTGCGCCGCGCGGGCGGTGAGCTGGCGGTACGCCTCCAGCTCGTTGAGCCCGCCGGTGTCGTGTTTGAACTGCTCGAACGTCCGCCGGCCGCAGAAGTCCACCACGTCGGACGTGGCGGCGTTGATGAAGTCGCCGATCGGGTCGTGCGTGGCCTCCAGCATCCGGTCGATGTCGAGCAGCTCGAAGAAGACCATGAGCTTGATCGTGAGCACGGCGTCGTCGGCGGTGCGGACCTCGGTCACGTCGTGGTACATCTGGTCGGGCATGAGCCAGAGTTTCTGGAAGATCAGCCCCTTCGCCACCTTCTTCTGCCCCTGCGAGCCGCCGTCCGACCCGTGCCAGGTGAACGTGTGCATCCACTCGCCCGGCGCCGGGACGAACAGCGTCGGCCCGTACACGATGCGCCGCGCGACGGCGTCCGAGTCGGCGGCCCGGCTGTAGACGATGACCGCCTCCTTCGCGGCGAGCTGGAGCGCGTCCTGCCGCACCACGGTTTCGTGGACGCGCGGGTCGAACCACAGGTCGGCGGGGCCGGCGAGGTGTTCCTGGCGGCCGTCGCGGAAGCGGACGATGAGGAACTCGCCCGGGTGCGCGACGTAGTGCCGCATCTTCTCGAAGCGGTTGTGGCCGACCCACACTCGCCGCGGACCGACGACCACCTCCATGCGCCCGTCGCGGCGGACCATGAGCGCCCGCTGCCCCTCCTCGACCGTGTAGTACCACATGGACGCGGTCCCGTAGTCAGGGGTGGTGTCGAGCCCCGGCGGCGCCGGCCGCGCGGGGATGTCGCCTACGAGGTCCGAGACGTGCTCTCGGCGGAGAGCCGGCCGACCGGTCGCGAAATCGACTTCGACGCCGCGCATACCCTTCTTAAACTCGACCATCGACCGTGCGAGCTTCCTCATCGGGTTGCGGGTCCGGGCGGGTAGTTCCGACGCGCAATCCATGTCGATCGCCGAGTCGGTGAACTCGCAGAGCATCGAGTCCACCGACTCGGTTTCCGCCTGCCCGTAGTGCTCGTTGATGGCGGCCTGGAGCGCATTCCGCGGGTAGCCGACGAGGCGGATCTTCTTGTTCAGGATGAACGTGAGCTTGTCGGCGACCATCAGGTCGTTCGGGTCGGCGGCGGCGACCCAGAGCGTGTCGCCGTCGAGGCGGCACGGGAGGACAAGGTTTTCGCGCGCGACCGACTCGGGGACGAGTTCGAGGACGTGCTTCGGCGGCGTCGGCAGCGGGACGACCGACGGCTCCTCGGCCTCGGCTTGCGCATCGAGGTGGACGGCGCCCCGCTTGTGGATGATGGCCGGTATCACAACGGTCTCCGCCGCGGCCGGCCGTGCTGTCAGCCGCGAATGGACACCTGGGGTCGGACTTGTCGCTGCTATTCTTTCCGCGCGGTCAAGCGGCCGAAGCGGAAGCAGAGAAGACCGAATGGCCACAAAAAGGTACGAAAAGACACAAAAATGGAAGCACTGCCCCGCTTTGCTTCTGTTCTATTTTTGTGTCTTTTCGTGCCTTTTTGTGGCCATTCGGTCTTGACTCGGTTTTCTGTATTCTCTCTGCGGCTCTGTGATTAATCCCGCTGTTTTGTGGCCGTCAGCCGCGCCACTTCGGCGCAGTCCTTGTCGCCGCGGCCGCTGAAGCACAGCACCACCACGTCCGTCTTCGGCCGCTTCGCCGCCTCGCGCAGCGTTTCGACCACGGCGTGGGCGGTTTCGAGCGCGGGAAGAATGCCCTCCAGCCGCGCACAGAGGTGGAAGCCGTCGAGCGCCTCCTTGTCGCTGACGTTGCAGTAGCGAACCCGGCTGCTGTCGCGCCAGTAGCTGTGCTCCGGGCCGACGCCGGGGTAGTCGAGGCCGGCGCTCACCGAATGCACGTCCGCCGTCTGCCCGTCCTCGTCCTGAAGGACGTAGCTGTAGCTCCCGTGCAGCACGCCCGGGGCGCCGTAGGTGAGCGTCGCCGCGTGCTGGCCGCGGTCCTTGTTCCGCCCGCCGGCCTCGACGCCGATCAGCTCCACGTCGGCGTCGTCCACGAACGGGTAGAACATCCCCGCCGCGTTACTCCCGCCGCCCACGCACGCCACCACCGCGTTCGGCAGCCGGCCGAACAGCTCGCGCGACTGCTCCCTCGTCTCGCGGCCGATGACGCTCTGGAAGTCGCGGACCATCATCGGGAACGGGTGCGGGCCGACGACGCTGCCGATGATGTAGTGCGTGTCCTCGACCGTGCTCATCCACTCGCGCATGGCCTCGTTGGTGGCGTCCTTGAGGGTGCGGCTGCCGGACTCGACCGGGAACACCTCCGTCCCCATCGCCCGCATGCGGAAGACGTTCAGCTCCTGCCGCCGCACGTCCTCGCTCCCCATGTACACCCGGCACGTCATGCCGAAGAGGGCCGCGGCGGTGGCGGTGGCGACGCCGTGCATCCCGGCGCCGGTCTCGGCGATGACGCGGTTCTTGCCCATCCGCTTCGTGAGCATCGCCTGGCCGAGCGCGTTGTTGATCTTGTGCGCCCCGGTGTGGTTCAGGTCTTCGCGCTTGAGGTAGATGCGCGCCCCACCCGCCTCCGCCGTCAGCCGTTCGGCGAAGTAGAGGCGGCTCGGGCGGCCGACGTACTCCTGGAGGCGCCGGTCGAACTCGGCCGTGAACGCCGGGTCGGCCTGCGCCTCGCGGTAGGCGCGGTCGAGCTGGTCGAGCGCGAACATGAGCGTTTCGGGGACGAACCGCCCCCCGTAGGGGCCGAAGCGGCCGCGGAGGTCCGGGACGTGGGAGACGGGAGCGGCGGCGGTCGGCATTGCGGTACTCGGTCTGGCGGGCGGATCAGGGAGTACCGTCTGTTCTGGCAGAAGTGAGGGGCGGGTTCAAGGCGGTGGACCGGGTGTGTCCGGCGCCGACTCCGTACTTTCGTTCCCTCGCCCTGCGGGGAACGCGGCGTTCCCGATGCCGGCCCGGCGGGAGCCTCGGCGCCGGGGTTGCGGCCGACGGTGGCGGGACTGGTAGAATCTCAGCGGAATCAACGTGAGGCCGGGATGCCCGAGCTGCCCGAGGTGGAAACCGTGGTCCGCGACCTCCGCCCGCGGGCGATCGGGCGGACGATCACCGCCGTGCGGGTCGGCGCGAAGCAACTGCGGACGCCGTGGGACGCGGCGTGGGGGCCGGGCGTGGTCGGCCGCCGCGTCGAGGCGCTCCGCCGCCGCGGGAAGTGGATCGTGGTCGAGTTCGACACCCCGCGCCTCGTCGTCCACCTCGGCATGACCGGCCAGTTCACGGCCGTCGCGGCGGGAGTGCCTGAACCCGATCACCTTCACCTCGTCTTCGCCCTCGACGACGGCTGCGAGCTCCGCTTCCGCGACGTCCGCCGCTTCGGGTCGGTTGCGCGCTTCGCCGACGACGCCGCGGTCGAAGCATTCTTCGCCGAAGCCGGCCTCGGCCCGGAGCCGTTCGGGCTCGACCCCGCGGCGTTCCGCGCCGCCGTCCGCGGATCGGCCCGCACCCTCAAGGCGATCCTCCTCGACCAGACTGTCGTCGCGGGCGTCGGCAACATCTACGCCGACGAGGCGTGCGCCCGTGCCGGGCTCCACCCGGCGCGTGTCGGCAACTCGCTCACGCCGGCCGAGTGCGACCGCCTCCGCACGGCCATTGAAGGGGTGCTGACGACGGCGATCGAGGCCCGCGGCAGCACGATCCGCGACTACGTCGGCGGGTCCGGGCTGGCGGGCGGGTTCCAGCTCGCGCACCTCGTCTACGGCCGCACCGGCGAGCGGTGCCGGACGTGCGGCCGCGCGATCGAGCGCATCGTACTGACGGGGCGGTCGTCGCACTTCTGCCCGAACTGCCAGCCGACGCGGGGCGGCGGGACCGGGGGACGGAGCGACTCGGGGACGAAGGCCAAGAAGCCCGTTCGCCCCCGGCCCAAGCCGTCGTGACCCGTGCCTCTGCCCCTTAGTTCCCCGGTCCCACCGTCCCCCGGTCCCGCCGCCCCATGTCCTACCGCGCCTTCAAGAAGCTGCTCGGCGAGACGAGCCTGGAGCGGAAGTGCCGGTGGCTCCTCGGGGCGACGGTGCTGGTGCTCATGACCGGCAGCTTCTGGGTGTATGCCATCCAGACCGAGGGGCTCGCCCACGACCAGCTCAAGACGACCGGCCGCACCCTCGTCGCCCCCGTCCTCGCCCGCCTCCACGTCCGCAGCGAGCACGACGAGGCGATGCGCGACTTCGCCCGGCAGAACGAGGCGAACTGGCCCGCGCAGCTCAAGGAGTACAACGTCCGCCACATCAAGGTGCCGCTCACCCCCGGCGACCCGGAGCACCGGGCCGAGGCGGACGACATGGCGGCGGTGTCGAAGGTGAGCGAGCCGGGGCGGACCGAGTGGGACCGCGAGGCCGACCCGGAGAAGGCGTACTACTACTACGCCGCGCTCCGCGCCGGGCCGTCGTGCGTCGGCTGCCACCGCGACCCGGCGAAGATGGGCCGCCCGGAGCTGGCCCGGCCCGACCTGAAGCCCGACGACCTGATGGGCATCGTCCGCGTCCGCCTCACCACCCGCGAGATCGAGGAGGGGTTCCACACCAACCGGGCGGTCCTCATCTCGTTCGCCATCGGCACGTCGCTCCTCATCATCGCCGGCAGCTACCTCATGATCCGCTACGTGATCGTGAAGCCGGTCAAGCACCTCAAGGAGATCGCCGAGGCGATCGCCGCCGGCGAGCTGAACATCCGCAGCGAGATCCAGACCGGCGACGAGTTCGAGGACCTGTCGCACGCCTTCAACCGGATGATCCGCAACCTCACCAACACCCAGGACCGGAACAAGAAGCTCATCACCGACCTCGACCGCAAGGTGGACGAGCTGGCGCGCGTGAACATGGCGCTGTACGAGAACAACCGCCTCAAGGGCGACTTCCTCGCCACCATGAGCCACGAGCTGCGCACCCCGCTCAACAGCATCATCGGGTTCAGCGAGGTGCTGCTGGCGGCGGACAACCTGACCGAAAAGCAGCAGCGCTACGCCGGCAACATCATGACCGGCGGGAAGCAGCTCCTCGCGCTCATCAACGACGTGCTGGAGCTGGCGAAGCTCGAGGCCGGGAAGATGCGGCTGCGGCCGGAGCCGCTGGAGGTGGCGGCGGTGTGCGAGTACGCGGCGGCGATGTTCCGCCAGCAGGCGGAGAAGAAGAACATCGACATCAAGGTGTTCGTCGAGCCCGGCACGCCGGCCGTCCGCCAGGACGCGGGGAAGCTGCACCAGATCCTGACGAACCTCGTGTCGAACGCGGTGAAGTTCACGCCCGAGGGCGGCCGCGTGACGATCAGGGCGGCGTCCGACGGCACCGACCTCGTGCTCACCGTCGCCGACTCCGGCGTCGGCATCGCGCCCGAGGAGCAGGGGCTGATCTTCGAGAAGTTCCGCCAGGCGGCGAACCCGCTGACGCGCGAGCAGGGCGGCACCGGGCTCGGCCTGTCGATCGTCCGCGAGCTGGCGAAGCTGCTCGGCGGCGACGTGGCGCTGCACAGCGAGCTCGGCCGCGGGAGCACGTTCACCGTCCGCGTCGCCGCCCGCCTCGCCGACGAGCCGCTGCTCGATTTCGAGCTCGGCGAAGACCCGCCGATCGCTTCCTAGCCGGGTGCTGAAGAACGCACCGTGGAAGCCCGTTTCGGGCCGCGCTACACTCTTCGGGTCAATGCCCGGAGCCTGCTCATGCGCGGCCACACGATAACCAGTCGCCGCTCGTCCACGTGTTCCACGTCGAGGACCGAATCCGACCGGATCACCCGCTCCGAGATCTCGAGCGGTGGACTGGCCACCCGCTCGCCGGGATGGCGGCGCCCGGGGAGGCGGACCGCGCCACCGGCCGGCCGAGCGCCCCGTCGGAGCGGCGGCGCAAGGCCTTGCTCCTGGTGGCCCGGAGCGAGCGCAACCCGGCGAGCGGGCCGACACCGACCGGCTGTTCCGCGGGCTCCTCGACAGGCCACCGGGGACAACCCGCCCGACCCGACCGCACCCACCCGCGACTGGGACGGCTCGAAGAGCACGACCTCGCCGAGGCCTTATTTGCCGCCGAGGCCGCGGAGCCGGCCCCGGCCGGGCCGCGCGGCGAGCACTTCCCGGTCGGCTCATGCCAACCGCAAAGTGCCCCCGATTGTGAGCCGCCGGCCCCAATGACCATACCTTCCCTTCTCGTCCGGCTGCTCGCCGATCTTGCCGCGCTACCGTCCGAACAGTGTGGAGCACTTGACTCGCTCTTGTCCTCGCCGACGGTAACGCCCGCCTCGCTCGACGACCGCTTTCCGGGGGAAGTCAGATGAAAGCAAGAGGCCAATCCGTAGCCCCGTTGCTGGCGTAAATCCTTCCGGCGGGGCGGTAGAGCTTCCCCACCACACCGGGAGCAGTCAGGGAGATAGACAGACTTTCTTTCCAGACAGACAGCAGACGTGGCTGGCCACCGGCGAGACGCCCTCGGTATCGGTGTGATCTGAACATACAGCCGAAGGGGGCCGGGTGGACACACAGGAAGCGACAGATGACTATTTCGCCGAAGGTAAACACGCGGTCCATCCTGTAACCACGCAACTGACGGCCGCGAAAGGAGTGCTCGGGCCCGCTATGATTTCGCTCACCAGCTTCCTCCGTGGAGAGGTCTGACATGAGTTCGAGACGCACTCGTCACCGTTCAGATGCTCCTGCCCCCACCCCTGTCGAACAGCCGGCGGTTCCACACGCCCGGTGCGGGCGCCGGGCCTTCCTCCTCGGAGGGCTTGCGGTCGGGGGTTTCGGCGCGGCTTACGGGGTCACCCGGTTCGTCCGCCGGGAGCCACCGGGGATGAAGTGGGTTCCGGGTGGCACATTCACGATGGGGTCCGCCGACACGCGCCTCCCGCGGACCGAGCGGCCGGCGCACAAGGTGCGGGTGGACGGGTTCTGGATCGACGAGACCGAAGTGACCAACGCCGCGTTCCGCGCGTTCGCCGACGCCACCGGGTACGTCACCACGGCCGAGAAGAAGCCCGTCTGGGAGGAGATGCAGAAGTTCCTCCCGCCCGGCACCCCGCGGCCGGACGAGAGCCGCTTCGTCGCGGGGTCGATGGTCTTCACCCCGCCGCCGGCCGCCGTCCCGCTCACCGACATGGCGGCGTGGTGGCGGTACGTGCCCGGGGCAAACTGGCGGCACCCGAACGGTCCCGCCAGCACTCTCGACGGGAGGGACCAGCACCCGGTCGTGCACGTGTCGTGGGACGACGCCGTCGCCTACGCCGGGTGGGCCGGGAAGCGCCTGCCGACCGAGGCCGAGTGGGAGCGCGCCGCCCGCGGCGGGCTGGAGGGGAAGCGCTACCCGTGGGGCGACGACCCGCCGACCAACGACCGGTCGGTGGCGAACATCTGGCACGGCGAGTTCCCGGTCCGCAACGACGAGCTCGACGGGTACGCGCGGACGGCGCCGGTGAGGGCGTTCCCGCCGAACGGGTACGGGCTGCACGACACGGCCGGGAACGTCTGGGAGTGGTGCCAGGACTGGTACCGGCCGGACGAGTACGAGCGCCGATCGGGCGTGGGGCTGATCGAGAACCCGGCCGGCCCGGCCACGAGCTTCGACCCGGCCGACCCGCACACGCCGAAGCGGGTCACCCGCGGTGGGTCGTTCCTGTGCCACGCCAGCTACTGTGAGAGCTACCGGCCGGCCGCCCGCCGCGGCACGGCGCCGGACACCGGGATGTCGCACATCGGCTTCCGCTGCGTGCTGACCCCGGCGATGTGGGACGACCTCCGCGCCCGCGGCGGGGTGTAAGCCCGGGGTTCACACCAGGCATAAAGATCGTCTGATGGGAGGGAGGTCTGCCTCCTCACTTCCAGTTTTCGCTTGAATCCCGCGCCACCGCGGCGAGAATCCCTTTCACAGTTCGCCCGACGCTCCCGACCCACGGACACGATCACACGGTCGCCGGCCGTTCACGTCAGTCCCACAAGGTCACTCATGGGTCGCGTCCCCGCCGCGCTCGGCGCCACCGTCTTCACCCTCGTCGCGTCTATTCCCGCGTCGCACGTCTGGTCGCAACCGGCGACCCCTCCGCTCGCGTCGTGGAACGACACCGCCACGAAGAAGGCGGTCACCGACTTCGTCGCCCGGGTCACGACCAAGGGTTCGCCGGACTTCGTCCCGCCGGCCGAGCGGGTCGCCGTGTTCGACAACGACGGCACGCTCTGGTGCGAGCAGCCGATGTACGTGGAACTGGCGTTCGCGCTCGACCGGGTGAAGACGCTCGCTCCGGAGCACCCCGGGTGGCGGGAGAAGCAACCGTTCAAGGCCGTGCTGGAAGGCGACCACAAGGCGCTCGCTGCGACCGGCCAGAAGGGGCTGGTCGAGGTCGTTGTCGCCACGCATACCGGGATGACGGTGGCCGAGTTCGACGCGGCGGTAAAGGACTGGCTGAAGACCGCCCGCCACCCGAAATACCACCGGCCGTACACCGAGTGCGTCTACCAGCCGATGCTCGACCTGCTCGCCTACACGCGGGCGAACGGGTTCAAGACCTACATCGTCACCGGCGGGACGGCGGACTTCGTGCGCGCCTTCTCCGGGCCGGTGTACGGCGTCCCGCCGGAGCAGGTGATCGGCACCACGTTCAAGACGAAGTACCAAGAGCGGGACGAGAAGCCGGCACTGGTGATCCTGCCCGAAATCGACCTGATCGACGACGGCCCCGGGAAGCCGGTCGGGATCGGTCGGTTCATCGGCCGCCGGCCGGTGCTGGCGGTCGGCAACTCGGACGGCGACTTCGAGATGCTCGAATGGGCCACGTCCGCCCCCGGGCCGCGGCTCGGGGTGCTCGTCCACCACACCGACTCGGTCCGCGAGGTTGCCTACGACCGCGACTCGCACTTCGGCCGCCTCGCCCGCGGGCTCGACCAGGCGGCGCGGCGGGGGTGGGTGGTGGCGAGCATGAAGGCCGACTGGAAGTCGGTGTTCCCCGGCCCGAGGCCGGAGTAGTCTTCTCCGAAAGGGGTAGCGCCATGTTCCGCAGACTGCGTGGGGCCGTGCGCGTGTCGCACGCCCTGCCCGTGCTGATGCTCCTCGTCGGCGCCGCCGGCGGGTGGGCGGCGGCGTCCGGGCGGTTCGAATCGGTGCTCCGCGCCGAGACGGTCTCGACGCCGGCCGTGCCGGCAGTCGTGCTGCCGGACCGCCCGGCCCGGTGTGAGATGCCGGGCGGGTGCGGCGTCGGGGCGACTACGCCCGTGTCCACGGTGATCCGCCAGCCGGCGGCGCAGCCGAAGGACGGCAAGCGGCCGAACATCCTGGTGATCTTCGGCGACGACATCGGGCAGACCAACATCAGCGCCTACTCGATGGGGTTGGTCGGCTACCGCACGCCGAACATCGACCGGATCGCCCGCGAGGGGATGATCTTCACCGACTACTACGCCGAGCAAAGTTGCACCGCCGGCCGGTCGTCGTTCATCACCGGCCAGTGCGTGTTCCGCACCGGGCTGAGCAAGGTCGGTGTGCCGGGCGCGGACGTCGGCCTCCAGGCCGCCGACGCGACCATCGCCGAGTTGCTCCAGCCGCTCGGGTACGCCACCGGCCAGTTCGGGAAGAACCACCTCGGCGACAAGGACGAGTTCCTCCCGACCAACCACGGGTTCGACGAGTTCTTCGGCAACCTCTACCACCTGAACGCGGAGGAGGAGCCGGAACAGCGCACGTACCCGACGGAGAAGGACATCCCCGGCTTCAAGAAGAAGTTCGGCCCGCGCGGGGTCATCCGCTCCTCGGCCGACGGGAAAGTCGAGGACACCGGCCCACTCACCAAGAAGCGGATGGAGACGATCGACGACGAGACCTCGGCCGCCGCCATCGACTACATGCAGCGGCAGGCGAAGGCCGGCAAGCCGTTCTTCTGCTGGTTCAACAGCACTCGGATGCACCTCCGGACGCACGTGAAGGCCGACCGCCGCGGTCCGCCGGGGCTGACCGCCCGGACCGAGTACGCGGACGGCATGATCGAACACGACGGCCACGTCGGGGCGCTGCTCAAGGCGCTCGACGACCTCGGCATCACCAACGACACGATCGTCATCTACACGACCGACAACGGACCGCACGCGAACACCTGGCCGGACGGCGCGATCACCCCGTTCCGGAGCGAGAAGAATACGAACTGGGAGGGCGCGTTCCGGGTGCCGTGCATGATCCGCTGGCCCGGCCGCATCCGCCCCGGGAGCGTGTCGAACGAGATGGTCAGCGGGATGGACTGGTTGCCCACGTTGCTGGCCGCCGCGGGCGACCCGGACATCAAGGCCAAGCTGCTGAGGGGCCACCAGGCCGGGCGGAAGACGTTCAAGGTCCACCTCGACGGGTACAACATCTTGCCCTACCTGCTCGGCCAGGAGCAGAGAACGCCGCGGCGCGAGTACTTCTACTTCAGCGACGACGGCGACCTCCTGTGCATGCGCTACGAGAACTGGAAGATCGTGTTTGCCGAGCAGCGGGCGCCGGGCACACTGCGGGTGTGGGCCGAGCCGTTCACCATACTCCGCCTGCCGAAGCTGTTCGACCTCCGGGCGGACCCCTACGAGCGGGCGGACGTCACCTCGAACACCTACTACGACTGGCTCATCAGTCAGCCGTACCTGATCTTCGCAGCCCAGACCGAGGTGGCGAAGTTCCTGGCCACGTTCAAGGAGTTCCCACCCCGCCAGCGGGCGGCGAGCTTCACCATCGACCAGATCCTCGAGAACCTCCGCCGCAACCCCGCAGGGCGGTAGCGGCCCGGCCGGGCGTCGTGCCCCGGAGGGCCGCCGTGCCCGACAGCCTCAACCGGTTGCTCGGCGCGGCGGCCCTCGTGCCCGGAGCCCGATCCGTACGGAAGTCGACTCCAACTCCCCCACCGGCATCTGAGATGGCGGCACGCGACGCGGTATTGGAACTGAAGCGGCGGATGGGCGCGGCGGTCGTCGGCCAGGAGGCCGTGATCGACCGCGTCCTCATCGCGCTGCTGGCGAACGGGCACGTCCTTCTCGAAGGGCTCCCCGGCCTTGCCAAGACGCGCACGATCAAGACGCTGGCGAAGAACCTCGACGCGGCGTTCTCGCGCATCCAGTTCACCCCCGACCTGCTCCCCGCCGACGTGACCGGCACCGAGGTGTACGGCGAGAAGGCGGGCGGCGGCGAGTTCAAGTTCCAGCCCGGCCCGGTGTTCGGCAACCTCGTGCTGGCCGACGAGATCAACCGCGCCCCGGCGAAGGCGCAGGCGGCGCTGCTGGAGGCGATGGAGGAGCGGCAGGTGACCGTGGCCGGGACGACGCACCCGCTCCCCGACCTGTTCCTGGTGATGGCGACGCAGAACCCGATCGAGCAGGAAGGGACGTACCCGCTCCCCGAGGCGCAGACCGACCGGTTCCTGCTGAAGGTGCTGATCGACTACCCGACGGACGCGGACGAGGCGAAGATCCTGCGCCTCGTCCGCGGCGAGGAAGCCGGCGCCGCCGCGGCGGGCGAGAAGCTGCCGCAGCAGGTGGTCCACGACGCCCGCGCCGAGGTGCTCAAGGTGTTCGTGTCGGAGGCGGTCGAGGCGTACTTCGTAGCCCTGGTCGCCGCGACCCGCCGCCCGGCGCAGTTCGGCGACAAGTTGAAGAACTGGGTCCAGGTCGGCGCCAGCCCGCGCGGCACGCTCGCGCTGGACCGCGCCGCCCGGGCGCACGCCTGGCTCGCCGGCCGCGACCACGCCACCCCGGACGACGTGCGGGCGGTCGCCGTCGACTGCCTCCGCCACCGGCTGATTCTCGGCTACGAAGCGGTCGCCGAGGGCGTGACGCCGGACCAGGTCGTCGCCGAGGTGGTGCGGCAGGTCGCCGTACCGTAGAGGTCGCCATGCCGCCGGCCCCCGGGGTGTACGCCGAGCTCGCCGCCCTCGTGGCCCTCCGCCACGCGGCCCGGGGGTTCTCGCTCCTGCCGCGGCAGCCGGTCGCCAGCCTCCTCGCCGGCCGCCACGCCTCCCGCCTCCGCGGCCGCGGCCTGAACTTCGAGGAGGTCCGCCGGTACGCCGCCGGCGACGACGTGCGGCAGATCGACTGGAAGGTGACCGCCCGCACGCGCACGCCGCACACGCGCGTCTACACCGAGGAGCGCGAGCGGCCGGTGGTGCTGGTGGTCGACCAGCGGCTCGGCATGTTCTTCGGCAGCCGGGTGAAGTTCAAGTCGGTGGTCGCGGCCGAGGCGGCGGCGGCGGCGGCGTGGCGGACGGTCGGCGTGCAGGACCGCGTCGGGGCGGTGGTGTTCAACGACACCGAGGCCCGGGCGTTCCACCCGGAGCGGAGCCGCGGGGCGGTGATGCGCGTCCTCCGCGCGGTCGTCGAGATGAACCACGCCCTCCGCGCCGATTCGCCCGGGCCGCCGGCGCCGGGGATGCTGAACGAGGCGCTCCGCCGCGCCCGCACCCTCGCCCCGCACGACGGGCTCGTCGTGGTCGTCACCGACGCCGACGGCCACGACGCCGAGACGCGCCGGCTGGTGACCGAGACGGCCCGGCACAACGACGTGGTCGTGGCGTTCGTGTTCGACCCGCTCGAAGCCGACCTGCCCGCCGGCGGGCGGCTCGTCGCGTCCGACGGCGCCCGTCAGCTCGAAGTGGACACGAACGGCGCCGCGCTGCGGGAGGCGTTCCGCGCCGCGTTCGCCGACCGCCGTGCCGCCGCGAGGCACTTCCTGCTGACGCGCGAAGTGCCCGTCCTGCCGCTCCGCACCGACGCCCCCGTGGCGGACCAGATCGCTCACGTCCTCGGCCACGTCCCGCGGGGGACCGGGCGATGACCGACCCCGGCAGCCTCGACCGGCTGCACGACATCGTCCTGCCGCCGCCGGCCCCGTGGTGGCCGCCGGCGCCCGGCTGGTATGTGGTCGCGGTGGCCGCACTGGCGCTGCTCGGGTTCACTCTGTGGAAGACTATCGCGCGGTGGCGACGGAACCGCTACCGCCGCGCCGCATTGCGGGAACTCGGCCGCCTCCCACGCACCGGGAACGTTGTTCCCGCCCTGGCCGCGCTGCTGAAGCGGACGGCGCTCGCCGCGTTCCCGCGCGAGCGGGTGGCGGCGCTCACCGGGCCGGCGTGGCTGGCGTTCCTGGACCGCACCGGCGGCACCGACGCCTTCACGACCGGCCCCGGGGCCGCGCTCGGCGACGCCGAGTACGGGTCGAACCCGCCGTCGGACGCCCGCCTGTTCGACCTCGCCCGCGCGTGGGTCCGCGACCACCGGACCGACCGGCCATGCTGACGATCGCCTACCCCTGGCTGCTCGCGCTGCTGCCGCTGCCGCTGGCCGTGTGGCGATTCGCGCCGCCCCGCCGCGAGGCGGCGACGGGGCTCCGCGTGCCGTTCCTCGGCCGGCTCGCGGAAGCCACCGGCCAGACGCCGACCGCCGGCGCCGTCGTCCGGTCGCGCGGGTGGCTCGGCGGCGCGGGCCTCGTCGCGGCGTGGGCGTGTGTGGTCGTCGCACTCGCCCGACCGCAGTGGCTCGACCCGCCGGTCACGCGGACGATCCCCGTGCGCGACATCCTCGTCGCGGTGGACCTGTCCGGGTCGATGGAGACGAAGGACTTCACCGACGCCGTCGGGAAGACGGTGAACCGGCTCACCGCGGTGCGCGAGGTGCTCGACGGGTTCCTCGCCCGCCGCACCGGCGACCGCGTCGGACTGATCGTGTTCGGCAACGCCGCGTTCGTGCAGGCGCCGTTCACGCAAGACCTCGACGTGTGCCGGGAACTGCTCGCCGGGATGCGCGTGCGCATGGCCGGGCCGAAGACGGCGCTCGGCGACGCGATCGGGCTGGCGGTGACGGTGTTCGATCGCGCCGATGTGCCGGAGAAGGTGCTGCTCGTGCTGACCGACGGGAACGACACCGGTAGCCTCGTCCCGCCGCAGAACGCGGCCGAGGTGGCGAAGGACAAGGGCGTCGTGATCCACGCCGTCGCCGTCGGCGATCCGAAGGCCGCCGGCGAAGAAAAGCTGGACGAGGAGGCGCTGAAGCGCGTCGCGGCGACGACCGGCGGGACGTACTCCTTCGCCGGGAACCGGGCCGCGCTGGAGGAGGTGTCGCGCCGGCTCGACGCGCTACCGACGGCCGAGGCGAAGACCGTCTCGCACCGCCCGCGCCGCGACCTGTTCCACTGGCCGCTGGCTGCCGGGCTACTCATCAGCTTCGTGCCCGCACTCGCCGCCCTCCGCCCGCACAGGGGGCGCGGATGAGCGAGTTCCACTTCCTCCGGCCGTGGTGGCTGCTCGCCCTCGCGCCGGCGGCGCTGCTCGCGTGGCGGCTGTGGGCCGCGGCCGACCCGGGGCGGGCTTGGCGCGGCGTGGTCGCCCCAGAGTTGCTCCCGCACCTGCTCGTCGGTGGCGGGCGGCGAGGGTGGCTCATCCCGACACACGTTCTCGCCGCCGGGTGGGTCGTCGCCGTCGTCGCGCTCGCCGGGCCGGCGTGGCGGCGCGAGCCGGCGCCGTTCGCCGACGACGCCGACGTGCTGGCGGTCGTGCTGAAGGTCACGCCGTCGATGCAAGCGGAGGACGTGGCGCCGACGCGCCTCGCCCGGGCGACGCAGAAGGTCCACGACCTGCTCGCCCTGCGGCCGGGGGCGAAGGCGGCGCTCGTCGCCTACGCCGGGAGCGCCCACCGCGTCGTCCCGCCGACGAGTGACGCGGGTGTGATCGACTCGTTCGCCGGCGAGCTGGCGCCGGACGTGATGCCGGTCGCCGGCGACGCCGCGGCCGAGGCGCTCACGACGGCGGACGCGGTCGTGGCGAAGTCCGGGCGGCGCTGCTGGGTGCTGTGGGTCGCCGACGCGGTCGGCGCGGACCAGGCCACCGCACTCGCCGATTACCGGGCGAAAGGCCGCGCACCGGTCACCGTCCTCGCGGTCGCCGGCGCCGGGCCGGAGCTCGACTCGCTCGCGGCCGCCGCGTCCACCCTCGGCGCCGACCTCGTGCACGTCACCCCCGACGACACCGACGTGCGCCGGCTTGCCGCGAACACGCGGTTCTCGGCCGCGCCGTCGGAGACGGCCGAGCGCTGGCACGACGCGGGGTACTGGCTCGTGCCGGTCGTCGCGGCGGTCACGCTCGCGTCGTTCCGCCGCGGCTGGGTGATCCGCGGGAGGGGGGCGTGATGCGCCGCGCGGCGTGGGTCGCCGCCGCCCTCATCCTCGCCGCCGCCGGCGTGGTCGCCGCCGGCCGCCCGGAGTTGTGGGAGACGCCCGAACAGCGGGCGGATCGCCTCTTCCGCACAGGCCGGTACGACGAGGCGGTGAAGGCGTCGGCCGACCCGCGGCGCCAGGGCGCCGCGCTGTACCGGGCCGGCGACTTCAAGGCGGCCGCGACGGCGTTCGCGCGCGACGGCACCGCCGAGGGTGCGTTCGACCGCGGCAACGCGCTGGTGATGCTCGGCAAGTACGACGACGCGGTGGCGAGCTACGACCGGGCGCTCGACCTCCGCCCCGGCTGGCCCGAGGCCGCCGACAACCGAGCCGTCGCCGTCGTGCGCCGCGACCGGCTCAAGACGGTCGGCGGCGACGCGACCGGCGGCGCTGTGAAGGCCGACGCGATCGTCTTCGAGAAGGGGAAGGCTAAGCCGGACGCGGGCGAGGTCCAGGTCGCCGGCGGCAAGCCGCTCTCCGACGAGGAGCTGCGCGGCCTGTGGCTGAAGCGCGTACAGACCAAGCCCGCCGACTTCCTCCGCAGCAAGTTCGCCTACGAACGGCAGGAGGCGAAATGACCGCCGCGCTCCTCCTCGCCACGACGCTCGCCGACCCCGCACCTTCGGTGCGCACGAGTGTGACACCGACGGGCGACGTGTGGGTCGGGCAGCGCGTCACACTCATCGTCGAGTTGCGCGCCCCCGGCCCGTTCGCCGGCGTGCCGGCGTTCGACCTGCCGCAGGTGCCCGGCGCAGTGATCCTCAAGCCCGACGAGCGACCGACGCTCGGGAGTGAGACCGTCGGCGATACCACGTTCGTCGTCCAGCGGCACGAGTTCGCGGTGTACCCGCAGCGGGCCGGGGCGGTGGAAATCCCGGCGTTCCCGGTCCGCTTCGGGACGAACGCGGGGTTCGGGACGCCGGTGGTCGAGCACCGGGTCACCACCGCGCCGGTCCGCTTCACCGCGAAACTCCCCCCCGGCGCCGCGGGGCTGGCGACGGTCGTCACGACGAAGCGCCTCACGCTAACGGAGACGTGGGTACCGGAGCCGAAGGCCGCGGTGGCCGGGGCGGCGTTCACGCGGACGATCACGGTCGAGGCCCGCGACGTGCCGGGGATGGCGCTCCCGGCGTTCCACTTCGACCCGCCGGCCGGGCTGCGGGCGTACCCGAAGCCGCCGGTCGTCGAGGACCGGGTGAATCGTGGTGACCTGACCGGGCGGCACGTCGAGACGGTGACCTACGTGTGCGAGGCGCCCGGGTCGTACGCGCTGCCGGTTCTGGCGCTGGCGTGGTGGAACCCGGAGGAGCAGTCGTTGCGGCAGGCGCGCCTGCCCGGCCGGGCGTTCGAAGTGACCGCCCCGCCACTCCCGCCGGCGCCGCCAACTCCACCTCCCCCGCTCCCGCTGCAACGCTCGTGGGCGCCCTTCGCCCTCGGCAGTGCTGTCCTGCTCGCGGTCGGGATGGCGTGGTGGTTCGGGCCGGTACTCCAGAGGCGCTGGCGGCAACACCGCGCGGCCGCCGCGTCATCGGAGCGGGCCGCGTTCGCCGCCTTCCGCCGGGCGTGCCGGTCGGGCGACGCCCGCGCGACCCACCAGGCGCCTGGCTCGACCGTGCCCGGACCGACGGATCGGTCCCGACTCTGGAACGGTTTGCGGCCCAGGCGGCCGACCCGTCCCTGACCGACCAACTTGCTGCACTCCAGGCCGCCGCGTTCGGCCCGCGTCCGGCGCCCTGGTCGCCGCACGACCTCGCCCGGCGCGTGGCCGCCACCCGGCGGGCGATCGCCCGCCACCACCGACACCGTACTGACCCACTGCCGCCGCTGAACCCACCCCAGGAGGCCCACAAATGAGATGGTCCCGACTGGCGCGGCGCGGGTCGGGCACTGGATGACGTACATGAGCCCGAACACCGTGCGGGCCGCCGCGGCCGTCGTCCGCAGCGGGTACAACTCCGCGGTCTTCACCCCGAACTGGTACCGTGTCCACACCGGCGCATGAGTCGCGCCGCGCTGGGTCGCCCCGCTGTGGGTGGCGTCGGCGTGGCCGACGCTGGCCGCGTTCGTCAGCGTCACCACCCCGCCGGCCGTCTACGACTACGGACTACGGTAGCACGGTGGTGATCCAGGAACGACTCGGTGTACGTGGACGGCGCGCCCGCCGGGTAAGCCGCCGACAACGCCGCCCAAGCGGCGACGCTCGCCGACACCGGGCGGGCGGCGAACGCCACCGACTCGCTAGACTGGCAGCCGCTCGGGGTGTTCGGACTGATCCACGGTGAGGAGACGGTGGCCCAGAGGATCTTCCAGTTGGGGATCGACAAGGCGGGTGTCGTCCGCGGCAACTACTACGACGCGGTGGCGGACAACACGCTCCCGGTCTACGAGTTCCTCGACACCAAGACGCAACGGGTGGCGTGGTCGATTGGGGACAAGAAGGACATCGTCTTCGAGGCCAGACTGAGCAACGTGACACAGCAAGAGGCGACCGTCCTCGTCCACTGCAGCCGGTATGATAGCCGCGAACGCCCCGCGAAAAGCCACCATGCGGGCGCGCTTCGTTCCCCTGCTGGCGGCTTCGAGGAGCTGCGGCAGCACGCCGGACTTCGGTTGCCGGTCAGCCGACCTGCACCCCGCCGAGAAAGTCCGTCGGGAAAGCGTAGAACCGGTCTCGGGGCGTGCCGGCGAGCGGGTCGTAGACGGCGGCAACGGGTCGGCTGCCGGGACCACCGGCCGTGACCAGTTCCGCCCGCCCATCGGCGTCCAGGTCGGTCGCCGCCACCCGCGCCCCCGACCGCGCCGCCGGGTCGCCGACGAAGAAACTGCCGATCTCAACTGGCCCGAGCCCCGCGACCAGCGCCCGGCCGCTGTAGGCCACCACGCGCGGGGCGCCACCCTCCCCGGCCCCGACGACCACGTCGGCGAACCCGTCCGCGTCCACGTCCCCCGCCGCGAGCCAGAACCCGGTGCGCAGTTCCGGGGCGAACGCCAGGAAGTCCCCGAACAACCGGGCCGGCGCCCCGCCCGGGAGGGTGCGGCCGTCGTACCCCATGACCCGCGGCCCACCCCCCTCGCCGGCGGTCACGAGCAGGTCCGCACGCCCGTCCGCGTTCACGTCACCGGCGGCCAGCCGCAGCCCGCCGCGGAACGTTTCGTCCAGCGCGAGGAAGTTCGCCACCAGCCCGCCGGTGGCGCCGTCGTACACCTGCACCACCGGCCCCCCGCCCGCCCCTGGTGCGACCGCAACGTCCGCAACCCCGTCCCCGTTGAAATCGGCCGCGGCGACGAATAGACCGCCGCGGAACGCCGGGGCGAGCGCCATGATGTTCCGCACCATCGCCCCGGAGTTCCCGTCGAACACCCGGACGATTGGCCCGCCGCCGGGGCCGGGGACGGTGACGATGTCCGGGACGCCGTCCCGGGTCAGGTCCGCCGTCGCAACCCGCACCCCGCCGGTGAAGTCGCCGAACGGGGCGAACCGGAATCGCTCGTTCCCGGAGGCGAAATCGAAGACACGGACCAACCCGCCGCCGGTATCCTGGGCGACCGCCGCGAACGCGTAGGCCCGGACTGCCGGCGCCCCGAAGGCGGCGAAGTTCGGGCCGGTACCAAGGGCCGGGGCCGGGGGGAGCCCCGGAGGGGTGGAGGCGAGGAGTCCCCGCTTGCTGAGGTCCGGGGCCGGGACGGGGAAGAAGTCGATCGGCGACAGCGGGCCGAGCGGGTCGAGGTCCACCTGGTTACCGAAGTCGACGTCCGTCACGCCGGCCCCGCGGACCAGAACGATCGGGGCGGGGTCCGATGTGGTCTGCCGGAAGCCGGCCGGTACCACCTCCCGAATCTGGTACGTGCCGTCGACGAGTACGACCAGGACGTACAGCCCGTCGTCGTCGGTGACGGCGGTCGGCTCGCCGGGGTCGAGCCGGCCGTTGCCGTTCACGTCGGCGTAGATGGTCACGTCCGCCAGGCCGGGCTCGCCGGCGCCGCGAACCCCGTCGCCGTTCCGGTCGTCGAACTTGACCCCGCTGACGGCCCCGCCAGCGACGAGGGCGAACCCAAAGTCGAAGGTGTGGTCGTTCTGGCCGGCACCGCCCACGGCGACGGCGGCTCGCACGTCGGTCGGGCCGAACACGACCCCGTCCGAGCCGGTCGTGGGAGTGCCGCGGCCGGGGACCGTGGCCGTGAGATCGAACAGCGGGCCACCCGCGGCGTAGTCGGCGGGGTTGTCGAGACGGACGGAGAAGCCCGCCGTGTTGGTCGTCAGGCCGGCGACATTGTAGACGGCAGAGGCGGTGGACACGCCGGGGCCGTTGGAGAAGTAGTAGGTGCCCGCGGCGTCGGTCACGGCGGTGGCCAGCAGCGCCCCGCCCGGCGCGTACAGGCGGACCGTCACGCCGGCGATTGCCGGCTCGTCCGCGTCCTGCACGCCGTCGCGGTTCACGTCGAGCCAGACGCGGTTGCCGATCTCGACCGGCGCGGGTCCGGCAAGAGCGATCAGGTCGCCGACGCCGTTCGCCTTGCTGAAGGTGACCGAGGCGAGGGAGACGGGGCCGCTGTAGTACGCCTCGTACGCCCGGGTCAGGGTGCCGGTGGTGTTGCCGTACCACCGGACCCCGCCCCGGCTGAAGAATGCGAGCTCCTGGTTGGGGTTGATCGTCGTCGTTGCCACGTCCGGGAACCCCGGAACCTGAAGGACGCCACCGGTGGACATGTCGGCGTGAACAATCGGGATCGCCCCGCCCGGGCCGGGGGTGAAGTCCTGGAAGTAGAATTCGCCCCCGCCCGGCCCTTCGGCGTTCCCCGCCCCGGCGGACGTGGCTCCTCCGACCGTGCCGTTGGCCTCCAGGGTGTACGTGCCCGTCGCCGGGTCGAACGCCGCCCGCAGCACGTCGCCCACCGCGATGCCGCGGCGCAGCGACGGGTTGGTCGGGTCGGTGTTCGCGGCCGGGTCGTCTGGTGTCTGAACGCCCACCTCGTCCCCCGTCCGGTCGCGGAGCCCCAGCACCAAGTTGCCGGCCGCGTCGAACGCCAGCCCGGTGAGCCACGGCTGCGGGTAGATGGTGGAGGGATCGGCGCCGAACCCGGGGCGGGGCGTCACCTCCAGGTTCCGGTAGGTCGGCGTCCACGGCAGCCAGTTCGCGGAGGCCGAGTTGCCGCCGGCGTCGAGGCTGAAGGCGTTGCCCACCCCGCGCGGGTAGTTGAGGGCGAACTGGAACGCGGGGGCCGGTGCGAACACCCCGGCGGCCGGGTCGTACACGAGCACGTAGGCGCTCAGGTTGTTGCGGTCCTGGGTGCTCTCGGCGCTGTTGACCGCGCCGACGTAGACCCGCCCGTCGTGGTAGGTCACCGCGAAAGGGCGGAAGTCGAGGTCCGGGTCGGCCGAGGTGGCGCCCGTGATCGGATTGGGGATCGGCACCCGGCGGACGGTCGCCGGGGTGAGCGGCCCGCTCGTCGGCAGGATGTACAGGTTCCGGTCCGCCAGGTTCACGACGAAGAGGGTGCTGCCGTCCGCCGAAATGTCCATCCCACCCAGGGCCGTCTTGCCGACGGAATCCCAGCCGGTGTTGAACCCGTCCGTGAAGAAGCCCCCCTGGGCGACCCAGGTGGGGGTGCCGCGGAAGTCCGCCCCGGCCGTGCCGGGGCCGAAGATCTGGTTCAGGTCGGCGAACAGGGTCGCGGTGTTCCCGGCCGTCCCGGTCTGGTAGATCGCGCCGGTGCCGCTCGGGCCGTACCCCGCGAACTTCTTGGTGAACGCCGAGGCGTACACGGTCTGCGTGAACGGGTTGTAGGCGAGCCCCCAGGTCGTGCCGACCTGGTTCGCGGGGACGGAGAGGGCGTGTGTCGGCGGCTGCTGGTACGGCGCCTCGCCGGGAGTGCCGACCGCTGCGCCGGAGGTGTACGGGAAGCCGATGATGACAGGCTGGTCGCGGTTCGGCCCGGCGAGCTGGTCGCCGAAAGTGTACACACTGGTGACCAGGTCAGGATTGTTCGGGCTGAAGTCGGCCGGGCGAACGAGGCCGAGGTCGAGGTCAGGGGTGTTGCCGTCGGGCACGAACCGCACCGTCGAGCCGTTGTCCGGTCCGCTCGGCCCGGGGAAGAAGCCCGCGGGCAGGCCGGTGAACTCGATCCGGTACGGCCCGAACCCGGCCGCGGTGAGGGTGTAGGTGCCGTCGGCCACCGTCGTGGCCGTGCCCCGCACCACCCCGCCGTCGTCGACGGCCGTCACGGCGACGCCGCCGAGCCCGCGGTCGACGGCGAGGGCCGCAGTGCCGGACCCGCTCACCGTCGGGAGGGACGCGCCCACGTCGCGCACGCCGTTCGCGTTGAAGTCCTGGTACACCACCCCGGTGATGACCCCGGCGGGGAGGGTCCGGTCCTCCAGCCATTCCAGGGCCGGACGGCAGCGCGGCTGGCGGAACGCGGCGGCCCGAGAGGTGGGCGCGGACACGGTGACGCTCCCCGGGCGATCAAGCTTTGCTGCGACGTGAGAAGCCGCTCCGCGGAGCATCGCGGGCGGTCACGACTTGGCGAACGATAGATAGTAATAACCCAATCCGACGCCGCACGCAACCGGCCGCGCCTGGCTTCTCGCGCCCCGCTGCCGTTACGACCTGAACACCCGCCCAACGTGCCATCAGAAGTCGATCTTCCCCCGGATGCCGACGTTCACCGACGTCTCCGCCCGGTCCCGGACCGGGGTGATGACCTGGAAGTCCGGGGTGAGGTGGAACCACGGAGTGACGGCCGCGTTGTAGAAGAGTTCGACCCCGTGCTCGTCGCGGAGTGGTAGGAGGCGCGGGGCGAAGTTCTTCAATGCATCGCTCGCGCCGATGTAGAAGTAGCCGATGCCGAACGTGTCGAGCTTCCGGCACGCGAACGGGCTCGACCCGCCCACGCCGATGCTCGACGCCCACCGGATCGGGTTCGGGTTCCCGTCCGACAAGCTCAGGTTGCCGAACACCCCCCAACTCCGTTGCGGGTTAGCCGCGTCCACCCACACCGCCTGGTCGAACATGTAAAAGAGCGCCCACGATCCCGTTTCCTGGGGGAGCGGCGGCAGTTCGCCCTGGAGGCGCTGCGAGATCAGGTACGGGAGCGTGTTGTCGAGCGCCGCGTACCGGCCGCTGCTGTACGACCCGCCGATCGACTGGTGACCGGGGCGGCCGAAGAAGCTCGTCGGCAGGGTGGCCTGGGCGACCACGGTCGCACCGTTCACGAAGAACCGCTCGAACCCGCTCGTCGTCGGCGAGTTGTATGTGTCGAACACGCTCACCGCGAAGACCGGTTGCTTCTCGCTGAGCACCGCGAACCCGGCCCCGTAGGTCGAGTACGGCAGCGTCCGCGCCAACGTCGGCGGGAGGAGCAGGCCGGCGTTCCAGAAGCCGTTCGTCCCGCGCGCCCCGCCGGTGAACGGCTGGTTGAACGTGTCGAGCACGTTGATCTTCCCGAGGTAGACGAGGAAGTTCTCCGACAGCGCCTGCGTCACCTTCACGCCGGTCAGTGCCGTCACCTCGCCGCTCACCACCGGCACCGCCTGCGCCAGGCTCGTCGGGAGGAGGGCGCCGGTGAACGAGTTGACGGAAGACCCGTACAGCGTCTCGGCGTGGAGGTCGATGAACAGCCCCTCCCACAACCCGGCCTTCTGCCCGTCAATATTCAGGAGGTAGTCGGCCCGCCCGCCATACCGGAACCCGGTGTCGAGCCCGCCACGGGTCACGCCCTGGTAGAAGTTCGTCGAGCTGATGTCCCAGTTGATACCGTGGTCGCGGAGTTGATCGCGCACGCCTAACCAGTCACCGGTGAGCTTCTGGCGTTCG
>JAFKFQ010000037.1 GCA_017308215.1 bacterium | reverse complement strand
CGCAGCCACAACCGCCCGCGGTGCGGCCGGCGCCGGCGTGGCGCGAGGCGGTGAACCTGCCGTTCGACGACGGCCCGGTCCACTCGGTCGCGTTCCGCCGGGACGGGAAGGAATTCGCCGCCGGCGGCGACCGGTCGCGGGCGGTCGCGTGGACGGTGCCGGGGTTCACCAAGCGTCACACCTGGGTCACCGGGGGCGAGAGCCCGACCGCAGTCGGGTACTCGCCGGACGGCCGCGTCCTCGCCGTCGTGGACGACCGGCTGTCCGTGCTGTTCAACACCGCGACCGACCTCCCGTTCCCGGCGCGGGCACCGTTCCCGCCGGCCGGGCGGGCGGTGGCGTTTAGCGCGCCCTATGGGCCGCAGTCCGGCCCGGTGCGGCACCGGTTCGCCGTCGCCGACGGGAAGACGGCCCACGTCGTCACCTGGCCCGAGACGCTCGCGCCGATCACAAAGAGTTTCGGCCCGGTCCCGGGTGCTGTGGCGCCCGGCGGCGAGCCGGGTGTCGGGGTGGCGTGGGCGCCGGACGGGCGGCGGCTCGTCTTCGTCCCGAACGCGAAGGCCGACGGGCGCTGGCTCGCCCAGGTGTGGGACGCCGGGAGCGGGGCCGGTTCGGCGGTGCTGGCGCACGGCACCGCGCCCGTCACTGCGGTTGCATGGTCACCGGACGGCAAGCTCATCGCCACGGGTTGCCGGCGGGGCGACGTGGTGACGTGGGACACGGCGACGCTCAAGGAGCGGACGCGCTCGCGGGTCGGCGGGCGACAGAACGCCAGCGAGGTCCACGCCCTCGCGTTCAGTCCGGACGGGCAAACGCTCGCGGCCGCCGTCACCCTCGACTCCGGGCTGAACGTGGAGCGTGTGGTGATGCTCGACCCGGCGACCGGCGCGCGGACCGGCACCGACCTCACGACGTTCCGCGCCGGCGGCGAACTCACCCCGCGGGCGCTGGCGTTCTCGCCGGACGGGAAGCTCCTCGCGGTCGGCCTCGACGGCCGCAACCTGGACACGAACGCGCGCGTCGGCGCCGTGCGGGTGTACACGACCGAGCCCGAGCCGGACGGCCAGGCCACCGGCCCCGCGCGGCCGGCGGCGTGGCGGCCGCGCCCGGTGGCGACGGAGCGCGCCGCGGTCGCCGCCGTCGCCTTCGCCCCGAACGGGAAGACGTTCGCCCTCGCCGGCGCGGACGGCGTGGTCGAGGTGTGGGACGCCGCCACGCTGAAGGGCCGCGCGACTTCGACCCGGGTGAAGGCGCCCGGCCCCGGGGCACTGGCGTTCATGCCGACAACGAGCTTCCTCGCCACCGCCGACGCCGACGGGGTGGGGCTGCACGACCCGAGCGGCATCAAGATGAGTCACCGCGTATGGTCGCTCCCGACGCAGGTGGTGGCGTTCGCCCCGAACGGGAAACAGATCGCACTGCGCGGCAGCAGCAACGGCGGCCTCGTCCGCGTCCTCCCGTTCCCGATCGATCCGGCTGCCCCGGGCGGGCGGGCCCGCGAGGACACCGACGAGGTGCCGCCGGTCGCGTGGTCGCCGGACGGCAAGCGGTTGATGGCGGTGATCCGACTGCCGTCGTCCGGGTTCTGGGCGCTGACCGAGCCGACCGTCGCGGCCGCGCCACACGTCCTCGGCCACGGCCCGGACAAGTTCGGCGGCGTGACGTGGTCGGGCGACGGCAAGTGGATCGTCACCGGCGGGCACGACGGGAAAGTGATCGTGACCGACTCGGCGGCGATGAAGGAAGTCCGTAAGTGGTCCGTCGCCGGGCCGGGCGAGCGGGCGCGGGTCCGCTCGGTCGTGCTGTCGCCGGACGGGGCAACGGTGTTCACCGGCATCGAGGCGTGGCCGGAACAGCAGGCACGGCCGACGGCGCCGGTGCATGCGGTCGTTGGCTGGGAACTGGCGACGGGGCGCGAGGTGGTGCGCCTCACCCTGCCGCCGGGCGGCCCGGTGGACGCACTGGCGCTGAGCCCCGACGGTCGGCTGCTCGTCGCGGGGCGCAACCCGGTGGCAGCGCCCGATCCGGCCCCGTCGGCGCCGGCGCTGCTGGTGTGGGAGCGGCCGTGACCGGCGCGAGCCACGAGTTCCGGGCGAGGTGTGCCAGCCCCGGATTGGTAGCCGCAGGCTTCAGCCTGCGCCACGCAGGCGCAGGCTGAAGCCTGCGGCTACCGGCTCGACCGCCTGACGAAAACGACCGCGTCGCCAATCCGCCCGAACACTCATCTCACCCAAACACGTTTCCGCGAAACCGCACCCGCCCGCCGGGGTTGGATAGCATACCTACCCCCGCCGCACGCCCGGGGGTGGCACGTCCGGCCGCCGTAAGGTGTTCATGATGAAGCCGTTCCGCCTCCTCGCCGCGTTCGCGCTCGCCGTCGGCGTCACCGTCACGCTCGGCGACCTGTCGGGCGCCCAGGACGTGCCGAACAAGGCCGACAAGAAGAATAAGAACAAGAATAAGAACAAGCTTCTCCTCCCGGCCGCGCCGGTGCCGAGTGGGCCGGTCGTGCCGGTCACCCCGATCATCCTCCCGTCCGGCCCGAAGGACACCGCCGCCCTCGCCCGGCTCATCGACGCCGAGATCGAGAAGACCCTCACTCGTGCCAAGGTCGCCGCGTCGCCGGTCTGCTCCGACGAGGAGTTCGTCCGCCGCGTCTACCTCGACGTGACCGGCGTCATCCCGACCGGCGAGCAGGCGAAGGCGTTCCTCGACAGCCAGGAGCCGGACAAGCGCGCGAAGCTGGTCGACGAGCTGCTGGCGAGCCCGGGCTTCGGTAAGCACCTCGCCGACGTGTGGTTCCCCAAGCTGTTCCCGCGCGACTCGAACAACCGGTTCGTCCTCCGCGACCCGCTCGTCACGTGGCTGACCGAGCGGTTCAACGCCAACACCCCGTGGAACCAGTTCGTCTTCGACCTCGTCACCGCCACCGGCACGGTCGCCGAGAACCCGGCGGTCACGTACTTTCTGGCCAACCGCTCGGCGGACAAGCTCACCGACGGCGTGACGCAGCACTTCCTCGGCATCCAGCTCCAGTGCGCCCAGTGCCACAACCACCCGTTCACCGACTGGAAGCAGACCGAGTACTGGGGCGTGGCCGAGTTCTTCGCCCGCGTCCGGCCGCAGAACCCGCAGAACGGCAACAAGGGCGGCGACAACACCAAGATCGGCGTGACCGAGGGGCCGCAGCGGAACAACAAGAAGGACTTCTTCCCCGAGTCGGCCAAGCAGGTGGCGCCGAAGTTCCTCGGCGGGCCGGAGCAGAAGCTCGACCCGACGCAGCCCGCCCGGCCGATCCTCGCCCGCTGGATGACGGCGCCGGACAACCCGTTCTTCGCCAAGGCAATGGTGAACCGGACGTGG
>JAFKFQ010000410.1:913-23631 GCA_017308215.1 bacterium | reverse complement strand
GGCGGCGAAGTTCACCGGCGACGAGCGTTCGGCCGCGGTCGCCAGCCAGGCCGTGCTGACGCTCCTCGCCGCGACGCGGATCGACCCGTCCGACTCGGCGTGCCGCGTCCCGAACGGCGGCCCCGGCGTTGCAGCCGTTCTGGCACTGGCGATCTACGAGTTGCCCGGCGCGGACGACCGATTGCTCGGCGAGGCGGAGCGGCTGTGCAACTTCCTCCGCAAATCCCCCGAGTCCGGCGGCGCGGGCGAAGGCACCGGGCTCGCGCTTTCCGCCGTCGTCACCAGCCACAAGGTCCGGCCGGATGCTTGGAAGGCCGATTACGCCGCGAAGGGGTTCGCCGCCGGCCGCGCCGCGTTCCAGACCGCCCCGACCCCGCTCCTCGCCGCCGCGCTAATCCCGGCGTTCGCCGACTTCCACCTCCACACCCGTAACCCGGAAGCCGCGACCGCGGTGTTCGAGCTGGCCGACTGGCTCTGCGGGACGCAGTACCCGGCCGCGTTCGCCCGCAACCCGGCGTGGGCCGGCGGGTTCCGCGGCGTCGTCAGCGGCCAGCCCGCCGACACCGAACCGACCTGCGACACGGCCGCGTGCCTCGCCGCGCTCGGGTGGGCGTACATGGTCACGGCCAGGAACGCCGACGTGGCGCGGGCCGACCGCTACCGGCAGGCGGCGCAGGACGCGGCGCAGTTCGTGACCGCGCTCCAGTACACCGAGCTGAACACCCGGCACTTCGAGAACACGTTCCGGGTGAACGTCCTCATCGGCGGGTTCCACCTCACCCCGTCGGACGGCGACTTGCGCGTCGACGCCACGGGGCGGTGCGTGTCCGGTCTCGTCCGCTACCTCGCCAGCGGGGCCGAGCGGTAACGGCATCCCGAACCGCCTTCCTATACTGAAGGGATTGCACCCGCACCGCCGGACCCCGCGCTGATGACCACCCAACGCACCCAACCGCTGCCGAAGACCAAGTCCCTGATGGGCGTGCGGGTCGTCGGCACGGGGAAGTACGTCCCGGACATGGTCGTCGGCAACGACCACCTCCACGCCCGCCTCGGGTTCGACTCGGACTGGATCGTCAAGCGCACCGGCATCCTCGAGCGCCGCCACGCCGCGCCCCACCAGGCCACGTCCGACCTGTGCGTCGAGGCCGCCACCGACCTGTTCGCCAAGACCGGCAAGGCTGCGAAGGACTGCGACCTGCTCGTCCTCGGCACGTTCACCCCGGACATGTCGTTCCCGTCGACGGCGTGCCTCGTCCAGGACCGCCTCGGGATGATCGGCCCGGCGATCGAGGTCGAGGCGGCGTGCGCGGGGTTCATGTACGCGCTCGTCACCGCCGCGGCCTACGTGAAGGCCGGGGTGAGCGACCGGGCGCTGGTCATCGGCGGCGACACCAACAGCCGGGTGCTGAACCCGGACGACATCAAGACGTACCCGCTGTTCGGCGACGGGGCGGGCGCCGTGTTCGTCGAACCCGGCCGCCCGGACCAGGGCATCCTCGCCTACAGCATGGGCGCCGACGGCTCGGGCGGGCCGCTGCTCCAGCGCGAGAGCGGCGGCAGCCGCCTGCCCCCGGCGGTCGAAGACATCGCCGCCGGGAAGCACTTCATGTACATGGACGGCCGCGCCGTGTTCCGCTGGGCGGTGGACATCCTCTGCGACACGATCGAGGACGTGCTGAGGGCGGCGGGGCTGACGACCGCGGACGTGAGCCTGTACGTCGCCCATCAGGCGAACATCCGCATCATCAACGCCGCCATCGACGTGCTGAACATCCCGCGGAGCAAGGTGTTCAACAACCTGGAGAGGTACGGCAACACGTCGGCCGGGAGCATCCCGATCGCGCTCGACGAGGCCGCCGCCGAGGGCCGCGTGAAGGAGGGCGACATCGTCCTGCTGAGCGGCTTCGGCGCCGGCCTCGCCTGGGGCACCGCCGTGTTGCGTTGGTAGTCCCGCCGGGTATGCTGGGGGACACACGTCTCCCCCGGCAGGCCGGCCATGTCGCTTCACCCCGACGCCGACGCGCTGATCCGCGCGTTCCTCGACCACCCCGCCGACGAAACCCCGCGCCTCGTCCTCGCGGACTGGCTCGACGACACCGGCCGGCCCGCTGACGCCGCCTGGGCTGCGTACATCCGCGCCCGCAGCGCCGCCGCCCGGCTCCTCCCCACGCGCTACGACCGCGCCGCCCTGCTCCGCGAAGCTACCGCACGCGCCGCGGAGATTACGGTGACGCTCACCGTCCCCGCCGCCGACTTCCTCCGCGCCCCCGCTTCCTTCCTCGATCTGCTCCCCGCCGACCGCCTCGCCGTCAGCCTCGCCGATTGCGTGCTGCCCGCCGCGGTGGTCGAAGTCGTCCCCGAGTCGGTGGCGCGGACGTGCCGCGTGGTCGCGCTGTCGCCGTGGGAGGATGGGGGCGTCCTGTTCCTCGCCAGCGCCGACCCAAACGACGCGGAGAACCGCCAGCGCCTGGAATTCATCCTGAACCGCGAGGTCGTCTTTATCCGGGCGCCGGCCGACGAGATCGACCGGGCGATCGAGGCGAGTTACCCGTGGGACGTCGAATCCATCGAGGAAGCGCTGGTGATCTTTCCCGAAGACGCCTGACCGAACCCGTCGCCGCCGCGCCCTGTCCGTAGCACCGCACCCGCGAGCGGGGTATTCTGCCGGCATGTACGAACTCTTCGAGCACACCGCCGACCTCGGCCTGCGGGCGACCGCGCCGGACCTCGACACGCTGTTCGCCGAGATGGCGCAGTGCCTGTTCACGGCCATCGTCGAAGCCCCGGCGACGATCCGCTCGGAGCGGCCGGAGACGGTCGAAGTTGCCGGCGCTGACCGCGAATACCTGCTCTTCGACTGGCTGAAGCACCTGCTGTACAAGTTCGACGCAGAGCATCAGGTGTACGGCCGGTTCGAGGTGAAGGTGCGGGATGACGGCCTGACCGCGACGGTTTGGGGCGAACCGCTCGACCCGGCGCGGCATCTGCTAAATCACGAAGTGAAGGCGATCACCTACCACGAGCTGAAGGTCGAGCCGACCGCCGGCGGGTGGGCGGCGGAAGTGATCGTGGACATCTGAAAGGGACCGATGAAAGGCGCCTACGCCGGCCCGCTGGAGCGGGTCGACTCCTGCTGCTACCGCATCCCGAAGAGCTACCGCCCGGACATGCGGGTGGACGGGCTCATCTTCGCCAACGAGACCCTGCTCGAATCCATCAAGAAGGACCAGGCGCCCGACCAGGTGGCCAACGTCGCCACGCTCCCCGGCATCCAGGGGGCGAGCCTGGCGATGCCGGACATCCACTGGGGCTACGGGTTCTGCATCGGCGGCGTGTGCGCCACCGACCCGGCCGAGGGCGGCGTCATCTCGCCCGGCGGGGTGGGGTACGACATTAACTGTGGCGTCCGGCTGGTGAAGACGAACCTGTTCTGGGACGAGGTGAAGCCGCACGTCCGCAGTCTGGTGAAGGGGCTGTTCCACACCATCCCGGCCGGCGCCGGCCGCGGCGGACGGTACAAGTTCGACCCGGTCGAGACGCGGCGGCTCATGGGCGAGGGGCCGCGGTTCGTCATCGACCGCGACCTCGGCGTGCCGCGCGACCTGGCGCACACCGAGGCGAACGGCCGCATCACCGACGGCGACCCGCACGAAGTCTCCGACTTCGCCGTCAAGCGCGGCGCGGAACAGTGCGGCACACTCGGCAGCGGCAACCACTTCCTCGAAGTGCAGGTCGTGGACTCGGTGTTCGACGCCGACACCGCAAAGGCGTTCGGACTGGAGTTGAACCAGGTGTGCGTGATGATCCACAGCGGTAGCCGCGGGCTCGGCTACCAGGTGTGCGACGACGCGCTCGCGGCGTTCCGCGGCGTGCCGGCGAAGTACGGCATCACGCTGCCGGACCGGCAGCTGGCGTGCGCCCCCGCCGACTCGCCCGAGGGGAAGAAGTACATCGCCGCGATGCGCGCCGCGGCGAACTACGGGTTCTGCAACCGCCAACTGCTCATGCAGCAGGCCCGCGAGGTGTTCGCCACCGAGTTCGGCCGCAAGTGGGAAGACCTCGGCATGGAGCTCCTCTACGACGTGGCGCACAACATCGCCAAGCTCGAAGAGCACGTGGTCGACGGCAAGAAGAAGAAGGTGTGGGTCCACCGTAAGGGGGCGACGCGGGCGTTCCCGGCGGGGCACCCGGAGGTGCCGGAGGCGTTCCGGGCGGTCGGGCAGCCGGTCATCATCCCCGGCGACATGGGCCGCGCGAGTTGGGTGCTGGCCGGGTCCGCCGGGAGCATGGCGCGAACGTTCGGCAGCACCTGCCACGGCGCCGGCCGGGCGATGAGCCGCACTGCCGCGAAGATGCAGGCGACCGGCCGCAAGATCGAGAAGGAGCTGGAGGCGAAGGGCGTGATCGCGATGGCGTCGAGCCGGATGGGGCTCGCGGAGGAGCAGCCGGCGGCGTACAAGAACGTCGATCACGTCGTCGACGTCGTCCACGAGGCGAATCTGTCGCGGAAGGTGGCACGGATGCGCCCGGTCGGCGTCATCAAGGGGTAGGTGCGGGAAGGCGGATTAACCACAGAGTCACAGAGGAAGACAGAAGACCGAGACAAGACCGATTGAAATCCAACTGTCGCATCCCGGCCTTCTGTCTTCCTCTGTGACTCTGTGGTTAATCCGCCTCTGTGGTTAGCCGGGTTTCGTCCCGTCGGCCGTCTTCACCAGTGCCCGCAGCACCTCGGCAACGCTCCACGCCTGGGCCACGCACCCGCGCGGCGTGTACGGCGGGTCGGCGTCGAAGATCTCGCTGATCGACCCGACGCACGCCTCGCTCATGTGGTCCCGGAAGCCGGCGAGCAGCGCCGCCGCCCCGGCGCGGTCGTCCGGGTAAGTCCGTACCCAGGCGTCCACGAACGGGCCGATCAGCCAGGCCCAGACCGTCCCCTGGTGGTACGCCGCGTCACGGGCGCGCAGGTCGCCGAAGTACTTCGGCTTGTAGTCCGGGTGCCCGGGGGCGAGCGAGCGCAGGCCGACCGGCGTCAGTAACTTCTCGCGCACCACGCCCACGACCGGTTTCCAGCGCCGCTCGTCGAGCACCGGGTGGTCGAGGCTCACGGCGAACACCTGGTTCGGCCGGCACGCCGGGTCGTAGGTGCCGTCGGGCTGGTCGATCACGTCGTAGAGGTGGCCGCCGGACTCGTACCAGAAGCGGCGGTTGAACGACTCGCGGGCGCGGTCGGCGAGGTCCGCCAGGGGCTTCGCGGCGGCGGCCCCGTCCGCCTCACGCACCCACCCCTCGATCAGCCGTAGCGCGTTGTACCACAGGGCGTTGATCTCCACCGCCTTACCGCGGCGGGGCGTCACCACCCAGTCCCCCATCTTGGCGTCCATCCACGTCAGCTGGTAGCCCTCCGCCCCCTGGCGCAACAGGCCGTCGGCCGGGTCCACGCCGATGCCGAAGCGCGTGCCGCGGACGTGGTGGTCGATGACGTCCTTCAGCTTCGGCAGCAGCAGCCGCAGCGTGCCGCGGTCGCCGGTCGCCGCGACGTAGCGGTGCAGCGCGTGGAAGTACCACAGCGTCGCGTCGGCGGTGTGGTACAGCCCCTCGTTCCCCTTCTCGGGGAACAGGTTCGGGATGAGCCCGTCCTTGATGTGCTGGGCGAACGTGCGGAGGATGTAGCCGCCCTCGGCGGGCCGGCCGGTCGTGAGCGTCAGCCCTTCCAGGCTGATCATCGTGTCCCGGCCCCAGTCGGTGAACCAGTGGTAGCCGGCGATGACCGACCGCGCCTCGTCGCCGTGCGCCCTCGCCCGCGCCTCGTCCGCGCAGCGCACCACGGGGGTGAAAATGAACTGGTCGGCGGCGAGGACGAGCTCGGCGGCGAACCCGGTGCGGGCCGCCGGCGCGGCCTGTTCGACGAGCCGGCGGCGGCGGTTGAACTCGTGCCCCAGCGCCTCGCGGGGGTCGAGCGCGTTCACCAGCTCCCACGAGTCGGTGGACAGCACCAGCGTGGCGTCCCGGCCGGGTTCGAGGTCGAGCCGGAAGTGCCCGGGCGACCACAGCGCCCCGGCGTGGGCGTACCCGCGGCTCTCCTCGACGCGGTAGATGATGTCGGGGATCCGCTCGCCGCGGGCCGTGAACGCCACCCGGCCGCCGCCGTGGATCTTCATCCGCAGCGGCGGCCACGGGGCCGGGCTGGCGAGCTCGTAGCGGTCCTCGACGACCGTCAGCGCACACCCCTCGCAGATCTCCCCGCTCACGTAGTCGTCGTGCCCGCGGAAGTGGACGCTCGGCCGCAGCTTCAGCCGGGCCTTGCCGGTCCCCTTCAGGAGCGTGTAGCGGACGAACGCGGTGTTGTGCCGGTAGGCGAAGTAGACGCGCTTCTCCAGCTCGAACCCCTCGACCTCGTACCGCCACACCGGCAGCCCGTGCTGGAGGCGGAAGTCGGTCAGGTGCTCGGCGCCGTAGATCTGGAGCTTCCCGTGCTGCCGCTCCTCACCCCCGAAGGGGATGGTGCGGTAGTCGGGCAGGCGCAGCGACTCGGTGAGGTGGTTCACCATCATCACCCGCCCGAGCGGCGCCGGGTGGGCGGCGACGAGCAGGCCGTGGTAGCGGCGCGTGGCGGCGCCGGACACGGTCCCCGAGGCGTACCCGCCGAGGCCGTTGGTGACCAGCCACTCGCGCTCGAGCAGGCCCGCCAGTTCCGGCCGTTCGCCGGGCTTCCAGGCGGGGGTGCGGACTTCGTCCCACATGCGTCACCTATTGCCAGAACCGCTCGCGCTCGCGCTCGCGCCGCTGCCCCGCCCGCACCTCGGCCGCGGCGCGGACCGCCTTCGGGGCGGCGGGCGGCGCGGGCTGCGGCGCCATCACCACCGCCGCCTCGCCGGGGAGCCGCCACCCGTCGCGCGCCTCGGGCGGGGGCGTGCCGACGCCGCCGTAGGCGCGGTCCTCGCTCGACCAGAGAACGCCCCAGGCGTACCCGACCGGCGGCGCGAGCAGGGGTTCCGGCGCCTGATCGAGGTAGAGGTCCGTGCCGAAGTTCACGAGGAGCAGGCGGTCGCCGGTGCCGCCCGCGAAGTAGCGGACGACGAACGCCTTCGCCCCGAGGACGGCCCCGTCCACGCGCCGCGCGTCGGCCGGGGCGAACGCCGGGTCGCCCGCCCGCAGCGCGATCAAGTCCTTGTGGAGCTGGTACACCTCCGCGTTCACCGCGCGCTCGCGGTGGTCGAGCTCGCAGCGGCGCACGGTCTCGGGCGAGCCCGGGTCGGGGAGCCACGCCGCGAGGTCGGGGCGGTCCATCGAGCGGAACTGGCTCATGAACCTGACTCGCCCCGCCCGCACCTTCGGAGCCAGGTCGGGGTTGGTGTCGGCGAAGTAGTGGAACGGCGCCGACGCCGCGAACTCCTGCCCCATGAACAGCATTGGCGTGCCGGGGAGGAGGAGCAGGCACGCCGTCGCCGCCCGCAGCCGGCCGGGACTGGTCTGGCGGTGGCAGCGGAAGCCGAGGCCGGAGTTGGCGACCTGGTCGTGGTTCTGGACGTAGTTGACGAACGCCCACGGCGGCAGGTCGAGCGCCGGGGTGCCGCGGCGGGCCTCCTGCCACGAGTACCGCTGCCCCTGGAACAGGAACCCGTACTTCGCCGCCGACACGAACTCCTGCGGGCCGCCGGCGTGGTCCGAGTAGTACGCCTCGGCGCGGCCGGTCAGCGCCACCATGCTCGTGTGGTGGAAGTCGTCGTTCCACAGCCCGTCCAGGCCGTACCCGCCGCGGTCCGGCGGGCGCACGAGGCGCGCGTCCTGCGGCTCGTTCTCGTTGACGAGGATCGTGGCGCGGCCGGCCGCGGCCACGCGGGCGCGGGCGGCGATGTCGGCGAGAACGTGCCGCGGCGAGTCGTCGAAGACGGCCTGCGTGGCGTCGAGGCGGAGGCCGTCGAGGTGGAACTCGTCAATCCAGTAGCCGGCGTTGGCGACGAAAAACTCGCGCACCGGCCCGCTGTCCGGGCCGTCGAAGTTGATCCCGTCACCCCATTCGTTCAGGTACCGGTCGGTGAAGTATGCCGCGGCGAACTCGGCGAGGTAGTTCCCGTCCGGACCGACGTGGTTGTAGACCACGTCGAGGATGACCGCGAGGCCGTGGCGGTGGGCGGCGTCCACGAACCGGCGAAACTCGTCCGGCGTGCCGTAGAGCCGCGTCGGGGCGAAGAAATTCACGCCGTCATAGCCCCAGCCGAACTTCCCCGGGAAGTCCGCGACCGGCATCACCTCCAGCACGGTGACGCCGAGGTCGGCGAGCGCCGGTAGGTGCTCAGTCGCCGCGGCCCAGGTACCTTCGGGCGTGAACGTGCCGACGTGCAACTCGTAGAGGATCTGTCCCGGCAGCGAGCGGCCCTTCCAGCCGGCGTCGGTCCAGGCGAACGCCTCGGGGTCGATGACCTGCGACGGGCCGTGCGGGCCGTCCGGCTGGAACCGCGAGGCCGGGTCGGGAAAGGCGTCGCCGCCGTCGAGGCGGTAGCGGTAGCGGTCACCGGCCGCCGCCCGGGCGACGAGGCCCGCGAAGTACCCGTCCGCTTCCGCCGCGAGGGCGTGTGCACCGGCCGCGGCGCCGGACTCGAGTACCACCTCGACGCGCGTGCGGCACGGCGCCCAGACGCGAAAGTGAACCCCACTGTCGATGATCTCAGCCCCGATGGGCAGTCGACGCCAGACATGGACCCTATTTACGGGCGACGCGCTCATGGCCCGAATTCACGCAAACGTCATGCCCCGTGGGCGGCATCCGCTCACTTTCGCAGCACGAGCGTGACACCGCGGAGGTCCATCACTGCCGCGCCGGGCACGGCCGTGGCGCGGAGCGCCAGCGGGCCGCGGCCGCGGACGAGTTCGACCGTGCCGAGCGCGAGCGGGCGGAAGTCCTTGACGTAGCTCTCGCCCTCACGCTTCACACGATCGTGCTCGGCGCCGCGGAGCGGCGGGTCGTGCGGCTCGGCCACCTTCCCCACCAGTTTCGCCGCCCCGAGCGCGAGTTCGACGGTCGCGCCCTCGCTCCCCTTCGCGCACGTGTACCACAGCTGCACGTCGTAGCGGCCCGACGTCGCCACCTCGACGTCCCAGGTGATGCGGTCGTCGGTCGTCTTCCAGTTGGTGAAGAACGAGCAGTTCGGCGCCGCCGCGCTACGTCTGACGCCACCGTGCGGCACACCGTCGCGCGCGGGCAGGTGTGTAACCGAGAACGCCTCGTGGCCGACCGGGTACGGCCGGTCGTCGGCCTTCGCGGGCACACCCACGTCCTTCCGCCACGCGGCGACGGCGGCCTTGAGGCGGTCGGTGGTGGCCGGATCGGCCGCGGCGACGTCCTTCGTCTGGCCCGGGTCGGCGGTCAGGTCGTAGAGCCGACCGGCGTCGTCGAGGCGGTGCAGCTTCGTGCGCGCCGAGGTCTTGCCGGCCCAGTGCGAGAACAGCGTGCGGTCGGGCCATTCCGCCTTCTCGCCGAGGAGCAGCGGTGCGAGGCTGCGGCCGTCGAGCGGCTTCGCGCCCGTCGGCTTCGCGCCGGTCAGGTCGCACAATGTCGGCAGCAAGTCGATGGCGCCGGCGATCTGCGACACGCGCGTCCCGGGGCGTATCTGACCGGGCCAGCGAACGAGCAGCGGCGATTTGACGCCACCCTCGTCGGTCGAGCCCTTGCGCCCGCGGAGGCCGCCGTTCCAGCGCCAGCCGTTCGGGCCGTTGTCGCTGAAGTAGACGACGATCGTGTTCTCCGCGAGAGCGTCGAGGCGGGCGAGGAGACGGCCGACGTTCCAGTCGATGTTCTCGACCATCGCCAGTGCGGCGCGGGTGTGCGCCGTGTCCTCCTTCGCCGGCAGCGTGGCCCGGAGCGTCAGCGGAGCGTCGCGGAGGCGGTCGTAGAAGCGGTCCGGCACCTGCATCGGCGAGTGCGGCGTGTTCAGCGCCAGGTAGCAGAAGAACGGGCGGGCGCGGTTCACTTCGATGAACCGCGTCGCCCGGTCGGTGAGGTCGTCCGGGAGGAATCCGTTGCCGGTCACGACCGCGCCGTTGTGTTCGAGCGGCGGCGAGAAGTATTCGCCCCAGTGGCCGGACGGGAAGCCGTAGTACTCGTCGAACCCGCGGCCGCGTGGGTGGTACGGGTACTGGCTGCCGTTGTGCCACTTCCCGAAACACCCGGTCGCGTATCCCGCGGCGCGCATCGCGTCGGCGATGGTCGCTTCGTCGAGGTTCAGCCGTTCGGCGCCGGTGCTGACCCCGCGGACGCCGCCGCGCGGGTGCCAGCGGCCGGTCAGGAACTCGGCCCGCGTCGGGGCGCACACCGGCTGGACGTAGAAGTTCTCGAACAGTGCCCCGGCCCGGGCGAGGCCGTCTAGGTGCGGCGTGCGGAGGTCGCGGTTGCCGTGGATGCCGAGGTCGCCCCAGCCGGCGTCGTCGGCGAGGATCACCACCACGTTCGGCCGCCGCGGCTGCTGCGCGGCCGCCGGCGCGGCGAGGGCGAGAACGGTGCAGATACAAAGGACGTGACGCACGACACACCTCCGGTCCGATGTGAGCGTATCCTGAGTGATATGAAACTCCTGGTTACCAACGACGACGGGATCGACGCCGAGGGCATCGCCGCGCTCGCCGAAGCGTCGCGGATGATTGGCGAGGTCGTGGTCGTGGCGCCGGCCGGGCCGCAGTCAGGCGTCAGCCACGCCGTGACCACGGGAAAGGCCGTGTGCGTCGACGAGCGCGGCGCCGGCCGGCTGTCCGTCTCCGGCACCCCGGCGGACTGCGTGCGCGTCGGGTTGCTCCAAATCGTCCCCGACGCAAGGTTCATCCTGTCCGGGATCAACCACGGCGGGAACCTCGGGGCGGACGTGTACTACTCCGGCACGGTCGCCGCCGTCCGCGAGGCGGTGCTGCACGGGTGGACCGGCGTGGCGCTGTCGCAGTACAAGAAGAAGCGGCTCGATTTCGACTGGCCCCGCACCACCCGCTGGGCGACGCGGGTACTCGCGGATCTCCTCGCGCGACCGCCGAAGCGGGGGGCGTTCTTCAACGTCAACTTCCCGCACCTCGCGCCCACCGACCCGGACCCCGAGGTCGTGTTCTGCCCGCTCGACCCCCACCCACTGCCGCTCAGCTACCGGCACGAGGAAACCGGCCTCGTTTACGACGGCAACTACCACCTCCGCGACCGGGCACCGGGCGCCGATGTGGACGCGTGCTTTTCCGGCCGCATCGCGGTCACCGAACTGCGGCTATTGTGACTTGGAATCCACAACAAACGGGTCGTTCTCATGGGTTGCGGGGGCATGATACACCCAGTTTTGCAACCCAGGAACCAATCGCAGGAATCATCGCCGGAGCAAAATCTCGATCTCTGCCGGCCACAAAATCCCTCCTGGAAAGAGGATGCGACGCGCACGCCAGCACCGCCCAGCCTCTTACACGTTTCCCCATGTGCGGATGATGAGAATAGTTGCGATTAACCGCACTCGAAGCTAATCTGAGAAACAGCAGTGCCCAGCCGCCGGTAGTCCCACCCAGGGGCGGTAGCCCCGAACGCTCGCCCGCGTCTCCCGGAGTCGTCGATGGTGCGGATCGTGGCCGCCTCCGTGGTCGGTACGGCGACACTCGCCAGTTTCGCGGGCGGGTTCTGGTACGCCGTCACCACCCGCGTCGTGCCCGCGCCTGAAGCGGTCGCTGCCCAGCCCGCCGCTCCGACTCCCACAGCGCAGCCGAAGGCCGCGCCGGCGCCGAAGGAAGACCCGGCGTTCAAGGAGAAGATTCTCCCGTTCCTGAACAAATATTGCAACGACTGCCACAACGCCGACAAGGCCAGCGGCGGGCTCATCCTCGACGGCTACCAGAGCGAGGCGCACGCCCGCAAGAACCGCAAGGACTGGGGCGCCATCCAGCACGCCCTCGCCGCCGGCGATATGCCCCCGCCCAAACGCAAGAACCAGCCGACGAAGGACGAGAAAGAGTTCGTCATCAACTGGATCGAGACGGCGCTGACGAAGGTGGACTGCGGGCTCAGCCGCGACCCCGGGCGCGTCACGCTGCGGCGGCTCAACCGGGCCGAGTACAACAATACCGTCCGCGACCTGTGCGGCGTCACCGTCCGCCCCGCCGACGACTTCCCGGCCGACGACGTGGGCTACGGGTTCGACAACATCGGCGACGTACTCTCGTTCCAGCCGATCCTCCTCGAAAAGTACATGACCGCGGCCGAGAGGGTGCTCGAAGCCGCCCTCAGCGGCCCGGCGCCGGTAAAGAGCTCGAAGCAGTCGTTCGGTCCACAGCCAATCCAGGTCATCCCGCGCGAGGCCAAGAAGCGGGACGGGAACGGCGCCGGGCGGCCGAAGATTGTGTTCACCACCGAGGGATCGGCGTTCCTCGAACGCTTCAACTTCCCCGTCGCCGGGGAGTACGCGATCCGCTTCAAGGCGACCGGGACCACGGTCGTCGGGGAGGCGCCGAAGGTCGTCTTCCGGGTGGACGGCAAGGACGTTCACACCGCCACCGTGGACACGCCCTCCGGGAAGGCCCAGGTCTACGAGGTGAAGGCCAAGCTGCCGGCCGGCGAGAAGCGCGTCTCGTTCGCCTTCGTGAACCCGAAGGAGGACAAGGAGAAGAAAGTCTCGCGCGAGCTCGGCGTCGAGTCGATCGAGATCGAGGGACCGATCGGCTACGTGGACCAGAACATCCCCGAGGGGCAAAAGCGGCTTCTCGTCGCCCGCCCGACCGGCCCCGGCGACGCCCGCGCGGCCGCGGAGAAGGTGCTGTCGAACTTCGCCCGCCGCGCCTACCGCCGGCCGGTGACGCCGGACGAGACGCAGCGCCTGCTCCGCCTCTACGACGCGGCGACGACGCGCGGCGACGCCTGGGACCAGGCGATCAGGCTGCCGATGAAGGCGGTGCTGTGCTCGCCGCACTTCCTCTACCGCATCGAGGACGACCCGGACACGCCCGACGGCGTCCGCACGCTCAACGACTTCGAGTTCGCCACGCGGCTGAGTTACTTCCTCTGGTCGAGCATGCCGGACGAGGAGTTGTTCCGCCTCGCCGGCGCCAACGACCTGCGCAAGCCGGAGGTGCTTCAGGGTCAGGTGCAGCGGATGCTCCGCGACCCGAAGGCGAAGGCGCTGTCGGAGAACTTCGCCGGCCAGTGGCTCCAGCTGCGGAACATCCGCACCCTGTCGCCGGACAAGGAGTACTTCCCGCGCTGGGACGAGGCGCTGCGGACCGGCATGATCGGCGAAGCCGAGGCGTTCTTCGAGTTCGTCGTGCAGAACGACCGCAGCGTGCTGGAGTTCCTCGACACCGACTACACGTTCGTGAACCAGCGAATGGCCGACCACTACGGCCTGCGCGGCGACTTCGGCAAGAACAGCTTCCGCCGGGTGAACTTCACCGACGACCGCCGCGGCGGCATCATCACGATGGCGAGCACGCTGACGGTGACCTCGAACCCGACGCGCACCAGCCCGGTGAAGCGCGGGAAGTGGATCCTCGAGAACATCCTCGGCACCCCGCCCCCGCCGCCGGCGCCGGACGTGCCCGAGCTCCCGCCGACGGGTCAGCTCAAGGGGACGCTGCGGCAGCAGATGGAGCAGCACCGGGCGAACCCGAGCTGTGCCGGCTGCCACGCGCGCCTCGACCCGCTCGGGTTCGGCCTGGAAAACTTCGACGGCATCGGCGGGTGGCGGGCGCAGGACAACAAGAAGGACATCGACGCCAGCGGCGTGCTGCCGGACGGCGCGAAGTTCAACGGCCCGGCGGAGCTCCGCAAGGTGCTGGTCGGAAAGGGCGACCAGTTCCGCCGCTGCCTCGCGGAGAAGCTTTTAACCTTCGCACTCGGCCGCGGCCTGGAGTACTATGACAAGTGCGCCCTGGACGACGTCGTCGCCCGGGGCCGGGGGAGCCAGGACCGGTTCTCGGCGTACGTTCTCGCGGTGGTGACCTCGGACCCGTTCCAGAAGCGCAAGGGGAGGCGGAGCGAGTAATGAAGAAGCCCATCAGCCGCCGGGCGGCCCTCCGCGGCCTCGGCACGGCCGTGGCCCTGCCGTTCCTTGAGTCGCTCGCCCCGGCGCAGACCGCCGCTCGTGCGGCAGCGGCGCCGAAGCGGCTGGCGTTCGTGTACGTCCCGAACGGGGTCAACATGGCGCATTGGACCCCGTCGCAGCCGGGCCAACTCGACACGCTGACGGGCATCCTGGCCCCGCTCGACCCGTTCAAAAGCCACGTCAACGTGATCGGCGGGATGACCCTGGACAAGGGCCGGGCCAACGGCGACGGCCCCGGCGACCACGCCCGGGCCATGAGCACGTTCCTCACCGGCCGCCAGCCCCGGAAGACCCACGGGGCGGACATCCGCGTCGGCATCTCGGCCGACCAGCACGTGGCGAACGTGATCGGCGATCAGACGCGATTCCCGTCGCTGGAGCTCGGCATCGAGCGCGGGCAGCAGGCCGGGAACTGCGACAGCGGGTACAGCTGCGCCTACTCGTCGAACCTGTCGTGGCGCGGCGAGAGCACGCCGAACGCCAAGGAGACGGACCCGAAGGCCGTGTTCGAGCGGCTGTTCGGCTCTGGCAGCAGCGGCGAGCGGGCGGCGTCCCGCGCCCGCCGCGACGCCGACGCGGCCAGCATCCTCGACTTCGTCCAGGACGACGCCCGCCGGCTGAACAACACGCTCGGCCAGGGCGACCGCCGCAAGCTCGACGAGTACCTGAGCTCGGTGCGCGAGGTGGAGCAGCGGATCGAGCGCGCCCGGGCGACAGCGAGCACCCCGCCGCCGCGGCCGAACATGCCCGCGCCGACCGGTACTCCGGGCGACGTGAAGGACCATATCCGACTGATGTGCGACCTGCTGGTGCTGTCGTTCCAGACCGACACGACGCGGGTGGTGACGTTCCCGATCGCCAACGACGGGAGCAACCGCCCGTACCGGTTCATCGACGTGCCGGAGGGCCACCACGACCTGTCGCACCACGGCAGCGACCCGGCGAAGCTGGCGAAGATCGCCAAGATCAACACGTTCCACACCGAGCAGTTGGCCTACCTGCTCGGGCGGATGCAGGCGGTGCGCGAGGCGAACAACACGACACTGCTGGACAACGTGATGCTGGTGTACGGCAGCGGCCTCGGCGACGGGAACCGCCACAACCACGACGACCTGCCGATCCTGCTGTGCGGCAAGGGCGGCGGGACGATCACGGCGGGCCGGCACCTGATGTTCCCGAAGCGCGCCGACACCCCGCTGATGAACCTGTACCTGGCGCTGTTCCAGCGGATGGGCGCCCCCGCCGCGAGCTTCGGCGACAGCACCGGCGTGCTGAGCATCTGAGACCGGCTGTACCGCAATCCCCGCCGCCCGCCGGAAACCCCGGCGGGCGGGGGCATTTTCGGTCATTACTCCTGCGGGTTAAGGCGCTCCTCCAGTTCCCGCAGCCGTTGCCGCAAGGCCTCGATCTCGCGGCGGATGGCGGCCGGGTCGTCGGCCTTTCCGGTGGTATCACGCACGGCGGGAATGGCCAGTGGGAATCCACCGGCCGGACCAGGGGTGGCAGCGGAGAAGGTGAAGACTGCGTCCACCGGGCGGTGGTCGGTTGCCTGCTTCGAGTCCTTGAAATTCTTGTTGCTGGTCGCCTCCTTGTCGTCTTCGCGGTTCAGGATACGGGCGTCGAACGACCACCCGGCCGGTGCGTTCCCGACGAACACGAAGTCGAGCACCGTGTTAAAACTCGCAGTGTTGGTCTTGATCAGCTTGGCCGGCCGCGCCCAGACGAACCGATTGTCCCGGGTCAGTTCATCGAACCCCGGGTCACGCTTGCCGGCGTCTCCCTGGGTGACGTGGAAGTCGAGGTTGAAGTCGCCGACCATGACGACCGGGAGTTTGGCCGGGACGTCCTTCACCCACGCGTTGAGCATCTTCGCCTGCTGGACCCGCTTCGGCGGGCTGCTGGTGTCGCGGGACAGGTGGTTGACCACGAAGAGGAACTCCTTGCCGGTCGTCTTCCCCTTGAAGTGGCCGACGAGCGGAGCCCGCTGGTTCTTGCTTCCGAGCTGGATCAGTTTGAGCTCCTCGACCGACGCCAGGGTCAACCGGGACGTGTCGAACATGATGGCGAGCCGGTCCCCACCGCCGGTGGTCCCGAGGACGCCGGCATACTTGCCGCCGGCCTTGTTGGCCGCATTCACCAGTGTGTCCAGCGTTTTCTGCCCGGCGACCTCGGAGAACCCCCAGACGGTCACGCCCTTCTTTTTGGCGACCTGCGCGGCAAGGAAGTCGTCGTCCGATTCTCCCGACTCCAGGTTCCACCCGACCACGCGGAATGACTCGCCCGCCGACGGCTGGGCCGCGAGCGGGACCGACACGGTCAACCACGCCGAGAGGGCGAACAGGAACGGAACGACGGTGCGGATCACGGTGTTCCTCCCGCCGCGCTACCGCGCCCGGCCGGCGGCCCGGGCGGGCACGCTGGTGACGGTCGAACGGGAGGCGGAGTGCGGCTCGGTGATGATGGAACCAGAATCGTGGCCAACACGCAAATGAAAAACGGACCAAATCGCGCGGCGACCGGAACCACGTTGGACGACGTCGAGAGGGGATCAGTCGAGGTCCGTTCGCGCGAGGAAGTGGGCGACCGCGGCGGCCGGCTTCGGGATTCCCGCCGGGTCGCCGGCACGCATCAGGCCGACGGAGTTGATGACCCGCGTCGCGTCCGCGTCGGGTTCCGGCACCTCCGCCTTGTGGAGCACGCCGAGCACGCGGTCAGGGCCGCATGGGATGAGCGAGTTGTTCAGAATCACGACGAACGGCTCGTTCGCCGGCAGCGCCAGCTCCGTCGTCACCGGCCACAGTTTCGCCTCGCCGGCAGGCGTCATCGGGTTGTGCGCCGCGAGGTATTCGTTCACCGGCAACCCGGCCGCGACGGCGGCGCGCTCTGCGTCGGCGGCGAACACGCGGCTGCGCACCCGCGACGCCTCGTAGCCGAGGAGCAGCAACGACGCGGGCGGCGCGCCGTCGCGGTGGAAGCGGCTGCTCACCTGCTGGTCGAACCGACCGAGCCGTTCCGGCACGAACGCGAGCGGGAACACCGTCACGAGGTCGAGCAGGAAGCGCCGCAGTGCGGGCGAATCGACCGGCCCGCCGAAGCGGACCAGCGCGAAGCCGGGTTGGTCGAGCGTGGTGCGCCAGATGCGGCGGAACACGGCGTCTGCGAGCGCCGAAAGGTCCACCGGGAGCGGGTGCGGCAGGTCGAGGCGGTAGGCGGCCTCGGGCCACGGGGGGTTAGGGGGCATACGCCCAGTCTACCGGCGGCGCGGTTTGTTCCGCGAGCCGAGGCGCCCCTAGAATGCGGGAGTCGCACGCACCCGAGGGGCACTCGTGACCCACCGACCGACTACGTTGAAGGAACTCCGCGCGTCCGGCTGGCGGTCGCGGTCCGTGAAGGACGAGCTCCGCGCCAACTACCTTGCCGCCCTCGCCCGCGGCGACGACCTATTTCCCGGCATCGTCGGCTACGAGAATACGGTCATTCCCGAGGTCAGCGTCGCGGTGCTCGCCGGACACGACATGCTGTTCCTCGGCGAGAAGGGGCAGGCCAAGAGCCGCCTCATGCGCTCGCTCGTCCGCTTTCTCGACGAGTACGTCCCGTACCTCGACATCCCCGGCTCGCCGGTCCACGAAGACCCCGACAAGCCGATCACGCGGGCCGGCAAGGAACTGCTGGCGAACACGCCCGACGACCGCGTGCCGGTCGCGTGGTGGCCGCGCGCCGAGCGCTACGCCGAGCGGCTCGCGCCGGGGACGAAGTTCGCCGACGTGATCGGCGAGATCGACCCGGCGAAGCTCGCCACCGGCACGAGCATGAGCGCCGAGGAGGCGCTGCACTTCGGCCTCATCCCGCGCATGCACCGCGGCGTCTTCGCCATGAACGAGGTGCCGGAGCTCGACGAGCTCATCCAGGTCGGGCTGTTCAACATCCTCGAAGAGCGGGACGTGCAGATCCGCGGCTACCCGATCCAGTTCGACCTCGACGTGCTCGTCCTCTTCAGCGCCAACCCGACGACGTACAACCGCTCCGGCAAGGTGATCCCGCAGCTGAAGGACCGCATCGGCTCGCTGATCCAGACGCACTACCCGCTTGAGCGCGGGCTCGGCATCGAGATCATGGAGCAGGAGGCGGGGCTCGACCTCGGCGGCGAGTACCCCGTATTCGTGCCGTACTTCATGAAGGAGATCGTCGAGCAGGTGAGCGTCGCGGCCCGGCGGTCGAAGTACGTCGACCAGTCCAGCGGGGTGAGCGCCCGGTTCAGCATCGCCAACTACCGGACGATGGTGGCGAGCGCCCGGCACCGCGGGGTGCGCCTCGGCGAGAAGCCGGCGGTGCCGCGCATCAGCGACCTCGGGCACCTGCCGAACTCGGCCCTCGGCAAGCTCGAACTCGACCTGATGGGCGCCCACCAGATGAGCGAGAAGCAGGTGCTCGAAAGCATCGTCGCCGAGGCGGTTCGCACCGTGTTCGAGGAGTACGTCGACAAGCACGGGCTGGACGACATCGCGGACGTGTTCGGCAAAGGCGTGAAGGTCGAGGTCGGCGACATGCTGCCGAGCACCGACTACGCGCCGCGGATGAAGCGGGTGCCGAAGGCGTGGGAGAAGGCGTTCGAGGTGAACGCCGGCGAGTCGGACGCGGTGCGGGCGAGCTGTGTGGAGTTCGTACTGGCCGGGCTGTACGCCAGCGACCGGATCAGCCGCAGCACCCGCCACGGCCGCATCAGCTACGAGACGTGACACCGCCGTTACCCCCGGCGCCGGGCCGGCGCGGTACGCTGCGCGTACCCGCCCCCGGAGGCCGTCCCGTGTTCACGCTGCTCCTCACTTCCTCCCTCGCACAACCCGCGCCCACGCCGAAGGCGGTCGAGCCGGAGTGCCGCGTCCTGGCGAAGGGCGACGGGTACGTCGTCCACGCCGTTCCGTCGGGCCCGCGGGCGCCGGGCGTGGTCGCCGACCGCGGGCCGTTCGGGGCCGGCGTCCTGAGCGGCCGCACCGCCATCCTCCACACCGACCTGAAGACCGGCGCGATGAAGAGGCTCGTCGAGGGCGGCGAGTGGTCCGTCCCCGGCGCGCCGATGGGGATCGATCGCGTGACACACCACACCCTGTCGATCGCGGACGCGGCGGCCGGGCCGGACCGGCTCTACGTGCTGGTCATGCGCTCGACGACCCACGCCTTCGTCCAGGGGACCCCGGGACCGATCGACCGCACCCGCGCCACCCTCCAACACGTCCTGTACGTCTTCCGCCTCGCCGACGGCAGTACGGCGCAGGAAGTCGTATTGCCCGAGCCGCGCGAGCGGCTCGCCGGGTTCGCCCAGAACTCGATCCGATCGGAGTTGATCCGGGTGACGCCGACGACGGTCACGGTGGGCAGCACCGTTTACCGCGTCGGCGAGCGATTAGAACTGGTAGAATCGGAACGGTAAGAGCACGTACTACCACGCCCCGAGCAGTGCCGCATCGGCGACCCGCCCGAAGCGTGGTAAGACCGCCACCATCACGAACGATCCGCGCGACGTGGAGAACGTACTGACCTCGCCGCTCAGCACCGGCGCGGCCCCTTCACCTTGTCGTACACGAGCCGCACGAACTGCTCGACCAAATCGAGGTACTCCGTCCCGGCTATCTCACGGACCTGGCACACCAGCTTCCGCCGGCGCTCCAGCAGGTCCACGCAGTTCTCCACCCCCAACTTCTCCAACGGGCCGTTCGGCGCCTGCATGTCGAGGAGTTCCAACACCTCCTCGGGCGACAATGTCGCCGCACGGTCCTTGTTACGGTCCAGCCAGGCGGTCAGGTCAGGCAGGGTGGCCCGCTCGTTGAGAAGCTTCAGCGCCTCCGTGTCCTCCGGGGGCTTGCCGTGCATCCGCGGCAGGAGGCGTTCCAGCGGCTGCCCGCGGAGCTCGGCCACCGTCAGCCCGAGGGCGTTGGCGCACTGGCCGACGGTGGCGTTCCGCAGTTGCCGCTTCGGCCCGCCGAGTAGGATCTGGCGAACGGTGTGGCGGTTCAGTCGGGTGAACCGGGCGAAGTCTTCCTGGTTCCAGCCGCGCTCCTCGACCAGGCGCGCAATCTTATTCGCCAGCTCCGCCCCCGCGGTGCTGATCGTGGCCACGTTCATCCCTGCCCCCAAGTTCCGACCCCGGCGGGGAGCGGTCATCCCGTCCGCCCCGCACCGCCCGGGTCCGCCCCCACGCGAGTCGTGCCCCCTTCCCCATCCTAATGCCGGCTTGACCCGGTGGAAGAGTAGGAATCACAGACTTCCGCGAAAAACCCGCGGCCGACCCCCTCCCGCGGGTGCGGGCTGAGGTCGGCCTCGAACTTCGACTGCCCGACCGGCCTCAGTACGGGTTGGTGGTGCCCGTCAGACGCGGGCCAGACACCGGGGTCACCACGCCGGGGACCACGACTTCCGCCTTCGGCGGGGTGGTCGTCCGGGGGGGCATCGGGGCCGGGGTCGGCGACGGCACGGGCGCCGGGGCGGAACCCGCGCCGCCACCGGCCGGGGCGGGGTGCGGCACCGCGGCCGGGGCCGGGGCCGCACTACAGCCGTCACACGGCGGCGGGGCGCAGTCGTCGCAGTGCGACTTCTTCTTGAACTTCGCCCGCAGCCGGTCGAGGATGCTCACCCGCGGCGCGTGGCAGTCGTGGCACGGCTGCGGCTCGCAGCACGACGGCGGCGCGGGCGGGGGCGGGGGCGGGGGCGGGGCCGGCGGCGCGGGCGGGGCGCAGTTGTCGCAGGCCGGCGGCGCATCGCACCCGCACTTCGCCTTACGGCTGTGCAGGCGGGACTTGATCTTGTCGAGCAGGCCGACGCGCTTGCAGCTCACGTCGCAACCGCAGTCGACCGGGCCCGTGCCGCAGTCGGTGCAACCGGCGGGGGCAGGCGCGGGGTGCGCGGCCGGTGCCGGCGCCGCGGCCGGTGCCGGCGCGGGTTGCCCAGCCGTCACGGCCGAAGCCATCAGGAGAATCGCTGCGTTCACGGAGGCTGTCTCCTCACGGGGCGGAACGGGTGTTGGTGCCGGTCGGCAGGCCACGGGCGCGGCACCGGCGGCGCCCGAGGTCGATACGCGGACGCTCTCTTCGGATCGACCCGCGTGGGGGAAAACCTGACTGACGCGAAAAGAACCGGTGAAGTTCGAGGCCGACCGCTGCCGGGTGGTGCCGGTGACGGGGCGGGTACGGCGTGGGCCACCACGCCCGGTCACGGAAGAGATGACGGCGGCGCCGCTTGGTACCCCGTTCCGACCGCCTGCGCCGCCGCTGTTGGGCTTGCCGACCTGGTGGACATCCGTTCTAAAGGAAGGGTCCGCCCGTCCCGGAGTGCGCCCGTGGCCCGAGTCGAGAAAGTCTGGCGGCTCCTCCCGCAGAACCCGGACGCCGCCCACCGCCTCGCCGGGTCGCTGCGGGTGTCGCCCGTGGTCGCTCAGCTCCTCCTGAACCGCGGCATCGCCCAGACCGACGACGCCCGCCGCTTCCTCGACGGCACCCTCGCCGGCCTCCACACACCGGCACTGCTCCCTGACGTGCCCGCCGCGGCCGAGCGCCTCTTCCGCGCCGTCGTCGAGAAGCGCAGGGTCTGCGTGTACGGTGACTACGACGTGGACGGCGTGACCGGCACCGCCATCCTCGTCCTCCTCCTCAACAAGCTCGGCGGCGTGGTCGAGTTCCACGTCCCCCACCGGCTGTCCGAGGGCTACGGCCTCAACTCCGCCCGGCTGCGCGAACTCGCCGCGAACGGCGTGTCGGTGGTCGTGTCGGTGGACTGCGGTATCGCCAGCGTCGAAGAAGCGGACGAGGCGAAGGCGGCCGGGCTGGAATTGATCGTCACCGACCACCACGAGATGCGCACGACCGACGACGGCACGCCGGTCCTCCCCGCCGCCGCGGCGCTCGTCCACCCCCGACTGCCCGGCAGCGAATATCCGTTCGGCGAGCTCTCGGGCGCCGGCGTGGCTTTGAAGCTGGCGTGGGAGGTGGCGCGGCTCGCCAGCGGCGGCGCGAAGACCACGCCGGAGCTGCGCGAGTTTCTGTTGGACGCCGTCGGGCTGGCCGCACTCGGGCTCGTCGCCGACGTGGTGCCCCTACACGACGAGAACCGGTTGCTCGTGAAGTACGGGCTCAACCGCATCGCCGAGCGGCCGTCGGTCGGCTTGCGGCTGAACGCCGCCGGGCGCCTCCAGTGCGCCCGCATGGTGGTCGACCTCCTCACCACCACGAACACGGGCAAGGCGCAGCAGCTCGCGGCGTACCTCGAAGACCTGAACCAACAGCGGCAGACACTGGAGCGGAAGATCACGCAGCAGGCGAAAGACCTGATCGACGCCGACGGCCTCGCGGCGGCGCCGGGGCTGGTCGTGTGGTCGCCGGACTGGAACGAGGGGCACCAGGGCGTCGTCGGCATCGTCGCCGGCCGGCTCGCCGAAACCTACGGCCGCCCGGCGCTGGTCATCGCCACCCGCACCGACGAGGACATCGCCGTCGGCTCCGGCCGGTCGATCCCGGACTTCCCGCTGCACCTGGCGCTGAAGGCGTGCGAGCGGCACCTGATCGGCCACGGCGGGCACGCGGCGGCGGCCGGGTTCAAGCTGCGGCCGGCGAGCATCCCCGCGCTCCGCGACGCCTTCGCCGAGTACGCGACGAACCACTTCCCGGCGGGCGGCCC
>JAFKFQ010000410.1:0-843 GCA_017308215.1 bacterium | reverse complement strand
CGTCACCCTCGACGCCGAGGTGCCGCTGAGCGCCGTCACGTGGGGGCTGCTCCGGGACATCGACCGCCTCGAACCCTACGGCGCGCAGAACCCACGCCCCAAGTTCCTGGCGGCGGGCCTGCGGGCCGAGGCGGTGCGCCGGATGGGGAGCGGTGAGGTACAGAAGCACCTGAGCTTCCGCGCCGTGCAGGGCGAGACGAGCTTCCGGGCGGTCGGCTGGAACATGGCGGACCGCGCCGACGAACTGATGGCGGCCGGCGAGTGCTGCCTGGCGTTCACCCCAAAGGTGAACGACTTCCGCGGGAACCGCACGCTCGAACTCCAGGTCATCGACGTGAAGCCGGGCAAATCGGTACAACTCGGGTAGCGTCTCCTTCGACTCACATTCGCGCGAAGCCCGGGAGGTAGTCCCCGAGGTCCGCGCGTCGAGGGCACCACCCATGCTGCGGCGCTGCGCCCCTCTGTGTCTCCCACTGCTCCTGGCGGCCATCGTCGCCCGCCCCCTACCGGGCTGTCGGCGTGCAGCCCTCTGCACGGCGGGCTGGGGCCATGTGGGAGGCTCCGAACGCGGCGTGCCCCGGAACGTATGTTCACGGGGCGAATGTGTGGGTTTAGTGAGGAGATGAGTTGGTTGCGGGGACAGGATTTGAACCTGTGACCTTCAGGTTATGAGCCTGACGAGCTACCGGGCTGCTCCACCCCGCGTGGGTGCTGTTGTGAGTGAGGGGTGGATTGGAAGACCTGGCGGCGACCTACTCTCCCGTGCCTTGAGACACAGTACCATGGGCGCTGGGGGTTTTCACGGCCGAGTTCGGGATGGGATCGGGTGCGGTCCCCCCGCCA
>JAFKFQ010000409.1:7308-44933 GCA_017308215.1 bacterium | reverse complement strand
GCTCGACGTGCGGCGGGTGGTGTGGGCGTCCCGGGCGGAGTTCTCGCACTTCCTGCGGGGACTGGATGGTGGGCGAGAAAGCGACGCGGCCCCTCGTGATCCCGAGGGGCCGGCAGCCTGAAACCGCTGAGTTTCCTGGAAACTACTGTATAACGACACTTCAACCCGAGGACGGAAGGCCATGCGGATCCGCCGTGGATTCACGCTGATCGAGCTGTTGGTCGTGATCGCCTCATTGCGATCCTGATCGGGCGGCTGCTCCCGGCCGCCCAGAAGGTCCTCACGGCCGCCGCCCGGATGCAGTGCGCCAACAACCTCCGCCAGATCGGGCTGGCGGTCCACAACTACGAGGGGGCGCTCGGCGTGTTCCCCAAGTACCGGCGGTGCGACACGAGCGGCGGGGTGGACGCGGACTGCTTCGCGCTGGCCTCGGCCACCACCTGGACCGGCCCCGGGGAGGTGTGGTGGGCGCCCTACGACAACCGCCCGGCCCCCTCGACCACGACCATCGCGTAGGAGACCCCGGACGCGGACAACACGTACAGCAACGACGGGTATCCGGCCGGGCTGCTGTGGCCCTACATCGAGCAGAACGTGAAGACGTTCAAGTGCCCCAACGGGATCGACCCGGCGACCGGCCAGGCGTTCCGGTGCAGCTACGGGATGAACTACGTCAACGGCGGGCCGAACGGGAAAAGCCTGGTGTACCTGACCGACGGGAACGGCGCGTCGAACATCCTGATCGTCTGGGACCACGGCAAGACGCCCCGGGTGCGCGGACTCCACCCACGCGGCGACGGCGGCCATCCCGCGCGCACCCTGGCCGTATCCCGACACGACTAACCCGAAGACGCACTACCCGGACCAGCGGCACACCAGCGTGTTCAACGCGCTCTACTGCGACGGGCACGTCGTCGGCCTGACCGCGGACGGGCTGAGTCAGATCGGGGCGGCCCAGTTCTTCGCATACGGGACGCTCCCCACGTTCCCGTGAGCCGCGCCGCGGGTTGATCTGGACAGATTCGTTCGGTGCCGGGTATCGGCGCGCCTTGACTCCAGTATTCCCGGACGCGCCGATCCCCGCCACGGGCCTCGACGTTCCCTGGCTTGCCGCGATGCTCCGTCCCACCCGGATCGCCTCGCTCGTCGTCGCGCTGGGCGCGGTCGGGTGCGTCCGTTCACCGGCGCCGGTCGATCCCGCGGGGCTGGCCGGGCGGATCACGGCCCCGCTCCCAGCAGAACCGCCGCCCGCCCCACTCCCAGCCGGCGGGCCAGAGGCGGCCCCGCCGCCCGTGGGCCTTCCCGCTCCCGGCGCCGGGCCGCTCACACTGGACGACGCCAAGCTCCTCGCGGACCGGGTCAACCCCCAGCTCAACCGGGTCCGGGAGACCGTCGCCCGGGCGGCGGCCGAGGAGCGGGTCGTGTTCGCCGAGTTCCTCCCGTCCCTCTCCCTGTCGCACGGGTTCGAGTACTCCACCTCGCACGCCGGATTCGTCGGCGTCAAACCCGGGCGGCGGTTCGTTCAGCTCCCGGTCCGAGGGCTCGGGCCGGGCGTGCAGGACTTCCAGGTGATCGACCTGGAGCTGCGCCACACCGTCTTCGAGTTCGGCAAGCGGCTCGCGCGCCACGACCAGGCGGTCCTCCAGCTGGACATCACCCGGCTCCAGACCGAGCGCGCCCGGCAGGCGGTCGGGTTCGACGTGAGCGTCCGGTACGCCGAGGTGCTGGAGGCGTATGCCGCCCGGGCCGTGGCCGAGCGCACGGTGGAGCGGGCGGAGGCCGTGCTCCGGGACGCGGTGAACCTGGAGAAGCGCGGCGTGTTAACCCGCGAGGACGTCCTCCGGGCTGAGGTGCAGCTGGCGGACGCCCGCCAGGCCCGCACCACCACCCAGAGCCAGGTTCACATCACGTTCGCCGCCCTCAACCGGGCGATCGGCATTCCCGTCGGGTTCCCGACCCGCGTCACCGAGGTCGCCGTGGCCCTGCCGGGCACCGACCCGGCGGCGCCGAATGCCGCCCCGCCGGACCCGGCGTCCCGCGTGTTCGGCCTCAAGCTGGAAGAGTGTTTGGACTTCGCCGTCCGAAGCCGCCCGGAACTGGTCGTGGTTCAGAAGGCGATCCAGTCCACAGCGCGGGGCGTCGACGCCACCCGCGCCGACTTCCTCCCGACGTTCGAGACCCGGGCGACCGGGTCGTTCGTGGAGGGGTCCGCCGTCCAGAACTCGAGCGTGTTCGACGCCGGGATCTTCCTGAAGTGGGACTTGCTCGCCGGCGGGCGGCGGGTGGGCCAGCTCCAGGCCGCCGAGTCGGACGTCCGGGCGGCGGTCGCGGAGGCGCAGCAGATTTGCGACACCATTGCGTTCGAGGTCCACGTCGCGTTCGCCAACATCGAGGACGCCCGGGAGCGGATCGTGCAAACCCGGACGGCCGTGCAGCAGGCCACCGAGACGCTCCGACTGGTCCAGGCGCGGTACAACCGCGGCGACGCCAAGCCGACCGACGTCGTGGACGCCCAGACCGCCCTGACCCGGGCCGAGCAGAACGCCAACGACGCCCGCTACGCTTACCTGATCGCCCTGGCGCGGATGGAGTTCGCGACCGGGGTTCCGCTCCCCCGGCTGATCGAGGCGTCCCCGCCGACGCTACCCCCGGAGCGGCCCGGGGGCGTCGGCGGGAAGGGGCCGTAGGAACAGGCTCACCACCGCGGCCCCGGCGGCGATGACGGCGAAGTACTGGAGGAGCGCCTGCGTCGCCCACACGGTGGCGTTCGCCTTCACCCAGGCCCCGACGACGTGGTTGGCCTGCGCGGGGAGGTCCGACGGGCGCGTGCTGAACGGCGCCAGCCGGTCCTGGATTTCGGCCGAGACGTCGGCGATCGGCGGCCGGTTCGACTCGATGGTCTGGCGGTGCAGGTCGAACAACTCGGTCGCCCGCAGGTCGGTGAAGATGACGAGCAACCCGGTCCCGATCATGGTCGGGAGCACGCGCATCACGTTCTTGATGCTCGACGACGCGGCCACTTGCTCCCGGGTCAGGCCGTCGAAGTTGATGCAGATGACCGGCGACCCGGCCAGCCCGGCGCACCCGGCCCACACCGCTAGCACCGCCGCGAGCCACCGCTTGTCCGTGAACAGGTCGATCCGGGCCAGCTCCCACGTGCAGACTGCCAGCCCGACCAGCCCGACCACCAACCGCAGCTTCCGGTTCGCGCGGGTTCCGAACCGGGACGTGAAGAGGATGGCGAGGAGCATCGCGGGCACGCACGGGAGGAGCACCAGCCCGGTCGTGGTGCGCGGGTAGCCCCGGTCCACGACCATGTACCGGACGACCGCCAGGAGGACGACGGCGAAGACCGTGTCGGACGCGGCCTTGATGAGCACCGCCAGCGCGAACCGCCGGTTGCGCAGCAGCGACAGTGCGAAGAGCGGGTGGGGGGTCGTGAGCTGCCGGACCCCGAACGCGACGAACGAGACGACCCCGACGACGTAGACCACGGCGGCCAGGTCCGACGTGGCCCACCCCCACAGCTGGAACCGGTTCAGCCCGATGAACAGGCACGTCGTCCAGGTGACGAGGAGCGCCAGCCCCGGGAAGTCGAACGGCTCGGGCGTGTCGCTCGGCGGCGTGTCGGCCCGGTGCGACTCGTACGCCAGGATCAGCACCACCCCGGCGAGCGCGGCGGGGGCGGCCACGACCGTCCGCCACGACGGCTCGTTGATCAGCGCCCCGCTCACGACCGGGGCGACGACGCGGCCGAGGTACAGGCCGGCGACGTACAGCCCGATCGACCAGTCGTGCCGGCCCGGGAATTCGAGCCAGAGGAGCGACAGGACCGTCGTGATCACGAGCCCGTTCCCGACGGCGGCGACGAGCGTCGTCGCGGCCAGCACCGTGTCGTCCCGCACCCACACCCCGCTCAGCCCGCCGACGGCGAAGAGGAGCAGCCCCGCGAAGTAGCACCGCCGCATCCCGAACCGGGACCGGAACCAGGGGAGGATCGACATGCCGCAGAGCGTGCCGATGTTCGACGCGCCGGAGACCCATTGGAAGCGGAAGCGGTCCGAGCCGATGTCGGCGACCTCGAACGGCCCCGGCAGGTCGGGCAGGGTGCTGTGAACCCCGTAGAGCAGGGCCGCCGCGAACGCCCCCGCGGCGGCGAGCCGTTCCCGTGTGGTGAGCGGTGCCGGTGCGGCTCCGTTAAGGGGTGCGGTGCTCACTTCTTCGCGTCCGGAGGGAGCGGAACGACCGGACTCACCCCCTCGGCGGCGAGTGCCCGCATCCGGGCGGCCTCCTGAGCGGCCCAGTCGGCGTCGCCCGGGGTGTGCGAGATGGCCACCGTGACCGACAGGCCCGGGACGACGCGGCCGAGGCGGTCGTCCGGGTCGATGGCGATCCGCACCGGCACCCGCTGCGGGACGCGGGTGAACTCGCCCGTGCTCACGTCGCGCGGCACGAGAGCGAAGTTCGCCCCGGTCGCCTCGCCGGTCCACACCACCCGCCCGGTGAACCGCCGGCCGAACCGCTCGATCCAGAGAATCGCGCGGTTCCCCGGCGCGATCCCTTCCAGCCGGTCCTCCTCCATGTTCGCGGTGACGTAGATCAGCTTCGGGTTGTAGACGCTGATGACCGGCGAGCCGAGCGGCGCGTTGTCGCCGGGGCTGCGGTAGCGCTTCACCACGATCCCGTCGAACGGCGCGACGACGCGGCAGTTCTGGAGCTGCGTGAGCGCGGTGTCGACCGCCCGCCGGGCCTCCGCCAGCTCGGCGGTGCGGATCTCCACCTTCACCCGCTCCTCCTCGATCTGGAGGTCGATGAGCTTGGCCAGCGCCAGGGTCTCGGTCGCCTTGTCGACCGTCTGCCGGCCGACCTCCACGTCGCGCTCGGCGATGCGGGTCTGCCCGAGGTCGGCCTTCGCCGAGTCCAGCCTGGCGAGGGCCGCGGCGTGATCGGCCGATGCCGTGCCGAACGTCCGCGCCGCCTCTTCGGCACGGATCTGCGGCACTGACTTCTCCTCGTAGAGCTTCTGGTAGCGGTCGTTGTCCTCCTTCGCCTTGACGAGCACGGCCTTCGCGGCGTCGACCGCGGCCGCGGCCGCGGTCACGGCCTTCTCGGTCCGGACGCGCGTCACCTCGAGCCGCGTCTGGGACTCCTTCCACAGCGCCCCCGCGACGTCGAGCTCGCGCTCGGCGACCGCGACCTTCCGCGGGTACTCCTTCTCCAGCCGGTCGAGCGTAGCCGCCTCGAAGCGCAGGGCTTCTTCCGCGACCTTGACCTTGGACCGCGCGAGATCGAGCACCCGCTGAGGGGGCGCCGGGTCGATTTCCGCCAGAACTTGCCCCTTGGAAACCTGGTCGTTCTCTTCGACAGAGACCCGCACCAGGAGCCCCGCCGTCTGCGGCGCGAGGTGGACGATCCGCGTCTCGACGAACCCGTCGTTCGTCATCGAGTGGGTGAACCGGTAGCCCCAGTACGAGAACGGGATGGCGAGGCCGAGGGCCACCGTGGTCAGGCCGACGCCCCAGATCAGCACCCGCCCCCACCGCCGGGCCGACGTCGGGCCGGACGACGGGTGCTCCGGTGTGTGTGTCGGGGGCGAGGGGTGGGCGGGCGGTACGGGGGTTGGTTCGGCCGTCGGCATGGTTCCGCTTCGCCTCCACATGGCCCACCGCATCCGGCTCGCGACGCCCGGGATGGCAACGCCTGTGCCGGGCGCGAAACGCCCCAATCGTTGGCAGCGGCATGACCGCTGGCAATCAGTTTACCGAGCTAGCAGAAAGCTATCAGCCACGGACCGCCCCGCCCGAACCCGGGGTCGGCCTCGATCGATCACGACCAGCCAGTTGAAGCCGGACGACCGGAGAAGTGGCACGGAAGCGACCGCGGCACAATGGTTGCCTGGGTCGCGGTGCCGCGCAAGTGACCCACATTCTCACGCAGGCGGTGCGGCGACACATGACCGGACTGATGCGAACCCCGATCGACCACCACGTCCTCGTGGACGCCGTGCGCTCGCCGCGGTGCGGGGCGGTGATCCTGTTACTCGGCACCGTGCGCGAGCTCACGGGCGAGCAGGTCACGGAGTTCCTCGACTACGAAGCCTACGGGCCGATGGCGGAGCGAAAACTCGCCGAGATCGAAGCCGACGTCCGGCGCCGCTGGGTGGTCGGTGACGTCGCGATTGTACACCGGCTCGGCCGGCTAGAGGTCGGCGAGGTGAGCGTCGTCCTGGCGGTGAGCAGTCTGCACCGCCGGGAGGCGTTCGAGGCGGGGCAGTACGCCATCGACGCGCTGAAGTCGCTCGTGCCGATCTGGAAGAAGGAGAACGCGCCGGGCGGGGTCGAGGGCTGGGTTCACCAATCGGCCGGTCGGGGACTCGCGGTGAGAACTGATACCGAATCCAGTGCTTTCAAGTTCGGCGGTGTAGGGGTAGCGGGACGCACGGGCTCCCCCTGAGATGGAGGTTGCCACACTTCCACCGGGAGGAGCCCCATGCGTCCCACGCCCGAGTCTATCCCCCGTGGGTCGGCCGCCGCTACCCGCCATCTGCGACACACCCGGACCGCTCGGCTGTCCGCTGCCATCCGCCTCCCGGCCGGCCGCCGGGAGGCCACCCCGGGCGTCGTCTGGCAGGTTCTGCTGTGGGCTGCCGCGTTCGCCCGGTCCCTGGCCGCGGCCCGTGACGCCATCCCGGTCGCCCCGACCGGCCGGGGCATCTGGGACGCCCTCCGGGCGAGCCTGCCGAGGCGGCGGCGGCCCCGGAGGGGCGGCTCCGACCCACCCTCCGCGCCCCGCTCCCCGAGCGACCGCGGCCGGCCCGGCTGGCCACCGACGACCACCAGATCCCGTACTACGGCTCCCCGACCCGGGACACCGCCCGGGGCGAGCACGCGGTCGGCACCCACGACTTCCACACGTACGCCACGGCGTGCGCGGTCGGCGGGCCGGACCGGTACACGATCGGGTTGACCGCGGTCCCCGACCGGGAGCCGATGACCGCGGTCCTCGGGCGGCTCCTCGGCCGGGTGGCCGCCGCCCGGGTGCCGGTCCGGGTGGTCCTGCTCGACCGGGCGTTCTTCTCGATCGCCGTGATGCGGTTGCTCCAGGCCCGCCGGCTCCCGTTCGTCATCCCGGCGGCGATCCGGGGCCGCAAGCCCCGGCCCGGGGTGCCGGCGACCGGGCTCCGGGCCGTCCGCCGGTGCGGGGCCGGGCGGTATCCGTACACCCACGCGGACCGGGGCCAGGCGGCGCGGGTGGTGGTCGTCGTCGCCCACAAGACGTACCGGCACGGCCGGACCGGCCGCCGCCACACCCGCAAGCTCCTGTCCGTCACCTGGCGGGTGGGCGGTGACCCGGTGGCGGTCCGGGATCGGTACCGGGTGCGGTTCGGGATCGAGAGCCGCGACCGCCCGCTCGCCGGGACCCGGCCGCGAACCTCCTGCCGGGACGGGGTCATCCGGCTGTTGTGGGTGGCGATCGGGCGACTGGTCCGCAACGCCTGGGCGTGGGCCAACCGGAACGCCGGCCGCAGGTGGTCGCTCGCCGCGACCCGCCTGATCCTGCTACCGGACATCCTGGTCGCGTTCACCCGCCGAGACGCCAACGCCCGACCGGCACCCCCAACTTGAAAGCACTGGAATCCGGTTGATGCATAACCCTCTCCGACCGTGGGAGGGTTCCATGAAAGGCTTACCTGTTGCCGGGCATCTGAGTCACGAGGAGATCGATCGCCGATACCGCCGTTGTACCGACGCGGCCGAGAAGAGCCGGTGGCACGTGCTCTGGCTGGTCACCCGCCCCGACGACCCACTCTCGGCCACCACGGCCGCCAAGCTGGTCGGGTTCACCCCCGCGTGGGGGCGTGCGATCCACGAGTGGTTCTCGGCCGAGCAGCGGGCGGCCCTCCGTGCGGAGTACAAGCACGCGGACGCCATCGCCCGCCGGCTCGGTGAGCTGTCGGCCGCCCCCCGAGCTTTCGCCACCCGACCCGGAGGCCGAACCGCCGAAGGGCGTTGCTGAAAGCGAGATCGCTGTTGCCGCCTACTTCATCTGGGTGCAGGAAGGTCGCCCGCACGGGATAAGGATCACTGGCGGATGGAGATCGAACAACTCCGCGAGGCGGAGGACCTGGCACCGGAGCCGGAGCGGCGGGGCAACTGAGCCGAACGAGACGACCGGAGGAGGCCAATCGTGCCGTGGATTCCAGGCCGGGTCCACCACACTCGGGCGGCTTCCTCTCCGACCTGTTGCTTTCGTTAACCCCGGGCTTGGTGTGCACCATCGGCCCACGCGGGAGCGGCATGTCCACACTCGCCGAGGCCCTCCGCACGGCACATGGTAGCCTCCATCCGGGGGCATCCACAAGCAGAGCCCCCGCTTCCAAGGTGCCGCGCCGCGGAACGCCGAGATCGAGATCTGCCAGTTGAAACTGATCGCCACATCCCTCGCGAGCTGGTGTGCCAGCCGTTCTTTTCTCAGTGTACCTGGTGTAAACAATTGTGCGATCGTCATTACAAATCTGGTACGCCGTTGCCTTTTTTGGAAACTCACCGATGGAAGGCGCCGTTCGCGCAAGATACAGGTAGCGTCGGCGGAGGCCGACGGTCCCGGGGCGCTCAAAACGATGGCCGTGACGACCACGAGTTCCGTGAGGCCGTTTGTTTCGTACCGACTGACCGGCGCCACCGATGCGGAACTGATCCGGTGGTTCACCACGACCCGGGACGAACTCGCATTTGCCGAGATCGTGACCCGGCACGGCCCGCTGGTCTTCGGCACCTGTCGCCGGATGCTGCGCGACCGGCACCGGGCCGAGGACGCGTTCCAGGCCGTGTTCCTGGTGCTGGCCCGGAAGGCCGCGACGATTACCGAGCCGGACGCTCTCGGGGCATGGCTCCACGGCGTCGCCTGCCGGATCTCTCTGGGTTCCCTTCGCGACTCCCGGCTCCGGAGCCGGCGGGAGCATTCGGGCATCGAACTCTCCGATTGCCCCGCCCCGCCCGAACACGATCCGGAAGTCGGTGCGATCCTCGACGACGAGTTGCGGAAGTTGCCGGGCAAGTACCGGGTCGTCCTCGTCGCCTGCGACCTCGAACGGCGCCCACGCAGACTGGTCGCCGAGTCGCTCGGGATCCCGGAGGGTACGCTCTCCAGTCGCCTGACCACCGCGCGCAAAATGCTCGCGGCACGGCTCACGCGCCGGGGCGTCGTGCCCGCAGTGGCCGGGGGCGTTGCCGTTAACGGACCGACGGCCTCGGCGGGAGACGTGCCCAGATCCCTCCTCGCCGCTGCGATTCGATTCGGGTCGGGGGCCCCTGACGCGGTGCCGGGGGCCGTTTCGATGCTCGCCAATGGAGTGGCCGTTACGATGCCGATTCGTGCTCTGGTACTCGCGTCCCTGGTCCTGTTCGCCGCGCTCGCGGCACTAGGGCCCGCGGCCGAGTCGTCCCCGAACGACCAGCCGTCACCGCGCGTCCCACCGGCCGATGGTCTCAAGGCTCCAGCACCCGCACCGGTTCCGAAGGTCGGCACCCAACCCGCGGCCGGCCCGAACAAGCTGCTGTTCTCCCGATCACGACGTCTCGTGCTCATCGACCCGGACGGGAAAAACGAGCAGAAAGTGGCGACCGCCGAGCCGCTGAACCCCTTCCCGAACAACGCGCGACTCTCCCCGGACGGGAAGCAACTGGCGTTGCTCCTCACGTTCGTGGGGCGGCGCCCGGTCACGAAGCTCTACGTCCGCGGACTCGATGAGCAGGCGCCGGTAACGGATCTCGAGGTCGAGTGCCAGATGATCGCGTGGTCCCCCGACGGCACCGAGATCGTGTGCGGTGACGTCAAGGAGGGCGAGAACCATGCAGCGGACACGAAACACGCTATCGTGAGCGTAAGAACCAAGGCAACGATTCCTCTGGACTTCATCCCCAAGGACCAGGTCATTACCGACTGGTCGCGGGACGGGAAGTACTTCTTGACCACGCTCATGAAGCCCGCAGACGTGCCCCCGGTCGCCGAGCTCCACCTGTGGAGCCGCGACGGGAAGGAGCACAGGCTCCTGACCGACACGAAGAGCGAAGCGGCCGCGTTCGGTCAGTTTTCGCCCGACGGCTCCCGTGTTCTGTTCGGGCGGTTTCCGCTGACCGGCGACGCGAGCGATCTCACACCGAACAACATGCGAATGCGGGTACTCGATCTCGCGACCGGGAAAACGGCGCCGGTCACCGATCTGCCGAAGGCGGGCGAGATCCTGGGATTCTGTTGGTCCCCGGACGGGAAGCGGGTCGCCTACATTTGGCGCGAGGTTCACGACGATATGAAGGAGGATATCCGAAACAAGGAGACGTTCAGTCACCTCGTGGTGTGCGATTCGGACGGCAAGAACGCGAAGACGATTGCCTCCGAAAAGGGGCCGACTCCGCGGGCTGAGACGATTGGGGAAGTGACGTGGCGATGAACTCGGACGCGATGAGAGATCGTGTTGGTCTGTTGAGTCCATCGGGCGGGTCGTGAGTTCCAATGGGGGATGAGGACCCCGACTCCATGACCAAGTCCCCGCGGGCCGTCGCCCGGGAGGCGCTCGCGCTCACCCGGGAAGCCCTCACGGCGTACACCTCGGCCTGCGGCGGGAAGGTCTTCACCGCCCACCAACTGTTCGCCGTCCTGGCGTTCGAGACGTCCTTCAAGACCGACGACCGGGGGATCGCCCCACTCCTCGCCGACTTCGCCGGCCTCCGCGCGGCACTCAGGCCACCGAGATTTTCCGCCTGTGGTGAGGTCAAGCATGGGGTCAAGACGTACTGCTCTTGCCGAACTGAAGACGACTTCTTCCGAGAACGGCGATGCGAACGCCAAGCCCCACCATCGCTGGCCCCCCACATCCCTCTTCGGCTTGGTGCAGGATCTGGGCGGCACAACTGCGCTGGCGAGCGCGATCGGGAAGCCGACGCACCTCGTCTGCGACGACCTGCAGGACGAGGCCACCGATTTCATCCTGGCGGACGACAAAAAGAAGGTGGTTGCCTCCGTCCACGCGAAGGCGAGCGGGGCGTCCGTACTCCTCTTCCGAACTCGAGGTGGTGTGCGGGCAGGCGATGAAGAACGTCCGGTACCTCGCGAAGTTCTCACCCAAAGACGCTCCGCGAAACGCCCGCAACTGGGGGGTGAAGCCCTGGAGGTTCCAGAAGCGGTCACCCAGCCGCATCCTTACTCTGTTGAGACCATCTCCAGCGTCGCCGCGCACCAGGGCCGGGTGTACCTCGACCTCGCCGACCCCGCCGCCACGGTTATCGAGATCGACGCCGACGGCTGGCGGGCGTGCGAACACCCGCCGGTCCGGTTCCGCCGGTCGCCGTCCGCGCTGGCTCTGCCCCGGCCGGTCGCCGGCGGGTCCGTGGCGACGCTCCGCCGGTTCCTCAACCTCCCGGACCCGGCCGACTTCGCCCTGCTCGTGGCGTGGGTCACGGCAGCGATCCGCGGCGTCGGCCCGTTTCCCATCGCCGGGCTGTTGGGCGAGCAGGGCAGCGCCAAGTCAACGACGGCGCGGGTGCTGAAGCGCCTCATCGACCCGACCACGGCGCCGATCCGGTCCGAACCAAAGGAGGCCCGCGACCTGATGATCGCGGCCCGGAACTCGTGGGTGCTGTCCTACGAGAACCTCAGCTCGCTCCCGCCGTGGCTGTCCGACGCGCTCTGCTCACTGGCGACCGGCGGCGGGTTCGCCATCCGGCACGAGCGGCGGCCGCTCGACACGAACGAGTTCGCCCGGCTACTCACCGCGGCAACTGCGGGGCGGTCGTACCGTGGGCTGCCCGGCCCGGATCGCCGGATGCTGTACCTGACGGCCGCGTACACCGGGCTCCGGGCTTCAGAGCTGGCCAGCCTGGCGCCGGGTTCGTTCGACCTCGACGTCGTCACCCCGACCGTGACGGTTGCGGCCGCCTACTCGAAGCACAAACGAGAGGACGTTGTGCCCCTCCACCCCGATCTCGTCGGGCACCTCCGTTTGTGGCTCGCCGACCGCCCGGCCAGCGCTCTGCTGTGGCCCGGAAAGTGGGCCAAGCAGTTCTCGGCCGCCGCCATGCTGCGGAAAGACCTCGACGCGGCCCGGCGGGCGTGGGTGGCCGAGGCCGCGGCCGCGGAGCGACCGGAGCGGGAGGCGAGCGACTTCCTAGCGTACAAGGACCGGGACGGCGGCACGGCCGACTTCCACGCCCTTCGGCACGGGTTCATCACCGCGCTCGTGGACGCCGGCGTGATGCCGAACGAGGCGAAGGAGCTGGCCCGGCACTCGACGATCACGCTGACGATGGACCGTTACGCCCACGTCACCCGGAAGGGCATCGCGGCGGCGGTCGCCAAACTGCCCGGGATCGGCCTGACCGGAGGCGTGGGAGCAGCACCGGGAGCAGCAGACAACGGTAGCGGGCTAGAGTCGGAGAGGACTGGCGAGGACAAGCGTACAGATCGAGGCCTGACGACGGTCGCCAGCCCGTCAACGAAACAACCCCTGCCGGAGCAGGGGTTTGAGAGTGATCGTGGGCAGTTGGCGACAGATCCTTTAGCGGAGAGGGAGGGATTCGAAGCTACCTTCTCAAGGCTGACTTCGCGTTGCTCCTGCTCTGCTTCAGCGTTGGAACGCTAGGAATCACAGCTCCCCTGACCGATTCCTCGTTTCAATCAAAGTGTACTCGCGTTGGGGCTGCATCGCCAACCCTGTCCCCAGTTTGTCCCCACTCCGCAGGAGCGGGCGCTAGGGAGTGGCTTCAACCGGTTTGACTGGGAGAACGCGTCGAAGCGTGGAGAAGACTCGGTTTGCAGCTTCAGCTTCGTCCATTCGCCAGGCTTCAGCGAGGTGCCGCAAAACGACTGACACGTCGGGCGGGGTGGCGGGTTCCTTCCCGAGGGAGACGAACGGCCCGTCCGTCTCGGTGAGCACGCGATCGGGATCCAGACGCTCAATCAGAGCCTGTCCTGACTTCGAGCGAGTCATGGCCGGATTGACCGAGAAGTAAAGACCATTGTCCGCCGCACGGGAAGCTTCCCGCAGGCTTCCGCTGAACCAGTGCAGGATGACCACGCCAGGGAAGTCCCTTCCGACCATGTCGATGACCGTCGAAGCGGCGCGGCGGGAGTGGACGGTCAGGATCTTGCCTCCGATCGCGGCACAATGTTCGAGTACTTCTGCGAACACCTCCCGCTGGAGAGAGCGGTCGGCGGTGTCCGGGGTGACGTGGTCCAGCCCGACCTCGCCAACGTATCGGGTCTCGGCAAGATGCTGCCAGAACAGCGGCCGCTCGTGGGCATGTGTCTTCACCAACTCTGGGTGAAGCCCGATCGCCGCCCGGACGTAGCGAGATTTTTCGGTCAACTGCTTCGTGTGCGAAAAGACCGACGGCGCGTTCGTGACGGCGATGGTGTAGATCCCGGCCGCTTCAACCGACCGGAGGAGCGAGGCCGGGTCCGGGTAAAGGTCAAGATGGCAATGTGTGTCGACTAGGCACGTCCTGTGCTCGGCCATCGGGCTCCTCCGGATCATGTCAGCAAGTCGGTGAGCTCAAGCATCCCACGCCGGTAGACCTCAGCGTATGCGCGGATGTCCTCGGGCGGGATGGGTCCCGTGTCGAGTACGTCGAAGAGGGTCCGGCCGGTCGACCGGGTGCGAAATCGTTCGATCGCGATGGAGAGGGCTCGAAAGTCTCTCCCCTTTTGTGTCGTCGGCTCCGGTGGGGCTGTTCGGACATCGACGGTGTATCCCGCGTCGGGTGTGCCGGCGGCCATCGTCGCCGCCCGGCGGATGAGGCATGGGAAGCAGTATCCGCAATGCGTTCCCGGGGACGAGCCCTCCCACCGGCTGCCCTCCGAGTGGGCACAGGACATCGTGAGAGGGGCGGCCTTCCCGAGCGTGACCTGGCCGCCACACTCCTTGAGCATTTCGCCTTTCGTCTTCAAGCGGTACGGGAGCACGACCGGGTTCGCGATGCCGAGTTCGGCCAGCAACTTGCGGTAGAGTTCCACGTAGTGCGGGTGCGTCGTGCGAGTGCTGTAGCTCCCGGACCGCGCAGCGGTGAGGGGGACGTTCAGCGAGATCAGGCCATTCTCGGGCACCGCAAGTGGCACGCCCGCCCCGAGGCGGTGCGCGACCGCGATTCCGAGAGCAAAGAATAGGAACGATCTGGATCGCATCGTCTGTTCCCGCTCTTCGGCGCCGTCGATCGTGGGAGGTTGAGCGTGGAATAGCACTGGAAGCGTCAGACCTGGGTACTCCCTCTCAAGAGTCGCGGCGACCCGCTCCTGGTAGGTGTGGGTCATTCCCGCCCCGTAGTGACCGACGAGCGCAGTCCGCTTTCCGGCAGCGAGCAGGTCGACGACGCCTATCAACGAGTCGAGGCCTCCTGAGAACAGGCTGACCACGTCGGGCGGCGCACCGACGGGGCGTGCCGGTACGGTGGCGCGCACTTCGCCGATCGGGCGGAACTCGAATCGCCAGATGTCTCCAGTCAGGAATGAGAGCGTGTCGGTAGCCGCTCGCGATGCGCCGGCCCAGAGGGCGGTGTCCGACACGGGCAGGTGGATCGTGATGTCCCTCGTCCACCGCTCCTCCCCATACTCTCGGCGGAAACACAGATCCGCCGTGAGCACTGCCGACGCGAGTCGAACGAGATCGCGAGCCGGGCCATTCGGTAGCCCGCCAAGGTGCGCGTCAAATCTCTCGTCGAAGTTGCATCGAATCGCGTTCGGGCTGCCCTCAGCCTCAAAGGCGAGAATCAGTCGTGGGTCGGTGGGAGCGATGGACGGAAGGTAGTCGTCCGAATCTCCTACGCGGCAGACGATGTTCCAGCTCATTGCCCATCCTCCAGGAGCCCGTAAGCCTCCTCGAAAAGACGGTCGACCACTTGCTTGGTCCGCTCTGCGTCGCGGCCGAACGCGAGTACCTCGTCGTTCGTGACATCGAGCAGGACGATGTCCTTGACGTACTGCTTGACCTCTCGTTCGAGGCGGACGGCCTCGGCGGGCGTCACCGCACCTGCTTCGATGCTCTTCCCGAGTTGCTCAAGCCATCGCTCGTAGACGTAGGCGGTGATAACCCCGCGGACGGCGTCCGCAACGTCATTTTCCGACATGGCTTCGAGAGCGACCAAGTCTCCGCCTGCCTCGATCACGTCGTCGTAGAGTTTTGCCAGCACCTCGTCAGCCGCACGGCGTGCCGCTGCCTCTTCCAGTGTGGCCCCAGGCGGGGCGATCGCGTTTGCGATTGCTGCGAACACGATGTCCGCTGCCCGCCCCACGAAATCGCGGATGCCGAGTGAATCGAGAGCGGCTCCGAGGCCGTTTCTCAGGAGGGTTCCAAAGAAGTTGCTCGCCCGCGCGACGGTGGCCCGACCGTGGCTAGCAGCGGCTGCCGCGGATCGAGAGCCGCCGCTCGCTCTTACGTAAGCCCGCCCGGACGCGGCCACGTTCGAGCGCCCCCCTCCGGCCCGCGCAGACCGCGTGAACCGGCTCTTCGCTGCCTGCCAGCTGCCTGATGCTGGTTGCGAGGGTGGTGACTGCAAGTTGTCCGGCCGGTCTGCGCCTTGCTGGGGCTCGCCGTCAACACCTTCGGGGATTCCGTCGGAAGGAGTCGAGTTCCCATCGGCGGGGTCGTCGGGCGGCGTCTTCTCAGGTGGTGACGGTGGCGGCTCGCCACCGGGCAAGGCCCAGGCCGGGAGGAGCGGCCTCCGGTCACCCGGGCCATCGTTGGTTCGGCTGGTTCCCATCGCTACTTCCCTGCGGCATCGAAGGTCTTAACTCTGCCCTCGGCCGCTCGCTTCAGCTTTTGATTCCCGCTCGACTTGGCCCACTGGCGGATAAGTTGTTTCGCGGGTTCCTCACCGTTCTGCCCTTTGCAAGCGGTCAGGAGCCCGCTCACCGCGAAGACAGGAAGTGACGAATCCGAAACGCTGCGAACGGCGAGAACGAGTTGGGCAGAGAGGTCGCCGCGCGCACCGACCCACTCGAACAACCTCTTCAACTCGGAGTTCTCGTCAGACAGGTCATCCGACTGTCGCATTTGATTCGCCAACTCCTCGAACACGGCAGCAGCATCCGCGGAGTTAAGATCCTTGGCGTGCGTCAGGGCAAGTTTCCTTACGCCGTCGCTCTCTTGGAGCATCTTCCGCAACGCCTCCTGAGCTTGTGGGCTTAGGCGTTGAGCGGATCCGATAGTCACGCCGAGCTGATCCCGGGAGAAGTAGAAGTAGGGTCGCAGATCCTCGCCCGCGAGGAACGGCGGCAGCGCTAGCCACATCTGGAGCCACTCGTCGTTCAGCCATGCCTCCATCTCGGGCTCAAGCGGTTCAGGCTCTGGCCGCTTTGCAGGGGCAGCCCTTCCGGGTTCAACGGCGGGCTTCTTCGGTCCGTCATCGGCAGCGCTGCTGCGCCCGTGGCTCTCCGCGAGTTTAAGCTGTTGTGGCTTTCCATCGCTGTCGGCCTGCATCTTCGCGAGTCGGCGGAATGACTCGGGGCGGAAGTATTCGAGGAGCATGAGTTTCGCAAGGGCGGATTGCTTCAACTCGATCGTCCGCGACCGAGCCATCGACAGACGCATCAGGAGCGTGTTGAGGAATCGCTTGCACTGCCGCGGGTTGCCATTCAGCCCGTTCGCAAGAACGGGACCGATACGTGCGGTGAGCGTCAGAGCCTCTTCGAGTCCGACCGGCAACTTGCCCTCTCCGAGGATGGTCTTTGCTGCTGAGAGGTTGAACGCACGCCCTTGGTTGATGCTCTCGGTCGCGAGCGCCCACTGGCACGCCTTCTTGAGCCCGTCCTCCGGAACCTTGCAGTTCTTCGCGAAGAGGAGTGCAATGAAGGTTTCGATCTCGAAGCGACTCAGCGATGGCACCCGAACGGTAAACTGCACGAGCTTCTCAAGGTAATCACGGCCGACTTCGGCTCGTTCGCCGGGCAGCTCTGGGAATCGCCGGCGAACAGCGTACTTGACCAGTCGTTCGTCAGCCCCGAGCAAGAAGGCCGTGTGCGGCACGAACAAGAAAAGTTTGATCGCTTCGAGCGTCTCGATGATGGTGTCCGGTAAGCAGCGGTCGAGGTCGTCGATTACGACGACAAGCGCTTTCAGCTTCGTCTCGGCGAGCAGTTCCTTGAAGTCGCGCCGGAATTCGCGGATGCCGCGGCGAACCTCCTGCTCGGGTTCCTTGAGGAGCTGCTTGACCTCTTCAGCATCGACCTCGCCAACTTTCTCGCCAGCCTTCTTCAGCAGTTCAGCCGCTTCCAGAGCCGTGACGGCCGCGATGCCGGCAGGTCCAGCCATCGCGAACCCCGCCCCATACTTGACCACCTTCCCGGCAACGCGGAGCCAGTTCACACGTCGGACGAGCCCGACGAACAGCGAGCGTCCTCTCGCGGTGAGCGTTTTCTTGGAGGCGATTTCGTCAAGGATGGTCTCCATGAGCGCGGTCTTGGCGTCGTCGTAGCCTTCGAAGAGCCATCCGTTGAGCTGGAGGACGAGAAAGTCCTCGCGGGCGGAAAGGTCGGCCGAGACCATCTTGAGGAGGCTCGACTTTCCACCTCCCCAGTCCCCGTAAACACCGATGGTTGCCGGAAGGAGGTCGTCCCGAACGATGACGTCGGTCACGGCCTTCACCAAGTGGGTAAAGCCTAGGAAATCCTGGTCGGTTTCGTGATCAGACCACATCGTCAGCTCTCCTTCAAACCAGCATGGTACTCCCGTTGGATAAAAAATGCCAGATTGGTAGCAGGAGGTGAAAAGCCCGCCCGCTCAGAGCCGTTGATCCGGAAGGAGCCCCTCGTTCCGCACTCGCGTCAGTTCCTCGTGACTGACCATCCACTCGCTCGCCGGCCCTCGCCCGCACTTCCGCTTCTCCGCCCGAATGCGCCCGAGACGGCACCACTCGCGGACCGTAAACTCCGCGCGACTGAGCAGCTTCGCGAGTTCCGCTGTGCTGTACCACTCCTTCACCGTCTTCTGTTCGACAAGGGCGGCAAGGAGCAACTCGATGCGCGCGAGGCGAGCGAGCACGTCGTCGGGCTGTGGAGTCATGACTCTCCCCTATTCTCTCCGCCGTTAGGCGGTCGCAGTTCCAGTTGGCTGTTTCCGCTCTCCATTGCCGGAACATCCAGGTCGAAGAGCCCCCGCTCGATGCTGTCGCCGAAGACGACCCAGCCGCCCACCGGCTTCCTGCCAAAGAGCTCCAGGAACGGCCCCGGGCTGACCCGCTCGATGATGTCGCGGACCAGCTCCGGCTTTCTGCTGTGTCGGCTTCTCCGGAGTTCAAGCCAACTCCGCTGCCGTCGGTCGCGAAAGGGCGCCCGGCCGCGGACGCCGAGCAGAAGGAACTCGTGCGCGAGTCGCCAGTAGTTGCCGCAGCCGATGACCGGCTTCACCCAGACGAAGCAGCTCTTGTAGGTGAAGCCCCAGGCGCGAATGATTGCGAACGCTTCGTCGAGAAATCCGGTCGTCGCCCACAGGTGGAGATGAGCCCGGGGGAGTGCGAGCTCGGGGACCGGTAGCCCGCGGATCGCGTCGAGCGGCATCGTCCGGTAGTGGCCCTCTGCCGCCCCGCGGGCCGCGGTGTTCTCGTACGCCCACGGCGGGTCGGCGTAGATGGTGCCGAAGCGGAGCCCGCGGGCGACGAGCGCGTCGAGGGTGCTCGTCACGCAGCCGGCAAACTCGCTCTCCACCGGCGCGTCAAGCCGAACGCCCTCCGGCTCAGAGCCGGGCCAGAGGGAGGAGGTCGGCGAAGGTCGTCTCTTCTCGCCAGAGGATCTCATACCCATGCCCCGTCCCGAGCCAGTGCCAGCCGGTTTCGTAACGCTCGATGCTCTCCGCAAAGGCGTCGAGCCCGAGTTCCAGAAGACGGCGGTTCAGTCGCTCGCGGTCGGCGTTCGTTCTCACCCGCGACCAGAGCCGAACTCTCGCAGTCCCGTCGCTCACGTCAGCAGCGAAGGGTTCTTGTCGTGTCGTGACCTCGCTTGCGAGTGGCACGCTCATCCCCCTCCCTGCGTGAGCTTGGGGAACTTCGGCTGTGCGTCCCGCACCCGGGCCACGCGCGCGGCGATGTCGTCGTTCACGGCCGGCGGGGGCGGGTCCACAGGGAGCGGATTGTTCGCGAGCGGCCCGGGGCCGACGTCCTCTTCGTCCGGCCGAGCCCGAATGGTGATGCACGAGGGATGCGTTTCCGGGAGCGGGGTGTTCGAGCGGAGTCGGTACTCGCCCTCGGTCGTCGGGAACTCGCACTCGATCTTCGTGTACTGCCCCGCGTATTGGGTGAGTCCGCTGTCTGACCGCGAGCGGACGAATGCCTGGTGCGGGTGCGCACTCACCGCGAGAATTTCCTGTCGCGTGAGGACCGGGAGTAGGATCTCACTCACCGTCGCAACAGCCGGCTCGAACTCCCGCGGCGAACGAGCGCGAGTCGGAGAGAACTCGTCGTCGTTGTTCTCGTCGAAGCCGGGGTGAATCGGCTGAGCCCAGGAGACGGACTTGCTCCGCACCATCCCGCCGAAGGCCTCCATGTCCCGGAGCGCGGACGAGGAGCTCGCCTCGAAGGACATCTTGAATGTCGTGTTGGCCTCGACAGTACTCGTGACGTCGTAGTCGCCGGTCTTGAGCTGGTCCGCCGACTGGTGGGCGAGGAGGAAGTAGACGCCGTGCGAGCGGGCCATTTCGAGGAGGATCTTCGTGTGCTGGCCGAGCACCTGCTGGGCCTCGTCGACGATGACGTAGGCGGGTACCGTTTGCCGCTTCCGGCCTGCAACTTTTGCCGCGTGGGCGAGCGCGTACATCGCGAGCCGGGCCACGGACGTCGCGGTCAGTTCCTCCTCCATCGAGGGCAGGTGGAAGTAGAGAACCTGCTTCTCGGTGAGGACGTCGGACATGTCGATGGCGTCTTCGAGCACTTCCTTTCGCCCAGCCGGCTGAGAGTCGTCGGTCGCGTTCAGCGAGGCCACCGTGGCGAGCTGCCGGAGCACCATCCGGAGATGGAGCGCGTCGTCCATGTTGATGCTCGTCGAGAGGTAGCTCCCGTTCTCTTCGGCGTAGCGCGAGAAGTCGGCGAAGGAACGGATGTCGCAGAACTGCTGGAGAAAGCCGGTGAAGACGTCGAGGCTCTGAGCCTGGAAGTAGCCCTTCCCGTAGTCGTCGCCGTGGCGGAGGCCGGTCGAGATGAGGAGGCTCTGCGCCCAGGCGGCGACCGTCCGCTCGGCCTCGTGGCGTTGGGTGAGCGGATTGAAGACGTAACTCGCGCAGCCCGGCTCGATGCTGAACCAGCGGAACGGGAGCTTCGCCCGCGCAGCCTCTACGAACGCCCCCCAGAACATCGCCCGGTCGCCCTTCAAGTCGATGATGACGACCGAGGCGTCGGCCCGGGCGATGAGCTGGAATCCGACGGGCATCAGGCCGAGCGCCGTCTTCCCGGTTCCGGTTCCGCCCAGCAGGTGGGCGTGGGTGTGGAGCAGATTGCGGTGGAGGAGCCACGGCGCGCCGTCTTCGACCGCCCGCCCGATGTAGAGGTGCGGCGAGCGAAGGCCGTTCAGGAGCCGTCCCACCTTCGCGTCCCAGGGCAACTCGGGTCGGTCCGGATTGAGAGCGATGAGTGTCTTGCGGAGCGCGAGTGGGTGCGCCGCGAGGACCGGATTCGAGAGAAACTCGTAGGGGTCGTCTGAATCCTGCGCGGTCGTCTCCTCGCCTGTGTTTGCCTCGTAACGAGCGTGATACCGTGGGAGGGCGTAGATGCCGACCAAGAGGACGAGTGAGTACACGACAAGCGGTGGGGCGAGCGCGAGCACGACGAACGCCGCCAGCATGTCCGCGAGGCGGAACGGCGACGCCGTGCTTTCTGGTGCCGGTGGGGCCGTCGGCGGGAGCGGGACGAAAGCCGGCTGAGGAAACACGGCCGGTGCAGGCTGGTGAAACCGCTCGTGCGGGTCCAAGCCGCGATTCAGGCGCCGCTCGAACGGCGCGTTCCCCTCGCCAGCGACCTGCGGCGGGGCGACGGTCGCGCGTGGAGTGGTAGCGCCTACCGCCGCGGAACCGGTCTTCGTCTTCTCGTCCTTCGTCGCGGCGGGATTCTTCGCTTGCGCGACGAACATGGTTGCGACCGTAGCGAGGACGAGTCCGGTGAGGACGAGGCGCATCGCTTGAGGCCGCAGCCACCACGTTCCCAGCCGGTGCGCGAGGGGGTGCTTCGTGTCGGGGTAGGTCAGGAACACTACGAGCGCGTCTGCGGCGAGGCGGAAGCCTGCCCGCGAGAAGTCCGGGCGGACGGCCCCAAGCGCGACGTGCAGCAAGCAGATGCCGCCGAACAAGCACCCAGCACCCCAGGCCACTGCGACCGCGGCGCCACCGGCGAACCCACTCGCGACGCCGGCTTTCCCTCCCGCGAGCGCGAGGCCGAAGCCGAGGCCGGCGAGTTGCCCGCTGAGAAGAACGGCACCCCGCCGCTTCATAAGGTTCCCGGGCGCGTTCCACGAATGCTCCGCAAACGGCGAGCGGTCCGGGTTCGCCTGCAACCAGCGGGCGTACTCGAAGACCACGAGCGAGGCGAACCAGCCGACAGAGACGCTCGCCCCGACGGTGCAGACTTCTGGGGTCAGGTTCTGCCCCAAGGAGGCGAGGGAGAGGGAGCCGTAGAGGCCGGCTGCGGCGATGCCGAGCTCGCTCGCCCGCGTCTTCAGCGTGAGCGTCGAGTAGGCGCTCGCGAGCGGGCGGTAGAGACTTCCCAGAATCGACACTCCGGCGACGACGATGAGCGTCGTTCCGAAGAAGTCGAGTCCGCCGTGTGCCGAAGGTGTGCGCTCCGTGCTCGCGAAATAGAGGAGTGCCGCACCGACGAGGACGAGAACGAGGAGCAGCGGGAGTTTCTGGAGCAAGTCTTCGAGGCCGAGCCACTTCGCGACGGCGAACGCGGCGAGGAGGACCGAGACGGCAATCACCGTGAGCGCACCGAGGCTGTATGACCACGCGGTGAGCCAGTAAACGCCGCAGTACGCCGGGAGCGCGACGAGGGTGTAGGCGAGGAGCAGGCTGAACGCGAGCGTTCGCGCCGCGGCCGGCTTTTGTCCGGCGCGGAAGATCGGGTAGGCGGCGGTGAAGCCGGACGGCTCGATCGCCGTCTCGATCACGCTCGTTGTCTTCCGGGCGGTCCACTGTCGGGACATGGCTGGTTACCTCCGCTTGAGGGGAAAGAAGCCGTCGAGGTCTTCGTGCGCTTCCACGGCCACCGTGACCGTGCGGAGCGGCCTCCGCGCGAACGCGGCGATGATGTTCGACCGTCTCCCGGCGGGACTGCATCAGCTTCCCGACACGGCTCTTGACCTTCAGCACGAGGCGCGTGCTGAGTTTGTCGTGGTCGACGACGAAGAGCCCGAGCCGGAACGGCGACACGCTCTCGTCGATGAAAGTGTTCCGCGTTGAGAACGCCGGGTCGCAGAGGTGCGGGTAGCCCTCCCGAAACTCCTCCTCGGTAAGCACGCTCGTCCCCCGGCGGGCGCAGGCGAGGAGCACCGCGTAATGCTCGTGGAGCGACTGGAGCCCGAGCGCCCGCGCCTCGCGCCGGATGCCGAGCGCGTTTACGGCCCGGTTCCCGAGGACGAAGTAGGGTTCGTTCTCTCGGAGCTGGTGCCGGGCGAGCCAGCCCCGCTCGACGAGCCGGGCGAGGAGCTTCCGGACTCCGTCCTCGGAGAGATCCGGGCAGTGCCTCGCGCCGAAGATGGCGGGCGTGATGAGCCAGTGTCGGACGAGGTCGTCGATGAGCCGCTGCTCGCGCTCCGGGAGGCTCGGAAAGTCTTCTGCCGCGCTCATTCGGCACCTCCCTCGGAGACCGTCCACATCTCGTAGGCGAGGCCGCGTGCGGAGCAGTCGCGGTGGATCTCGCGGAGCCGCTCGCCGTTTGACGCCGCATACGAGGCCCCGGCGAATTCCACCGCGAGCGCGGGCGTCGAGGCCGAGTTCACGATGCAGGCGTCCACCACCTTCTCGCCGTGCCCGCGGGCGGCGGCAATGACCTCCTCCGCGACCCAGGCCGAGGCGAGGAGCGGCTCGTGGACGAGGTAGTGCATGTAGACCTGGCCGAGGCCCAAGTTGTGGGCGATGGCAGACGTCGACCGGAGCGGGTTCCTGATGACCTGCCCGTAGCGCGAGGCGGCCCGTGGCGTCGCCGTGACGAACGGAACACGTCGCGCTTCGAGCGCCGCCCAGCGCTTCGAGAGCGCCCAGGCGGCCGACCCGAAATCGAGGTCCTCCATCCCGGGCGCCCAGCCGTAGAAGAGCGCCACGGTGGGCGCGCTCTGCACGGGGAGGGAGTGCTGGCTGATGAGCCCCGCGTCCTGGAGTTGCCAGACGCGGCGGGCCATGTTGTCCCGCCCCGCGTCCGTGTCCGGCCAGAGCTCCGAGAGAGAGTTCAGCGAGAGCAGTGGCACCTTGTGGAGGAGCGCGCGGAGGATGGTCCGGTCGCGCTCGGTGATGGAGAGCGTTGTCATTGCGGCGGCTCCTGCTGCTTGCGGGGGCGGCCGCGCGGGCGACGCGGGGGCTCACCCTGCGTGACCTGTCCGGATGCGGGTGGGCCGGGCAGCTGTGGCGGCTTCGGCCCTGGACTCGGTGACGCCTCGGGCTCTGTCGCGTCCGGTGCGCCAAAGAGCGTCCGGGCGGCGTTTGCCGCCTGTTCTTCGCTGAGGCCCGAGTGGGAGCCGCCGGCGGCGAGCGCGTCGTAGAAGCCGGCGAGCAGCGAATCGGCTGCCTTTCGGCGCAGGTAGTCCCAGGGCCAGCTCATGGCGGCCTCCGTTGCGAGTGAGTGGTGGTTGCGAGGGTCAGCGGTTCGAGAGGAGCGGCCGGAGGATTTCCTGGACCTGCGGGGCGACCTTCACTGCGACTCCGCGGTCGCGGCTGTCTCGCGCCTGGAGGATGAGACAGTTCGCATCGGCGATGCGCCGGCGGTACTCGGCCGAGAGCAGCACGAGGTTCCGGCGGCGTGAGTCGGTTGCCGTCGCGAGGCGCGTGTGCCCGTAGGCCGACGCGCGTTGCCACTCAACCCACTCGACATCCGGCTCGCGCGAGTACTCGGCCACCTGCTTCTCGTGGTGTGCGGCGCACTCCTTGTGGCCGCGTGACGCGCTCTGCTGCTCGTTCGCCTCGTGTTCGACCCGGTTGGTCACCGCCCAGGCCGCGTGCAGGTACGCCTCGGCCTGGTCGATGTCGGGCGCTTCCGGGCGATGTATGAGGACTGCGGCCGTCATGCCCGCCACGCCGAGCGCGAGCGCGGCACGGCGAATCAGCCTCCCCCGTTGCCTTCCCAGCATGATCTCAGCCTCCTCGCGGAACTTGCCTCGGGCACCTCGTGTCGGCAGGGGCCACCCTCCCTGCCCGAAAGAAGCCCCGAGACACGCCGTTTTCCACCCACATGTTGGGAAAAAGCAAACTGGCTGAAACCTCCCCGGGGAATAACGGAGGTGGTCCTCCAGCGTTTCTCCCCTGGGGAGGTGCTTCGGGGTTTGGTCTTGGCGTCCGTGCGGGGCGACGAGGCGAGGCCGGCGGCATCACGAAAGGAGAAGGTTAATGAATCGCAATGCGACCCCGGAGCCGAGGGGACGCCGGCGCCGGTCGGGTTGGCAGTTGTTGCCGACCCGGCCGGTTCCGGTTTCTTCCGCACGCAACGGGAGTTCGCGATGAAGGCTCGGTTTTTGGAGTCGGCGCGCCTGGAGGACGTGTTCACGACGAAGTGCGACGACAAGGAGCATGTGGACGAGAGGGACGAGTACCTCGACTTCTACACGGTTCCGGACGGGAAGCGGGTCCGCATCCGTCCCGTTCTCCCGGAGTCGTGGCACTCGCTGAGCACCTATCTGATCGGGATCGGCTGCCCGAAGGACGTCGCGGCAGCGATCGTGGCAGGGGTGCAGCGGATCGTCGGAAGCAAGCTTCCGAGCGCCTTATCCGCCAGGCTCCGTGACGAGGACTCGCTCGACATCTTCCTCGGCTGGGACGGCGGGAAGTACGTCCAACTGGTTCTCGTCTTCGAGGACACCGAGTCGTCGGACGAGTGAAACACCGAAGACTTCCGGACGGAGATCTGTCCGTGGTCTCAGGAACGCAGGTAGTAGTGTGGGTTTCCCTTTCGCCGGTGTACCCCACCGGCCTCTTCGCTGTACCCTCATGGGCTGACACGCCGTATTCTGGCATTTCGGCACGCAAGGCGGCGCTCGTTCGCTCCGTGGCGGGGGCTCGCTTTCGCGCTCCGCACGCAGCGTCAATACCGGCCACATCGCGAGGGAGCTTCGTGCCGAGTGCCGGCGACTTCGACTGGCCTGACGGGTGGGAAGCCGTCATCCCTGCCCTGACCCATCGGGTCAAATCGTTCTGTCGCGCCCGGGGGATGAACGGCCCTGACACCGATGACGCCGTGCAACTCGTTCTCCTGCGAATCACCGTCGAGGCCGCTGTCCGAAAACGCGACTTTTCTTCGTTCCCCGAACTCTCGGCTTGGGCGAGCCAGTTCCTTCGCAGCCAGCTCGGTAAGCAAAATAGACGGAAGGCATTGGCCAACGTGGCTTCGGGCGTAGACGTCGCCGGCTTGCCGGACAAGTCCGACGATACTGTGGCTCCGGAGCCACTTGCCGAACACCTCTCCAAAATTGACGACCCGCGGGAGCGGAGAGTGCTTTCCCTCCTTTACCTCGACGGCATGAAGCTGAGGGAAGCCGCGACGGAACTCGGAGTCTCGATCAGCCTCGTCCACAAGCTCCACGGCCGGGCGCTAGACAGGCTTCGCCGGAGGCTCGGCGTATGACTTCTTCGATTCTCGAACCGAACCGTCTTAAGCGGTGCGTGGCAGCGCTCGTTTCGGGCGAGGTCGCTCCAAACAACCGAGCGGACCTCGAAAGTCTCGTCGCGACTGCGCTGGTGGCGCCCGTGGCCTTCGAAGAATTCCTGGCTGCTCTCGGCGAAGCTCTGCCAGCAGTTCCCGGCCCTGACGCAGTTCTCAATGACTTCCCCGCTGAAGCAATCCTAAGCGACGGGCTGGGGGTGCTCTCCGACGAACAACTCTCTCGCCTCGCCCGCAGCCCGGGAGCGCTCACGATCCTGCACCGCCTGGTGGACGACGCCCTCGGGCGAGGGGCGGCCGGAGCGTATTGGGTTGACGCCGAGCTTCTTCCCGACGAGGTCATTCCGGAGGAGCTTCACGACGCTGCTGAGCGTGGGGTCGCCACCTTCCGAAGCCATTACCGGAAGGCGAAGCCGTCAACGGAGCCGAAGCGATGGCTTACCGTCGCGGTTCCGGTTGCCGTCGCGGCGAGCCTGATGCTTGCCTTTTTCCTCGGGACTCGCTGGTCTGGTGAAAGGGAGCGAGACGTTCGCCTCGCATCGTTTTCGGTCCGCGGCGACGTGACCCGCGGAATCGAGGACGTCGCGCTCGATGTCGGGAACGGGACGAACCGCCGGGTGTTTCTCACCGTTGTCGGCATCGTCCCTGGGCGAAAAACACCCGGCGTCTTCTACCGCCACCAAGGGAAATATCTCGAACTTCCCGCAGGCGGAACGACGACGCTGAAGAACTTCCCCCCGAGTGACTTGGGCGGGAGTACGGTGCTGCTACTCGTCGCGACCGATGTTCCGGCGGGGGACGTGGTTCTAAACGTGATGCCGCCAACGCTCACGCCGGAGATAGCCCACATCGGGGCCGAGCAGATTCGTGCGTCGCTCCGCGACCTCGGAATTCGCTCCGTAGTTCAAATCATCCCTCTCCCGTCGATATCGAAGTAGTTGCCCGTGACAGCGAGGTGACGAGATGCGGAGGAGCCTTCTTCTTGCAGTTGCCGGAACGGTCGTCGCCGGCTCGCTCATCGGAGCGGGTTTCGTGTTTCTCCGGAAGAAGGACGCGCCCGACGCTCGGCCGCTTCCGCCCGTAGCCGGCGGAGACTCCGGGCAGGGCGAGTCACCGCCGGCTGCGCGCTCGCACGAACCTTACCCGTTCAAGCGGGTCGTTCTCGTCTCAATCGGCATCAACCACTACCCGAAGCTCCGCGGCACGACCGACCTCCGCTTTGCCGCGGCGGACGCGGCGGAAGTCGCCGACGTCTGCGAATCGCTCTACGGCTACGAGGTGGTGCGCCTCTCCGGGGAAAAGGCGACGCGACAGGAAATCGAGACCACTCTCAAGCGCTACGGGCAAGCACTCGGGAACGAGGACGCACTCGTCGTCTTTTTCGCGGGCCACGGCCAGGTCGTTCCGCTCACTTCGGAGAGCGAGGCAGGGTTTCTCATCCCGGCTGACGCCGACCTGGACATCAACGACAAGTCTGACCCGGCGCGGTGGCAGAGCCAGGCGCTTGAAATGCAATCGGTCGCGGACCTCCTTGAGTCGATGAAGGCTCGTCACGTGGTCCTCATCGCGGACGCCTGTTGCAGCGGGTTTCTCATCCGCCGCGGCGCGCTCGATCGGGCCGACCTCCGGACTTTCCTCCTCGGAGATAAATCGCGGAGCATTTTCACGGCGACGACCCGGTACCAGTCCGCGCGCGAGGACGCGGCCGCGAAGCACGGGTATTTCACGGCCGCACTCCTCGGGGAGCTCCGGAAGGATGAGGCGGCAAGCGTGCTTGACCTGCATCTCCCGGTCATGAAAAGCGTTGCCGCAAAGACGAACGGGGCGATGACCCCGCAATTCGGACAGATTGGAAGCGGCGACGGAATGTTCGTGTTCGTCCCCAAATCGATCCCGCGCTCACAGCTCGAAGCGGACCTCAGTGGCCGCTCGCTCGGAGAGGACTCCCCGCGCGGGCTCTCGGGGGTGCAGCGGAGGAGCCGCGAGCGGGCCGGGGCGACGACGACGCTCGCGGATTTCGTCGAAGCCTTCGAGGCGCCGAATTACCGCTTCTCGGCCGACCCGGACGGGAACGCAAAACGCTGGGAGGCGAAACTCTCCCGCTATCAGGTGAACGCTTCGCTCGGCGACCCGTGGGCGATGGGCGCCCTCTCCGCCTGCTTCGCAAACGGACTGGGCACGGAGAAATCTCCGGAGCGGGCGCTCCACTGGGCAAGACAAGCGGACCGCTTCAAGGCTCCGGCTGGCCTCGGCCGGTTCCTCCTCGCGCGCTGTTACGAAACGGGTTTAGGCGTCGTGGCGAATCCCGTTGCCGCTGGGAAACTTTTAAGCGAGTCCGCTGCCGTCCACTTCCCGCCCGCGCTGCGGGTTCGCGGCGAACGGAAGTCGAGCGAACGCGAAGCGGCGGAAAAGGATCTCCTCAAAGCGTTTGATGGAGGAGTTTTCTCGGCGAGCGTTCCCCTCGCCCGCCTCACTTTCGGGGAGAAGACCCCGAAGCGGGAGGATGTCGCAGCAGCGGTGAAACGGCTTGAAGTGGCGAAGGGCGTTCCGGCGGCAGACCACGAACTCTGGGCGGTGTATCTGGGGAGGGGCGAGGCGTTCCCCACTAAGGACGTGGAGAAGGCCAAGTCGCATCTCGTCCGCGCGGCCGAAGCCGGACACGCCGTCTCACAGCGGGAGCTTGCCGTCGAGCACTACCGAGACCCGGGGGAGTTTTTCACGGCCCGGGCAAAGGCCGACTTCCCGAAGGATTTTGAGAAAGCCTCGAAGTGGGCGGCGCTCGCCGCCGGGCAGGATGACCCCGGAGCCCACCACCTTCTTGCCGAACTGCACCGCCACGGGAAGGGCGGTCCCGCAGACCACGAGAAGTACCGCTCTCACCTCGACGCGGCCGTCCGCGGGAAATGGTCCGCGGCGATGAACGAGTATTACTGGGAGCTCTGCCGCGGGAAGTTGTTCAAGCAAGATTTCTCGCGAGCACTGAAGACCGCCGAGGAGTCGGCCGCACTCGGGCACGCCGAAGGTCACTACAACCTCGGCTACTACTACCTTGCCATCCTCGACCCCGAGACGAAGAAGACGAGTCTGAAGGAAGGCGTCGAAACGTTTCTCCAGAACGACCACGCAAACACCCACCGCACGCTGCACCACTACTGGCAGGCCTACAAACTCGGGAAGCACCCCGGCGCGAAGCGATTTCTTGAGAGCTACTGGAAGGAGCACACGGCAAATCGCGGGTCGCTCGCGGTGGACGACGATTTGGAAAAGCACTTCCCCGAGACCGCGCGCGAGCTTTTCGGGAGCACGGATTTCGAGAAGAAAAAATAGGCGCGCACGCGGTCGGCCTCTGAAGATGCTCGCGCCGGATGCGCGTGACGACCTTCCGTATCCACCCGACCGAGCACCACTTCCTTACTACTTGCGGCCAAACAGGATGCTTCTCGGAGCTTCGCCTCGCCCTTGTCCGCTATGGGGTGGCTCAGGCGGACAGGTCTACCGAAACACCGAGGCGAGGAACTCGACCAGCGCCCTCCCCGCTTCTCCGTCCTTGTCAGCGGTCGGGTCGTAAATGGTCACCTGCATCCCCAGCGCCTGCGGATGACGAGCGATTGGCCGAAGAAGCTCCCGTGCTTCGTCCCAAGTAAATCCGTCTGGCGAGGGGTCGTCCACCGCTGGCAGCAACTTCCCGTCGATGCAGTCGGCGTCCATGTGAACGAAGTACCCATCTGGTCCGCCGGCGCGCGTCAATTTCTCGACGACCTGTGCCGCGACTGCGGCAGCGCCGCGGCCTCGCACGTCTTCTCGTGAAGCCGCGAATGCCGCAGACGGCAGCGAGCGCCCGTATTTTTCCTGGTTCGCTTGGTCGCGAAACCCGACCGCGGCAATGTCGTCGTCACGCACGAGCGGCCGTCCGATGCCGAGGTCGGTGAGGAGCGCCGGTCCGCGCCCGGCCGCAAACGCGAGTTCGCTTGCCGCCCCGACGCCGTTCCACTGGTTGTTTTCCGGCGGATAGAAGTCGATGTGCCCGTCGACGAACGCGAGGCCCGTTCGTCCCCGACGTGCTGCGCCGAGTAGCGAGCCCAGAAGAATCGAGCAGTCGCCGCCGAGCACGAGCGGAAACTCGCCGCGGTCGAGAACCTCGGTGACGGCAGCGCCGAGGAGGAACGCGTACTCCCGCAAGCCGTGCGCGTTCGTGATCTGGGTGACCGGGTCGCGGCCTTCGACGTAAGGCGGCGCTTCGATTCGCCCTGCCCGCCTCGCCCCGAGGGAGTCGGCGAGCCCCGCCCGGAGAAGCGCGTCGGGTGCGTGCCGCACGCCGCCAAATTGCGGAGAGGTGCCGAGCATGGAGGGGGCTTCGATGATCGCGTAAGTCTTCATGACGACTCCTCCCGCACTCAGGCCTTCCCCGCCGGAAGCTCTTCCCCTTCGTCCGTGTAGGCAGGCGGGACGTAGAAGTTCAGCGTCTTGAGGGGCGTCTCGCCGGTGTTCCGAATTTCGTGCCGCTCGCCGCGCTCAATCAACACGAGAGTTCCTTCCCGCAATTCCACCCGCTTCCCTTCGACGATCGCCACGCCGCTCCCGCTCACGACGTAGAGCCACTGGTCGGCTCCCTTGTGTCGGTTGTCCGGGCCGCCTTCCGTATCGCCCGGAGCGAGAGTCATCTGCGCTGCCTGCGAGTGCGAGTCGCCGAGCAGGACGCGAAAGCCTTTTCCGAATTGCAGGTGCTTGTGCTGCATCAGTCTCCTCTTGTCCGTGCGCCTGCCAGGATACGGCCGGGCGTGCCACACGAGCCCTGATGGAGGACACGCCGGGCGCTTTTTTGGCTTGCAAACGGCGGGCGAGTTGGTGCAAAATACTCCAAGAATTTTGGAGTTTTTTGCATGGCCCGTTCCGCCCGAGAATCAGCGCAAGCACTCGCCACACTGGCCCACGAGCAAGGCGGATACTTCACGGCGAAGCAGGCCAAGGTGGTCGGGTACGGCTACCGGCACCTCGACTACCACGAGACCGCTGGGAACTTTGAGCGGGTCGAACACGGGCTCTACCGCCTCCCGGCCGTGCCGCCCGGCGAACACGACGACCTCATCCGCCTCTCCCTCTGGAGCCGGAACCAGAAGGACGAGCCGCAGGCGGTCGCGTCCCACCAGACCGCGCTCGTGCTGCACGACCTCTCGGAAATCATCCCGCGCGAGTTCCATCTGACCGTGCCGCCGAAGTTCCGGAAGCCCGCGCCGCGCGGCGTTGTTCTCCACAAGGCCACTCTCGACGACGAAGAAATCGAGGAGCGCGCCGGGTATCGCGTGACGAGCCCAATTCGCACGCTGCTCGACGTGGCAGCGAGTGGCGTGAGTTCGGAGCAGGTGGCGAAGGCGATAAACGACGCGCTCGCAAGCGGGCTGGTCACGCTCAGGTCACTGAAAGCGGCGCTGAAGACATTTCCGCACGGCGAGCGGATCGAGGCCGCGCTCCGCAGGAAGAAACCGTAAGCGCGCCGGGAACGGCGAAGGAACGCCATGAAGAAAGAGTTCAAATCGGCGGCCGCGTTCAAGTCCTCGCTTGAGGCCCGGATGCGGGGCCGCGCGAAGGAACGCGGGGTGCCTCTCCAGACGCTCCAACTGAAGTTCGTGATGGAGCGGCTCCTGGCCCGCCTCTTCCAGGTTCCCGAGCCTCCGTGGCTGCTGAAGGGCGGGTTTGCGATGGACCTCCGTTACCGGCCGCGGGCGCGGACGACGAAGGACGTGGACCTGTCGGTGAAGCTCGCTGCGACAGGCCGCCCGAAAGAACTCCGGGAAAAATTGCAGGAGGCGGCGGAGACCGACCTCGGCGACTACCTCAGCTTCCGCATCGGGGAGTTGAAATCGGAACTGACCAACGCCCCGGAGGGTGGCGGGCGCTTTCCGTGCGAGGCGGTTCTTCTCGGGAAGACCTACGCGAAGTTCCACATCGACGTGGGAATCGGCGACGCGCTTGTCGGCGAGCCGGAGAAGCTCACCGGGGACGACCTCCTGGAGTTCGCGGGGCTCCCGCCCGCAGTCGTCCTCGCCATCCCGCGAGCCCAGCAGTTTGCCGAGAAGGTTCACGCCTACACCTTCCCCTGGTCGGGCCGGGTGAACACGCGGACGAAAGACCTCGTGGACCTGGTGCTCCTCGTCGAGCGCGGGACACTCGATGCGGACGGAGTTCGTGCAGCACTCGTTGCGACGTTCGACGCGCGGAAGACGCACTCGCTCCCCGCGCATCTTCTTCCGCCGCCGGATGACTGGGCGCTCGACTTCCCCAGCATGGCAGAGGAGGCCGGGCTTTCGACAAGCGAGTATCTCGCGGCGTATACCTCGTTGAGTGACTACTGGGAGCGAAACACGCTCGGTAAGCCTACCTGACGAGAGGCCTAGATGCATAAATCAGCGGCGGCGCCTGATGCTAAGAAAATGTAAGAAAGAAGCGTGGCAAGATCGGCGAGTCGCATTGCTGTGCTTTTTCTTCCGAAATGCTAATCTGAAATCGGTTTCACGTTCACTGGTGGGTGAGGGGTTGCGTTCTCTCTCACCCGCTCCCGGTCGGCAAATCCTTGCCGACCGGGATTTTTTCTCCCATTCCTACGTCAGCGACCCCACTGAGTAGCATCGCAATTCGTCATCGCCGTCGCGCGTCGTTCTGAATTCACATCAAGTTCTACCACGCAGTTGTCACACTGAAGCGATGCGACGCGGCTTCGGGCAAGATTGCAAACTGCGATCGAGAAGTGCTAGCTAATGATCGTGGTTAAAAATGCAGAAGCCCGGTGTGTGAGACCGGGCTTCTGGGATGACCTAGAATAGAAATCTGATCATCCGCCGAATGATGCCTCCTTCGAGATGTCGTTTAGCTTTTTTGTGTATCTTCTGGGCTTCCTGAAGGGCTTTGATGGCATTCGGGATGTCGTCCGCGTTGAACCACTGCCGTTCCTCGGGGCGAGCCCCTCTGTTCGCCACGAGGACACGGTATTTATTCCGCACAGGCTGCTTCTCGACGTAGAAGACGACTCGGACCGAGCCTTGGTCGATCTTGTCAGCCCAGGCATGTGGCTTCATCTCCGAGCGGATGAGGTAACCTAGCCCCATCGTCGCGACGACTACCTGCTCTACTCCCGCGTGCCCTTTGTCAATTCCATTTTTCATATCAACTCTACGATAAACCTCCTTTCCGGAAGACTGGCGAATCCAGTTCTCCGTTTGCGTTCACCGGGAACATCCCGGTTGGGTTCGTGACGCAACAAGCGAATCCGGCGCTCGCCAGAAACAAACTGTGGTGCCCAGAAGGAAGACACACTGGGGTTGCCGGGGAGGCCCGGACGGGATTGTCCGGGCCTGAAGAAACTACTGGATGTGGGAGAAGTACCTCTCCACCTCATCCATCGAGAGCACAATGAGTTGCGGGGCGCCGCTGCTGTTGATGCACGCATGTGCCGCCAGCAGGACGCGGCCCGCACCAGGAGGAGTCGTCGAGCATTCGAGATCACTCACGAATCGCTCGACCCAGAACCCGAACCCGTTAACGAGCAAGGAGCGGACGCCCTTGAGGCCCGTTTGCAGGTTCGGGATCGTGTGCCAGAGGAAGTAGAGGAGGTCCACCAGGCGGCCATCCCGATACCCCTCGTCGGCCTTCATCCTCCCGACGCATTCGTCCCAGGCTCGTCGGGACACTCCGACCTGCCAACCCGGAACATGCACCGGCATTGCTCTTGCGATTTCAGTCACGTCAATCATTTCGATTTTCATAAGCGTTCTGTTTCTGCTTTTCTGTCGTTAGTATTCACCTCCTTTGCACAGGCGAGGTTTCACGCTCACCGTCCGCACCCCCGAAGGCGAGGGGGCGGAAGCTGAACCATGTGAGGCCTCGCGGGGCCGCTGGGCGAAAGCAAAAAACGCTGGCGTGGTCGTCTGGTTTGGCAGGCAGTTCGTGCCGACGACAGGCACGGCGCACCCGGTGTTTTTTTGGCTGTCTCCCGGGTGCCTGGAGAGACAAGAAGAAAGGGGCGATGCCCCTAGCCGCCACGATTCTACACCGCGAAACGCGCGGTCACGGGCTCGTTCGACGCGAATTTGCTGGAATTCATCGGATGAAATGCGAGGCCAACGCAGAAGCCCTGTGGTGGCCTCGCGGTCCGCGTCAATCCTCTCCGGGGAGCATCACCGTGATGCACGGCGAGAGGTCGTCATCCGGCCCGCAGACGGACTTGAGCCGCACCGGCTTCGGCGTCGTCTCGTCGTTCAGGACGAGCACGTCGAAGTAAAGCGTGCTCTTGTCTCGTGCTGCCGAGCGGCAGGCGTGCCGGAGCATGGTGAGCACGTCCCAGAGTCGCCCCGCCTCATCCTGGCCGGAAACGCCGTCGGGCACACACGCGCAGGTGGCCCAGGCGGCGCGAGTGAGCGCGACCGGAAAGCGGAAGCCCGCTTCTCGCGCGGCATCGCTCACGTCAACAAGGACGCCGTCGGCGATGGCCTCGCGGCGGGAATAGAAGTGAATCAGAAGGTCGTCGGTAGTCATGGTGTCGTCTCCTTGAGAGTTGCCCGGCCGCGGATATCTGTGAGCGGCTCGGGCGGTTGATGAATATTCAGGCGGCTTGCGTGATGGCTTGCGGCTGAAGTGCGTGAAGGAAATCGGTCGCACGCTGGGCGTAGGCGGCGGCCTGCACGATGGCCCGCTTGTCGTGCCGGAGGACTTGCAGCCAGTGCCCGATGTAGTCCGCGTGGTCAGGCCGCGGTGTCAGGTTGATGCCGAGGTCGGCACAGAGGAACGCCGCACCGAGTTCGGCGACGAGTTCCTCTCGCGCGTAGGTGGATGGCGTGAAATCCATTCCGCCTGGGAACTTCCTCGGGGATCGCTTCGGGTGCCCGGTCCAGTGGGTCAGCTCGTGGGCGAGCGTCGAGTAGTATCGGTCGGGGTTCTCGAACGCCCGAAACGGCGGGATGTAAACGGCGTCCTCAAGGATGCTGTAGCGGGCGTGCTCCTTGTCCTCCCGAATTGCCGCCCCCGTATTCGCGAAGAACTCGACAGCCTGCGGGTTCGGTTCGTTCTCGAAGTTGCTCCCTTCCTCGGTGTCGACTTGCGGGGTGAAGCGCTCGGGAAGGTTCTCGACCTGCTCGGCGTTAAAGACGGAGTAGGCTTTGAAGAAGGGCACCCGCCGCGCTTCGGGTTCTCTCGCGTCGTCCCCTTCGGTCTTCGTGTAGAGGTTGGCGTAGACGACTTGCGTTGACTTCTCCCCCCTCCTCACGTGCGCGCCGAGCTCCTGTGCCTGGCGGTAAGTGAGCCAGTGCGGATTTCGGTAGCCGGCGACGCTCGCCTCTCGCCAGAGCCAGAGAGTGTTTATCCCGCGGTAAGGTTCTCCGTTGTGCCGGAGCGGCCGGGAGGTGTTTCGTGTTCCAGAGGCCCAGGGCTGCACCCAAGGCCTGATTCCTTTTTCGAGGTCGCTGAGAATTGCGTTTGTGATTTCTGCGTAGCTGTCCTTTCGGTTCGTGGTGCTCATGGCTCCTTGCTCCAATTCGCCCGGCGAAATTGCCGCGTGCGTGTCGTGAACCCCTGACCCCTCCCCAGAAAATGTTTCCGGAAGGAGGGGCGGTTCATGCCTCCCGCGGTGGCGAACCGCTCCTCCGTCCGGAAACGAGTTCGTCCCGAAGCCGCCAGCGGCGGACTCCGGCTGGTGGGGCGCGGGTGGGCGGAGCGGAGACGGGTCAAGGTGGAGAGGGAGGGACGACCGGACCTTGAGCCGTCGGAGCGAAGCGGACAGGTGGGGCCGGGAGGACGCTAAAGGCGGGCGAGTCAACTCGTGGGGAGGACGCCGAGCGAAGCGGAGCGGCCGAGGGGAAGGTGGGAATTCTCAGCCGAGGAGGTCTCGGCTGGAGAACGCGTACGGCCGAAAAGGCCGTCAGTTCCCGGCGGAGGGAGGAGACGAGAGAGTCCCGCAGGTTTTGGAGCAAGCGTGAATCAAGCGCGGGTCGCTTCTGCGCAGAATCTGCTTTATCATTGGCAGGGAGAAGAAAATGGCGATAACCGACCGGACACGGAAAATCCTTTGGGGACGATCGGGGAATCTCTGCGCGTTCTGCCGGCGAGTTCTCATCGAAGAGAAGACACAACAGGACGAAGAATCGGTTGTCGGCGACGAGTGCCACATCATCGGCGAGCGGCCTACGGCTGCTCGGGGAGAGTTCGGCGCGGGGCGGGAGGATCTCGACGAATACGACAACCTCATCCTGCTCTGCAAAGTGCATCACAAGCTGGTAGATGATCAGCCGGAGACCTACCCCACCGAGAAGCTCCGAGAGCTGAAGTCGGCGAATGAGCAGTGGGTGCGAGATCGTCTCAGCAGACAGACGAAGGGATCGCCACCGCGAGTCGTCTTCCTCCCGCGGCTTGTGTCCGGACGAGACCTGGCGAGCGTCGTCGGCGGGGCTCACGCGTTCGCATTCGATCACGAGGAGCTAGAGACCCAGGCCGAAACGGAGTTGGTGGCTGGATTCCTCCAGAACCTCCAGGACTGGGGTGACCTCTGGCCGAGCCTGGAGAGCGGGCAACACGTAGAGGCGAGGTTCACGCTGACCGGATCGCTCAGAGAGATCGAAGCGGCAGGAATGCTCGTCTTCGGCGCCCGCGAGAGAAAGAAAATGCGAATGAAGACGAACAACGATGTCTTCGATTGGGAAGTGGCGACGATCACCATCGTTCGCTCGACGAACGCCGGCATCACTGCGCTCGGGAGCCTGGCGACAATGGTTGAACACGCTATGGGCTCGGGAGCGCCATAGCGGGGACGAATGACGCACACCGAGATTGGCGGTCACTCCACTCATCCGGTAAACTCGGCCGCGTTCTGATGGAGCACACGCGATGTCCCGAAAGCCGATTCCCGAAAGCACCCAGACGGCCATTCTGCTGAAGAGTCGCCGGAGGTGCTGCCTCTGCTTCTGGCTGAAGGGTGAGGACGAAGTAAAGAAGGGCCAGTTTGCTCATCTCGACCACGATCACGAGAACCCGGCGGAGAGCAACCTCGCGTTCATGTGCTTCGAGCACCACGACGAATACGACAGCACCACCCGGCTGTCGAAGGGACTCAGAGAGCCCGAGGTAAAGAAGTGGCGGGACGAGCTTTACAAGGAGATGCTCTACCGCTTCAAGACGATCAAACAGCACGGCTTCGAGCTTTCGATAGTTCGGTTCCTCCCCCTGAACCCGGTGGATCGGTTCCACGCGGAGTTCCGCCTGAAGAACTCGGGCGAAGTGGCTGTCCGCTCCCCTGTCGTCGCGATTCAATTGCCAGCCAATGTCGGTGGAGAGTTGCCGAAACGTGAGCAGTTCATCGGCAGGGGCGGTCCCTACGGCGTTCAGATGAGCATGCCCGTCGTGGAGCTCTGGAGGACCACCGAGGAGCGGCTGGATCTGTTCGAGCCGAACGGACGAGTCGCGATAAAGTCGATGGGCGGGGTCAATCCGGTCATTATGCCCGGCCACACGTTCGAGTTCGATGCGCTTGTTTTCTCTTTCAAAGACTACCCAGAGGGGGCAACCGTCGAGCTGAACTACCGAGTCGACGCGGAAGCGGTTTCAACCGTAACCGGAGCCCTGACCGCCACCGTCCCGAGCCTCAACCAGATGGCTCTCTCGATGCATCAAAGGTGATGCGCTGCTGGTGAAACCGGCCCCAGGGCGGTTCTTGGCCGCGGGCAAACCGCTGCTTTACCCGAGCCATCGAAAGGTGCTAGCAGTCCCGGACGTGGCTTCAGAAGAGAGTTCGCTCAACAACTTCGGGCTCGTCATCGCCTA
>JAFKFQ010000409.1:0-7290 GCA_017308215.1 bacterium | reverse complement strand
CGTGCTGCCGGGATTCACGGCGCTCCAGGGCTTTCCTCTCCTCGCGTCGAATTCCACCGCCTGGGGCACCGGGGGCGATCCCAACCCGCCGCTCACCGCCTTTCTTTCCGGCACCGTGATGGCGCTCGCCGCCGGGCTGACGGTGAGCGCGATTCGCTGGCTGGTCATCGACAAACTGCATCAGAAGACAGGCCTTCGTCGCCCCGCAAGAGACTACGCTCTCCTCGAACGAAACGTCGCCGCGGTCGAGTACCTCGACCTCGTTCACTACCGCTACTACAAGTTCTACGCGAACATGGTCGTGGCGCTCGTCTGGAGCTACGCCGCGCGGGACCACCTTCTCGGGTGGCAGGGCGCGCCGTCGCTTGCCCTCGCTCTTCTCTTCTTCTTCGCGTCGCGCGACGCCCTCTCGAAGTTCTACACGCGGACCGCGGAGCTCCTGAACCGGCCCGCGCCGGCGCCGCTCGTGACCATCGACTAGCTCTTCTTCGCAGCTGGTTTCGAGTCGTCCGGCATCAGGTCGCGCATCGTGACACCGAGCGCGAGCGCGAGCCGTTCGATGTTCTCGATGGAAATGTTCCGCTTCCCCCGCTCGACGCTTGAGACGTAGGTGCGGTGGAGCGACGAGAGCTCGGCGAGCTTCTCCTGGGAAATCCCGGCTTCTTCGCGCACCTCGCGGAGGCGCTTTCCGAATCGAACCGCCACGTCGGACAAACGCGCTCGCCTGGAAAGGGTCGGAGGGAAAGCAAGTTCAGCTTTGACCCGACTCTAGGCGGTGCATACGATAGGTCTACATCCTTTACGTCACGGTGACGTAAAGGATGCGGTCCGCTGAAGCGGAGGGCTCTCCGATGACGAACGGTTCGGACAAGCACCACGGGTCGGGCGAGAAGAAGAAGACCGGGGCGGTGAAGTCGAAGCCGCGTGACGCGCAGACGATGAAGCGGAAGAAGATGGTGCCGGCGACGCTTTCGCCGGAGAAGAAGGGCTGATGCGGTGAGCACCGCCGCATAGACTCACTGAACGAGCAAACCGAACTAGTCGAGAAGTCCCTCGGCCTGAAGCCACGGGACGAGGGCTTCCTCGACGATGTCCTGCTGGGTGTAGAGTTCTTCGCCGTTTAGCTGCCGCTGGAGCGAGGCCTGCTTCAGCGCTGACGCGATCTCTGGACGAAGGCGAACGGTCACCGGAACAAGAAGTGTCGCGAGGAGCCGCTGCTGGTGCGGCCGCTTCTGGGAGGGAGTCGCCTTTGCACGCTTTTGTGCCGCTGCGGGCTGTCGCTTCTTCTCCTCTCCCCCACTCTCCTCGGACTCACTCACCGAGTCGTCAACTTCGACCTCAGACGGTGCGGCAGACACTGGGTCCGGCACGACGCGCACGGGCGAGGCCTTCGCCTCGTTGCGCGGCCGCTCCTGGACGATGAACGCCCGCGCGGTATCCGGGTCCACTCCTCCGATTTCTTCAATTCCTGCGACCAGTGATCGACGCTCCGCCATAGTCCTCCGTTACCTTTTCGAGTTTGCCCGCAGCTTCGCCTTTGCCCTCGTTGCTCCGACCACGTTGGTGTTTGCCGCCTCCGGGATGAGTTCACGAAAGAGCGTGTCGATTTCTTTCGCCGCTTCCTTCTCCCGGGAACTCATCCGCCAGACGAGAGTCGATTGCCCCGGCGCGTCGGCGTAGGCCTGGCGGAGGGTAATGTGGGTCGTGGCAAGCGGGAGCTTGAGCGCGTCGGCCGCGTCCCGCATGTCCTTCGTGAGGCGGAAGTCTTTCCCGACCATCGAGAGAACGGCGACCGCAAGCGGTGGTCCCTTCCGGATGGTCTGGGCCTGGCGGACGAAGGCAGTGTTCTTCGCGAGTGCCCGCGCCTCGAACATCGAGGCCTTGCAGGGGATGATTGCGAGGTCGGCCCAGAGGAGGAGCGCCCGGCTGGTCTCGGTCTGACTCCCGGGACCGTCGCAGACGATATAGTCGGCTTCCTTCCGCTGCTGCGGCAAGCCTTCGAGGACCGCGTCTGGGGTCTCGTAGCGAACGATCTTCACATGCGGCGAGGCCTCAGCGATCCACTCCGAGGACGAGTTCTGGGAGTCGCAGTCGGCGAGGACGACGCGGTGGCCGAGCTCGTGGAGCCAAGCGGCGAGACTTCCGGCGAGGGTCGACTTCCCTACTCCGCCCTTTGAATTGACGACAGCAATGATCATGACCAGTCGGATAGCTGACATGCTTGCATGCTGGCAAGCAGGAAAGTTGTCTGACCGGCCAGCGAGCCTACCCGCAATCCACCCAGCGGGGCAGCCTCGCGGCAGAAAGTCCGACCACGCACGATCGCAACTGGTCAGGCTCCAGACCTCGCTGCCTGTCTGCAAGTAAGCAGGGAAACCTGCTGACAAGCCGGCAGCGTCCCAAACAGAGTGCGCACGCAGGGCGCCGCACAACAGGCCACGAGGCCGCGCTACAGCGAGCGTTGCCTCCAAACCTGCTGCGCGAGCGCGCGCCTAGCTGCTCGCACTACACTCCTGCCTACAGCGCTGCCGAGTGTGCGACAGCGAAGTCGACGGCGCAACAAGAATCCTTCTCCTCAAGCCGCTCGCGCTGCAAGCAAGCTGACATGCTTGCAGGTAAGCTTGCTTGCAGACTTGCCGAGCAGCCGTGCGGCAACGCGGCCAGTTTCTCCCTTGCGCCGGAAGCGCTCTGCATCGTATGGTCCAGCTGCTTTAAGTGACTGAAAGTTAAAATCGGCGCTACACGCAAAATGAAACAGGATTCGGGCTGAGAACATCCCTCCAAGGCCCACGTGGGGGCGTGCAGGTAAGTCGTGGATATGCCTCTGACTCAATACGCAAAATGAAACAGGATTGACGGAGCCAGTGGTGTTTGCCTGGGACCACGCAAAATGAGACAGGGTTCGGAAACGCCCTGTTTCGGATGGTGATACGCAATACGAGACAGGATTCTGAGGCAGGGTGCGGAGCAGGCGATGCGCGCAAAATGAGACAGGAAGCGGAAATGGCATACGCAATCCGAGGCAGGGAAGGCACGCAAAACGAGACAGAGTTCTACGCAAAATGACACAGAAAGACTCGTGCATGGGGGTAAAACTGAAGGGATAACAACTTGGAATCTCAGAGTAAAATCGCTCTCTACTTTACTACTTACTACGTACAAAACGTAATTTGATGGCAGCGGAAGAGGCAGAAAAGACGGCGTCGGGGAAGAAAAAGCCCTGGACCAAGGAGCAACTCCGAAACGGCCGGGATGAAATGAACCTGGTCGAGTTCCCGTTTGCGACCCTCTCCGACCGGGCCGACGGCGTCCAGGTTCTCGAATTCCAGGTGAGCGACGCCGACCGGGACAGCGGCCTGCCGGTGGAGCGGAAGCTCACCGTGACGGGCGACCCCAAATACGGGCTCCCCACGGCGAAGGACGAAGAGGTCTACCTCGGGCTCCTCCAGCTGACGAAGTTCCACACCGACTTTCGCTCGCCCGACGTCCACTTCACCCGGCACGAACTGATGCGCCTCCTCGGCTGGCCGAACAACGACTGGGCCTACGAGCGAATCGCGACGGCACTCGCCCGCCTGACGGGCGTTCGGCTCTTCTACCAGAATGCCTGGCGGGACAACGCGAACAAGGTCTTCAAGGACCGGGGCGGTTTCGGCATCCTCGACTCCTACACCATCCGCGACGGGCGGAAGGGGAGTGGGCCGGTGGAAGACCTCCACTCGGAGTTCCGCTGGAACAACGTCCTTTTTGAGAGCTTCCAGGCCGGCTACCTGAAGCGGCTTGATTACGAGACGGTCCGTGAGCTCGGAACGAAAGCGAAGCGGCTCTACCGCTACCTCGACAAGCACTTCAACCCGCCGAAATACGCCCGGCTCGTCTTCGACCTCCGGACGCTCGCCTGCGAGCGGCTCGGGTTCAGCCGGGACTACGACGCGGTGCAGATTCGCCGCGCGCTCCAGCCGGCGGTCGAAGAGCTCGAAGCGCTCGGGTTCGTCGCGGTCGAGCCGGTGGAGACGCGCTACAAGAGGATTTCCCGCGGACGCTGGGAGGTGTCCTTCGAGAGCGGGAGTGGGAAGAAGCCCCCCAAGGTGGTGCTTCCCAGTCAAGCGCAGCGAGTTGCGGTGCCGAAGGGCGCGTCCGCAAAAGCGCGGGAGACCGATGAGGCGGATGCGGCTGAAACGGCGCGAGTGCGCCGCTACCTCGATGGGCTCTCACCCACAGAGCGAACGAGGCTAGAACAGGATGCAATCAGCGGAGCCGATCCGTTCCTCAGAAACCTTTTAGACGGCGGCCCGCTCGCAAAGACCACGGCGGGACTTATCGTCCACAAGCACGTCGTGAAGTTGCTTGAGAAACAGGCCGGAGCTCCGACCGCCTGAGCCTCGCTCTACACGCAAGACTGCCAACTAAACATTCGTTTTACATTTTCCCAACCACGCTGATTCCCTTCGCGCGGTCGAGACGCGCGTGCTAAGCGGGCCTCGCTGTGGTTCGTCCACGGCGGTCGTCAGGAACGGCAAACGTTGTTCGTGACGCCCATCGGATCGGCGGTGACTCCCGGTAAACTCGGCTACCACCGAGCTAAGGGGGCAGGGTCGCACTCTGCCGCGTCACGCCCGTAGAGCCGGATGCGTCGATAGGCGCTCGTCCGGTTCGACGGAGGCTGACCGAAGTAATCCCGTCGGCGGTTTCCGCCGCGGAGTAATCTCGGTCTTCTATCCGATAGCGAGTCTTTTGGCGTGAACTGCGGGCGACAGGGGAAACCCTCGAAGCGTTCTGCTTCGAGGCCGTTGTGGGTCAAAGCGGGTGCGTGGTGTCCTTGCCACAAATCCCGTCGCGGGGGTTCGGGCTACGGCGGCGAGAGCCGCTATGTCCGCTCAACCGCGCTGGCGTGGGGAGTTCCTGTCGTGGCAACACGCGGGACCGGCTGCGACCTCAGCCGGCGTTCGGGCGAAGCACCCGACGGCGAATAGCTCAACCACGAGATGCCGGAAACGGCTTGCCAGTGAGTCCGGCCGGGGACGGTGCCGAACCGGGAATAAACCGATCACTGATGGGTAGGGGGACGCTTCTGTGTTCGTGCCCCCGAAATCGACGCGCCTATGGAGCGCGGCGGAAACTGCGACGCCCCGGGAGGGGCGAACGTGCGGTGATCTGTCCGTGGGGAAGCCCACTACCGACGTGACCGTTCGGACGAAGTCCACAACGAACCTGGGAAGCTCGATCGCGGCCGGAGTCGCGCTCCGGTGACCGCGCGTGGTGCGCGGGTGACTGAACTGCGGTCGAGGGGGAGAGTGGCCTGAGTCGGAGCCGGCGGGAGCCGGGCCGAACCGCTGCAAGGCAGTGGCGGGGCGGTTTGTCCGTTACGGGTGGTGCCGGGCGGAACCTTCGACGAAAGGGCCGACGGGCTTACGAAAGCCGATGATGTGGCGTGCCTGTGGATAACTCGAAAGAGTTATCCACAGATCCCTGGGCGGGAGGGGCTGCGGTCGAGCGGAGCACTCTTGGGTGAGTGTTCCGCTCGGCAGTGAACTTGCGACGCGCGCCCGAGGTACGTCTCGGGCGGCGTTTCGGTTCGTGCGCCGCTACCTCTACGAATTGGGGCGTTGCAACTCACAGAACACAGCTCGGCGGAGCCGAGCGGTGGGAGCGGAGAGCAGCGACTCGGGCAAGGCAGGGAAGCGGAGTCACCAGGGTTTGCGAGGCTTCTGGGGAGTGTGCCGTGAAACACTCCCCGTCCGTTCGGGTGCTCTTTCAGTGTCGGTGGGGTAGATGCGGTATCGTTGCGAGGCGGTGTCGGTGGAGGGCTTCATCCAGCAGCTTGCCGTGGCCTACGTCGCCCGCGGGTATCTCTTCTACGTGGCCGGCCGAATTCCCGAGCACAAGGAGCCGCGGCGCGTCGACGAGAAGCTCATCGAGCGGTACCAGATCGACGTCTCGAAGTGGGCCAGGGCGAGGCGGAAGCGGCTCGGTCAGGCGAGCGTGCAGTACCTCCGGCACCTGGACTTCTTCGTCATCGTCGCCACCCACGGGATGCATCGCTTCTACGAGCTCGAAGGGGGAAACGTCCGGGACGTGCGGCGCCGCGCGATCCGCTACGGGGGGTACGCGGTCGGCTTCCGCGGCGGCCACGTCCAGGTGCGAATCGACCTCCCGCAGTACCGCCTCCTCAAGGCCTGGTTCGAGGAGGAGGCGACGCGGCGGAGTGCCGCGTCCCTCGCCAAAACCTTCTACGATCTTCCGTTTGAGCCGTACTACCTGGTCCGGAAACAGGAGTTCAACCTGCTCCGAGCGGTGAACCGGCGGCGAAAGTCAGCGGGGCTCCCGCTTGTCCCCCTGGAGTGCATCTGGCTGAAGCGCCGCCCCGTGAAGCCGTTTGGATCCTAGGGCTTGGGAGCTGCGCAAGGCAGAGTGGGGAGGGCGTTCTTCCATCGCGGAGCTGCTCTGGCAACCGCCAGAATGGTCCCGCTCTCACCTGGAGTTCCGTCATGAAGCTCGCAGTCACCGCTGCGGCTGCCGTGGCCGCCCTCGCACTGACCACCGGCACCGCTTCCGCGCAATACCCGGCCGTCGTCCCGCACCGCGGCCACTACCACGTCGTCCCGACTTACCCCCCGCCGGTCGTCGGCGGCTACGTCTCGCCGGGCTACGTCTCGCCCGGCTTCGGCGCGGGCGGGTTCTACACGACCCCCGGCCTCGGGCTGGGCGGCTACTACGGCCGGCCCGCGCCCGCCCACTCCGGCTACGGCTGGGGCGGCTACAGCCCGCATCACCACCACGGCCACGGCCACGGCCACCGCTAACCCGTGGCAGGTCAGAACCGGACGGCAAAGCCCGAGCCTGCAAAGAAGTCATCCGCCGCGCGGCTCAGCCCGAGCCCGCTCCGGATATCGAACTGCACGTTCGGGGTGAGCCGGTAGGTGAACCCGCCGTTTATGTAGTGCTCAGCGCCGACGCCCGGGGACACGGCCCCGGCGGGGAAGAACGCGAACCACTCGGTGTAGGCGCCGAGCCGCTTCGTGAGCGTGTAACCGACGGTCAGCGACTGGGCGAGTTCGACGTAGCCGTGGGCGTCTTCGTCGATCACCCGGTTCGCCTGCGAGCTTCCGGCGAACGTTAGCCGGCCTTCAATCACGTCCCATCCGTAGAGCAGGTTCAACCCGGGAAGCACGCGGGCCGCTGAGAAGTCGTGGTGGCCGGTGGGAAGTTGGGTTTGAACCACCAGCGCGGTCTCGGGAAGAACCCCCATCTGCTCAGCAAGTCCGAACTTGATCCCGAGGTAGAGGTCTT
>JAFKFQ010000036.1 GCA_017308215.1 bacterium | reverse complement strand
AACACGAACAGACTCCCCGCCAGTACCGCGTCGGGAGCCCGCCCGCAGACCGCGGCGTAGGTGTTGGGGTCGTTCAGGTATAGCCCGAGCAGGTGGTTTACGCTCACGACCAGCACGTGCCGCCGCGCCGTTGGAGGAATCACCTCGCCGCCCGGTGCCCCGACCCGCCCGTAACCGGGAAGCGCCTCGAAACGGATGCCGTAGGCTTCCGGCCGGTCGGTGCCGAAGTAGCCGAGGTACACCGCGTCCACGTCGTTCGTCGCCATCCAGTCTCGCAGCGCCGGTAGCCCCTGCCCCCAGTCGGCGTTCGAGTCGGCGAGGAAGCGCGTGCCGTTGCCGCCGGCGAGCTCGTTGAAGTACGCGACGGGCACCGGCTCTGCCTGCCTCGCCGCCACCACCACCCACGCCAGCGCCGCCGCGAGAAGTGCGAGCCGCAGCGGTCGCGCGCACCCCGGCCCTGCGAGCCGGCCGGCGATCACGTACAGGAACGGCACCGCGGGAAGGACGACCCGAATTCCGAGATCGACCCGCGCCCACGACGCCGCGGCGACGAACGCCAGCGGCGGGACGAGGAGCCACGCGCTCCGCCCGCGCCACGCGCCGGCCGCGAGTCCACCGCCGGCGCCGGCGATTAATCCGAGCGGGAGTTTCAGCGCGAGCGCCACGAGGAAGTAGTGGAGCCAGCCGGTGCGCGACAACTCGCCGCACAGGTACATCACTCCGTCGCCGTGCTGTGCCCGCGTGAACTGGAACTTCAGGCCGCGGCCCCACTGGTCGAAGTGGACGAACCCGTAGGTCGCCGCGAGCGTGACCAGCGCGATCAGCGCGAGCCGAAACGCCAGTTCGGCCGCCGGCCCGAACTGCTTCCCCGTGTCCGGCGCGCCCGGCAGCGCGAGCCGGCCGCCGCGGGCGAGCACCACCAGCCCCGCGAGGCCGAGCGCCCCCACCATCCCCAGCGCTGACAGCTTCGACCCGAGCATCAACCCCAGGCTCATCCCCGCGCCGATGAGCAAGCCGCGCGACGGCGCCGCGGCGTACTCCCAGAGCAGGTACGCCGACAGGAGTGCGAAGAACGTCAGCCCCATGTCGGTGCTGAGGACGCACGACAGGCTCACGAGGGTCGGGTCGGCGCACGCGAACGCGGTGGCGGCGAGGCCGGCGAGGCGCGAGCCCCACAGTCGGTACGCCCACCACCCCGCGAGCAATGCCACGCCGGCGCCGACGGCGAGGTTCATCCGCCGCGGGGCGGCGAGGAAGTCGGGGTACGTCACCCCCGGGCCGTAGCCGAAGGCGATGGCGACCTGCCAGTGGTCGCCCGTCTCGCGGGCCAACTCGCGTGGGAACTCGGGGGCGTCGCCGAACACGAGCGGCAGCGCCCACCACAGCTTCAACAGCGGCGGGTGCTCGGAGTTCAGGGCGAAATCGCCGGCCAGCCAGTAGCCGTACCCGGCGGCGAGGTGCGCCACCTCGTCGAACGTCGGCCCGTTGGCGGCGATGGCCCGTTCGCCCTGCCGCCAGAACCCGGCGACGAGCCCGGCCGCGGCGAGCAGTGCGAGGACGTTGCGGGGCATGGGGTGTCAGGATTCGGGATTCAGGATTCGGGATTCGGCGAACGCGGCGGTCGGCGTTCGAGTCGCGGCCCAGCAACCGGCCAGTACCGCCGGCGCGAACCAGACGTACCACTTCGACTCGGCCTGCTCCATCATCATCGCCAGCGCCGCCGCGTTCGCTGCTAGCAGCACCGCGAGCCCGAGCGCGATCCCCGTCGGGTTCGGCCGTGCCGTCAGCCGTGCCGCCGTCGCCAGCACCGGGACGAGCAGCAGCACGAGGTCGAACTGCCACACCCCGTAGGGGGCCGCGACCAGCGACAGGCCCACGACCACGGGCAACCGGTCCGCCACGTTCGCGGCGTCGGTCGGCGGCTGGCGCCAGTACCACGCCACGAACCCGACCGCCGCCAGCGCGAACGGCAGGAACTGAACCGCGAACGGGAGCCCGAACGCGGTCCGCAGCCACCACCCGACGAGCGGCGGCTGCCAGTGGGCGAGACCGCGGTGGTCCGCCGAGTCGCCGCCGGTCGTCGCCGCTCCGTACTGCGCCCACACGTCGGGGTTCGCCAGTGTCGGCGGCACGCACGCGAGCAGCCCCACGGCGGCGCCCGCCAGCACCACGTGCCGGCCGCTGCGCGAGCGGAGCGCGTCGAGGACGAGCATCAGCGCGAACAGCCCGAGCAGGTGCGGCTTCACCGCCGTCAGCGCGCCGACCGCGCCCGCGAGGCCGAACCGACCCGTGCGAACGGCCGCCACGAACCCGGCCAGCCCGATCAGCACGACGCCGGTGATCTGCCCGCTGCCGATCAGGAAGATGGTCGGCACGAAGCCGAGCGTTAGAACGTAGGCGACGCCGCACTTCGCACCCGGCCCGCCGAACCCGCGCCACAGCAGTTCCGCCGACAGCAGCACCAGCCCGAGGTTCAGCAGCACCCACGCCCCGTACGCGGCGCGGAACGGCAGCACCCCCACCGGCATCACCAGCGTGAGCGTCCACGGCGGGTTCCACATCATGATCGCCGTCGCGTCGAGCCCCAGTGACCGCTGGGACTCGCGGACGGCCGTGCCGTCGTAGGGGTTGAGGCCGTGCAGATTCAGCCGGCCGGCGACCCAGTACTCGGCGAAGTCGAGCGGCGCCCGGAGGTCGGCCCGGAACAGGCCGTCGAGCACCACGCCGGACACAATCAGAACCGCGCCGCCTCCCGCCCAGAGGAGCCCGCGGCGGACGACGGACGGGGCGGCGGGACTCCTGCCGGGGCCGAATCGGGGGCGGCCGGGAAGAACCGTTTGGGGCGGTTTCACACTCTAAATCCGTGTCTGAACACCACCCGGAGACAACTCGTGAGCGAGTTCCATACAACGCCCGATCTGCCGTTCCCCGAGCCTGTGGAAGAGACCCCAACCGCCCCCGCCGAGGTGGCCGTCGATGCCGTTGAACCCGTGCCGCACCCGCTCCACGACGTGCGCGCGGCCGCCGGCCGGGTCGGTGCCCGGCGGGTGCACGAGCTGATCCGCCTCGGCAAGCAGTACGAGACCGAACACGGCCTGACGCCCGGCCGCCAGCGGCTGAAGCAGTTGATCGCGCTCGGCCGCCGCTACGAGACCGAACACGGTCTCGCCGCCCCGAAGCCGCGCCGCCGGCGCCGCGGCGACGCCTGGGCCGACTTCCTGACCGCCCTCGCCCGGGTCGTGAAGCCGTCGCACCGCGCCGCCGTCGAGCAACTCGCGGCAACGCTGGCGCCGGCACGGAAGGCGGGGTAACGCGGACCCGGCGGGTTTCGGCCTACCCGCGCTGGTCGGCGCTTGCCCGGGTTCCCCGGTCGTGGTACAAGCGTAGGTATCCCGCCTACCGCCGGGGGCGCCCGCCCCGGCTCGCCGACCGACCGGAACCCCGCCCGTGACCGCCCGGCTCGCCTCCGCCTTCCTCCTGTGCGCGCTCCCGACCGCGGTTCAGGCCGCGGACGGGCCGGCGTTCCACTTCGAGAACGACATCCTCCCCGTCCTCGGCCGCTACGGGTGCAGCGCGTCCGGCTGCCACGGCAAGTCGGACGGACAGGGCGGGTTCAAGCTGTCCGTCCTCGGCTCCGACCCGGACGCCGACTTCGCCGCGCTCACGAAGGAGGCCCGCGGCCGTCGGTTGATGACGTCGAGCCCCGACGAGAGCCTGCTGTTGCGCAAAGGCTCCGGCCGCACGGCGCACGGCGGCGGCACGAAGCTCCCCTACGACTCCGACGACTACCGCACCCTCCGCACCTGGGTCGCCGCCGGGATGCCGTTCGGCCCCGCCGACGCGCCGCGCGTGGTCGCGCTGCGGGTCGAGCCGGCCGAGCGCGTCATGGGGCCGCGGGCCGAGCAGCCGTTGAAGGTGATCGCTCGCTACTCGGACGGCGGCGAGAAGGACGTGACGCGCCACGCCCGCTACCAGTCGAACCGCGAGGCGGTCGCGGCGGTCGGCGCCGACGGCAGGGTGACGACGCTCGACGTACCCGGCGAAGCGGCCGTGATGGCCGGCTATCTCGGCGAGGTGGCGGTGTTCCGGGCGCTCGTGCCACGGCCCGGACCGGCGGTCGTCGCGGACCTGCCACGCTTCAACGCCATCGACGAGCTTGTGGACCGCCGGCTGGCGAAGCTGAACGTCATCGCCTCGCCGGTGTGCGACGACGCCGAATACCTCCGTCGCGTCACCCTCGACCTGACCGGCACGCTTCCCACGCCCGCCGCCGCCCGCCGCTTCCTCGCCGACCCGGCGCCGGACAAGCGGGCGAAACTCGTACAGGAACTGCTGGCAACGCCCGAGTTCGCCGACCTGTGGGCGCTGCGCTGGGCGGACCTGTTGCGCGTCGATCGTCAGGCGCTCGGCCCGGAGCGCGCTCGCACCTACTACGGCTGGGTGCGCCGATCGGTGGCGGAGAACGTGCCGTTCGACCACTTCGCCCGCGAGTTGCTGACCGCGGAAGGCCCGCTGAACGAGGTCGGCCCGGCGAATTTCTATCAGGTGGTGACGAAGCCGGGCGAGATGGCGTCGAACCTGGCGCAGGTGTTCCTCGGCGTGCGCATCGGCTGCGCCGAGTGCCACCACCACCCGTTCGACCGCTGGACGCAGGCCGACTACGCCGGCATGGTCGGGTTCTTCACGCCGGTGAATGCCCGCGGCAACGCCGTGTCCGCCGGCACGGCCGTGACTCTGAAGCACCCGCGCACCGGCCAGCCGGTATTCGCGCACGCCCTCGGAGCGGTGCCGCCCATCGCCGACCCCGCCGGCGACCGCCGTGCGGTACTCGCCGACTGGATGACGCGGCCGGACAACCCGTACTTTGCCCGCAACCTGTCGAACCGCGTGTGGGCGTGGCTCCTCGGCGTCGGCATCGTCGAGCCGGTGGACGACGTGCGCGCCACGAACCCGCCGTCGAACCCCGAACTCCTCGGCGCGCTGGCGCGGTTCACCGTCGAGAGCCGTTACGACGTGCGGAAGCTGATCGCCTTCATCACCGCGTCGCGGGTGTACCAGAGCGCCAGCCGACCGAACCCGACGAACGAGCGCGACGAGCGGAACTTCTCGCGGGCGCTCCTGAAGCGCCCCGAGGCGGAGGTGCTGCTCGACATGGTGAGCCAGGCGACGGGCGTGGGCGAGAAGTTCCAGGGCTCGCCGGGTGTGACGCGCGCCGTGCAGTTGTGGGACAGCAAGGCCCGGCACGACTTCCTGAAGCGGTTCGGCCGCCCGAACCGCGTGACCGCGTGCGAGTGCGAGCGCACCCGCGAGCCGAGCGTCGCCCAGGTGCTGACGCTGCTGAACTCGCCCGACATCCAGGCGAAGCTGAGCCACGAGGCCGGCACTGTCGTCCGGCTGGTCCGCACCCAACCCGACGACGCGAAGCTGACGGAGGAACTGTACCTGACGTTCTTCGCGCGGTTCCCGACGGCGGACGAAACCGCCGTGGCGACGGCCCACCTGCGCCGCCACGCGGTCGACCGCCGCCGCGCCGCGGAAGACCTCGCGTGGGCGCTGCTCAACAGCACCGAGTTCCTGTTCAACCATTGAGGCGCGACGGAGAATTGCCACAAAGAGGCACAAAAAGACACAAAAATAAAACCCGGTAGCCGCAGGCTTCAGCCTGCGGCCGGGCGCACCCAATGGGCTCAGCGCGCAGGCTGAAGCCTGCGGCTACCGATACCTGGATTTCTTTTTTGAGTCTTTTCGTGCTTTTTGTGGCCATCGTCTTCTGACCGGGGGTAACGATGCACCGCCGCGACGCGATGATTCGCCTCGGCCAACTCGGCGGCGGGTTCGCGCTACCGGGGCTGTTCCAGGCCCGTGCGTCCGCCCTGCGGCGCGGCAGCGCCGACGCGTGCATCTACGTCTTCCTCTGGGGCGGTCCTCCACAGCACGACACGTTCGACCTGAAGCCCGACGCGCCGGCCGAGATCCGCGGCGAGTTCCGCCCGGTCCGCACGAACGTCCCCGGCATCGACATCTGCGAACAGCTCCCGCGCCTCGCCCGGCTGGCCGACAAGTTCTCGCTCGTCCGCTCGCTGACGCACCGCAGCGACAACCACGAGCCGAGCGTCTACCACATGCTCACCGGCCGCGTGCCGCCGCGGCAGTTCAGTGTGCCGAACAA
>JAFKFQ010000035.1 GCA_017308215.1 bacterium | reverse complement strand
CGGCGGCCCCGCCCTGGCGGCAGGCGTCCGAGGTCGGGTGCGAGCTGGACGTGGCCGACGACGGCGGCGCCCTCCGGCTCCGGTACGAGGCGGCGGCGTCCAGCGAGCGCCTCGACTACCCGGTCGCACTGGTCACGACCCCGTGCCGATACGGCGGCTTGCGATGGTGGTTCGTCTGCCCCCTGGCACGCGGGGATACGGGGTGCGGGCGGCGGGCGCGGAAGCTGTACCTGAAGGGGCGGTACTTCGGGTGCCGGGACCGCCACGGCCTGACGTACCGGAGCCGCCAGCGGAGCGACGCCCGGGCGTATGCCCTCGCCCGGCGCGGGCTCGACGCCATCCGCCCGAGCCGGTGGAAGAAGGTGGGCGACCTCGGGGTGATGATGGCGGCGCTCACGATGCTCCGGAAGCGGTACGCCCGCCCGCCCCGGTGACGGTGACCACCCCGATTCGCCGCCCCGCTCGTTGCGGGTGCGGACCGGGGCGGGGAGAATCGGGGGACGGGTTCGACCGCGTCCCCGCCGAGGAGTCGGGCGTGATCCGGTGCTGGTGCTGCGAGGTCCGCCTCGGCCACTCGCTCGACCCGTGCGACTGCGACGCCGGGTACGACAACCGGTGTGGCCTCTGCCTCGACTGCTGCCCGTGCTGCCCGTGCGACCCCCGCCCGATCGTCGTCACCGCCCCCGACCCCGATCCCCACCCCGACCCGCCGGGAGACGCCGACCCCGGCGGGTGATTTCCGGTTGCGTCCGGCGCCGCGCGGGCGGACAATCGGGCGATCGTCCCTGCGGAGGACCGGACGTGCCCGACGCCCCGCCGACCCCGCCCCGCGTCCTCGTCGCCGGGTCACGCGCCTTCGCCGACTACCCGTTGCTCGCCGCCACCCTCGACCGGCTCCTCGCCGGCCCGGGGGCGTGGGTGGTGGTGTCCGGCGCCGCCGGCGGGGCCGACCGGCTCGGCGAGCGGTACGCCGCCGCCCGCGGGTGGGCGGTCGAGCGGCACGCCCCGGACTGGGACCGGCACGGCCGGGCCGCCGGCCCGATCCGCAACCGCGAGATGGTCGCCGGGTGCGCCCGGGCCGTGTTCTTCTGGGACGGCGCGAGCCCCGGCACCGCCGACGCCATCGCCCGCGCCCGGCGGGCCGGGGTGCCGGTCGAGGTCGTCCGGTACGCCGACCCCGCCCCGCCGCCGGGCGGGCCGCCCCCGGCGCTCGCGCCCGCCGCGCCCCTGCCCCCGGCCCCGCCGGCCGCCGGCCCGCCCCCGCCGCCGCGGAAGCTGCTGGACCGGGTGCGGGACGCCCTCCGGGTCCGGCACTACGCGATCCGGACCGAGGAGGCGTACACCGACTGGGTCCGCCGGTTCGTGCTGTTCCACGACAAGCGGCACCCCGATACGATGGGGGCGGCCGAGATCACCGCCTTCCTCACCCACCTGGCCGTCGAGGGGAAGGTCAGCGCCAGCACCCAGAACCAGGCGTTCAGCGCGCTGCTGTTCCTGTACCGCCACGTCCTCGGGGCCGAGCCGGGGAAGATCGCCGGTGTCGTCCGGGCCGCCCGCCGGCGGGGCGAGCCGGTGTACCTCACCCGGCCGGAGGCGGTGAAGGTGTTCGACCTCATGGCGGACCCGTACCGGCTCATGTGCGAGCTGATGTTCGGGAGCGGGCTGCGGCTGCTGGAGGTGCTCCGGCTGCGGGTCAAGGACATCGACCTCGACCGGAAGGAGGTGGTGGTCCGGCAGGGGAAGGGTGGGAAGGACCGGCGGACGGTCCTCCCGGAGGCGTCGCGGCCGCGGCTGGTGCTGCAGCTGGAGGAGGTGCGGCGGGTCCATGAGCTCGACCTGGCGGCCGGGCGGGGGCGGGTGTACCTGCCGGAGGCACTAGTGGTCGGCCTCTATTGAGTGGACGGGTACAGGCGGTGGAGTTTGATCCGAGCGTCGGCCGTGGTGAACCGCCACTTCGCCTCGACCAGTCGCTCGTTCCGGGCGTTCTCCCACGCCCCGATCCGCCGCCGCAGTTCGGCCATCGTCCCGATGCGACGGCTCAGGCACTGGCGGGTCAGCACCGCGAACTCGCACTCGGCCACGTTCAGCCAACTCCCGTGCTTGGGCGTGTAGTGCCACTCGATCTTCTCCGCGATCCGCCGGGCGGTTGCGGGGTCGAACGCCTCGTACAAGCTCCCGACGCCGTGGACGTTCAGGTTGTCGGTGACGAGGATCACCTTCTCCGCCTCCTCGTACACCTCATCCACGACGTACCGCAGGAACGTCCCGAAGTCCTTCGCCGTCCGCCGCTCGGTGACCGACACGTGTCGCCACCCGACCAGCGGGGCGAACGCCAGGAACAGGTTCGCCGTCCCGTTCCGCTGGTACTCGTAGTCGTACCGCCGTGGCTGACCCGGCTTCGCCGGGATCGGCGTGCGGGTCTCCCCGATCAACTGGATCGGTTGCTCGTCGAGGCACGCGACCGGCCGCCTGGGGTCGTACGGGCGGTGGTACACCCCGATCACGTCCTCCATCGCCGCAACGAACGCCCCGCTCGGCCCGGCCGGGATGCACCACTGCTCCTTGAGCCACGGCTTGACCGCGTTTTTTGGAGCGTCCGCCGGACCGTCTCGTCGGAGACGGCGTCAACTACCTTCAGCTCGACCAGCTTGTCGGCCAGCAACTGCATGGTCCACACGTCCCGGTCATCCGGCGGGTCCGAGCACGCCAGGGCGATGAGCTTCGCCTCGGCCGTCCCGTCCAGCTTCCGCTCCCGGCTCGGCTTGTCCTGGGCCTTGCGGCGTAGGCAGTCCTCGAACCCGCGCTCGACGAATCGCTGCCGCACGCGGCCAATGGTGCGGACCCCGACCCCCAACTCCTCGGCGGCGACCGCGTCCTCCGGGGCGGGGCCGCCGTCGGCCTGGTCGGCCGCGAGGAGGATGCGGGCGCGGGTCAGCACGAGGGCCGACGCCTTCCCCTTGCGGAGGAGGTCGGCCAGGTGCCCGCGCTCGTCAGGGGTCAGAGTGACCAGGTACTTCTTCTGCGACATGGGTCGGTCTCCTACCGGGTTGCGGTCAGGAGTACCGAACACGCACCAGGCGTCAACTCGTCAGTGGCGGACCACTAGCCCGGAAGTTCCCGGGGGCGGCGGCCGAGTACAAGTGGCAGTACCTGTTCCCGTCGGGTAAGCTGTCGATCGACCCGCGGTCGGGGGAGGAGCGGCGTCACCACGCGCACGAGGGGTCGCTGGGGCGGGCGGTAACGGAGGCGGTGCGGGCGGCGGGGCTGACGAAGCGGGCGACGAGCCACTCGTTCCGGCATGGGTTCGCGACCGAGCTGATCGCGGCCGGGTACGACATTAGGACGATCCAGGAATTATTGGGTCGCGAGCACGTGGAGACGACGATGAT
>JAFKFQ010000034.1 GCA_017308215.1 bacterium | reverse complement strand
GGACGAACTCGACCTCCCGCGCCGCCGCCGACCCGACGCGGTAGAGCCGGTCGCGGCAGCGGCCGACGGTCAGCGCGTCGGCGGCGAGCTTTCGGTCGATGGCGGCGCGGACCGCGCCCTGGAACAGCAGCCGCCAGTACTGGCGGCGGACCTCGGCGCCCGGGTGGTGGTGCCAGTGGCGGTCGTCGGGCGGGGTGAGGAGGAGCAGCCGCGGCTCGGTGCCTGTCAGTGTTTCGGCGGCGAGCACGTCGGCGGCAATCAGGTCTTGCCGGTCCACCCAGACGGGGAGCTCGGGGTTGAGCGGGAGGGCGTGGCCGTGGTCGCGGAGGTAGAACAGTACCTTCCGTAGCTTCCGCTCGGAGACGAGCCGCGCCGCCGGCTCGACGGCGCGGAGGGCGGCTTCCAGGTCGGGGGGGGCGGTCACGCAGCGCTCCGGCGGACGGGTGTCAGTTGATCTTCCGGTTTCGCCGGGGCCGGTCAAGCCCGCCCGGCGGGCGGTAGAATGACGCAACCCCCTCACCCGAGGACCGACCACGATGAGACGTTTTCTCGCCCCGCCCGCGCTGCTCGCGGGGCTCCTGCTGATCGCCGGCGCCGCGCCGGGGGCCGACCCCGCGCCAGAAAAGCCGAAGCGGGTCGAGGTGCCCTACCGCCTCACCGACACGAAGCACGTCCTCGTGCGGACGAAGATCAACGGGAAGGGGCCGTTCAACTTCATCCTCGACACCGGCGCCCCCGCCGTCATCATCCCGAAGACGGTCGCCAAGAAGGCGGGGCTCACGCCCGACGAGAAGCACTGGGCCGACTGCGACAGGTTCGAGGTCGAGGGCGGGCTGGTGGTGGACAAGGTCCGCGCCCGGGTCGAGGACATGTTCCAGCTGGAGGGGATGAACAGCATGGGGTTCGCCGGCGTCGAGCTGCACGGCGTCATCGGCTACAACGTGCTGGCGAAGTACCGCGTCGAGTACGACTTCACCTCCGACCGCATCGGCTTCGAGCGCATCCCCGGGTTCGAGCCGCCCGGGTTCGTCGCGCTCGGCGGGGTGAAGACGAAGGCCGCCGGGCAGCTGGAGATGATGGGGCCGTTCATGAAGACGCTCGCCGCGCTCATGGGGATGAAGCCGAACTTCGACGTGGCCCCGCGCGGGTTCGTCGGGGTCGAGTTCGACGATAAGGACGGCGTGGTCGTCAGTCGCGTGTTCGCCGACAGCCCGGCGGACAGGGCCGGCATCCTCGTCGGCGACAAGATCGAGCAGATCCGCACGACCGAGATCGAGAACGCCCGCAGTCTGAACCGCGCGCTGTCGAAGGCCGGGGTCGGCCAGCGGCTGTCGGTCACGGTGAAGCGCGGCGGCGAGGACGTGGAACTGACGCTCAACCTCGGGCGGGGGCTGTAACCATGCGCACGACGTTCGCACTCGCGCTGCTGGCGGCGGCCCCGGTCCTGGCCGCGTCGCAGGAGCCCGCCCCCGACAAGGCGCCGAAGACGGCCGGGCCGCTGGTGGTGCCGTTCGAGCTGCTCGACTCGCGGCACATGGCGGTGCAGGTGAAGCTGAACGGGAAGGGGCCGTACCGGCTGATCTTCGACACCGGCGCGCCGATGAACCTCGTCAGCAGCCGGGCCGCCAAGGAGAGCGGGATGCTCGACGGGAAGGCGAAGGGGCCGGTCGGGCTGTTCGGGGCGATGGGGCAGAAGAAGGTGCAGACGCTCGAGATCGGCGCCGCGAAGGTGGAGAACACCAGCGCCGCGGTGCTCGACCACCCCTACGTCGAGGCGCTGGCCGAGGCGCTCGGGCCGCTCGACGGCATCGTCGGGTTTCCGTTCTTCGCCCGGTACAAGACGACGATCGACTACAAGAAGAAGGAACTCACGCTGGTGCCGAACGGGTACGTGCCGGGCGACGCGATGGAGGCCATGATGTCGAAGATGATGGCCGCCCAGAGCGCCGGCAAGAACCCGCGGATCGTCGGCCCGGCGGCGCTGTTCGGGTTCGCCGTGGAGAAGCCGAAGGGCGACGACGGCCCCGGCGTGGCGGTGGTAGAAGTGCTGGGCGACGGCGCCGCCGCGAAGGCCGGGCTGAAGGCCGGCGACCGCCTGCTGACGCTCGACGGCCGCTGGACCGACACCGTGGGCGACACGTTCCTGGCGGCGAGCCTGGTGCGCGTCGGCCGCGACGCGGTGCTGGTGGTCGAGCGCGGCGGGAAGGAAGTCCGCCTCACCGTGCGGCCGGTGCGGGGGGTGTAGGGCTTGGCGAACGGCCGGCGTGAGCCGGCTGGTCGTTGGTCCAGGTTGCTACGGAGAAGGCCGGTCACGCCACGAGCCGCGACCGACAGGGAGCGGCTGCTGAACCCGATCTCCGCCTACGGCGAAGGTGGGTTCAGCAGCCGCTCCCTGTCGGTCGCGGCTCGTGGTGTCACACTCACACCGCCCGGGCACGAGTACCAACGACCAGCCGGCTCACGCCGGCCGTTCGCCCCGGGTCACGCCGCCCGGTGTCCCGGGAACGGCAGGATGTTGGGTGCTTCGTCGTCCGATTCCTCGCTCCCCCACGGGAGCTGGCTGTCCGGCGGCTCCGGCAGGTCGGCCTTGAGCAGCACCAGCGCCATCCGATCGAACTCCTCCCGCAGCGTTGCCCCTTCCGCTGTGGCGTGGACCGCTTCGTCGGCGACCGGCAGGTCCGTTTCCTCCAGCGGGCCGCCGCGCTCGCGCTCCAGCAGGGCGTGGAGGCGGCGGGCGTAGTCGGCGTCGCGGGTCTCGCGCTCGGCGTGCCAGCGGCGATCCGTCGCCACCAGCTTCGACTGCCACGCCTCCAGCCGCAACCGCAACTGCCACAGGTCGTACCCCTCCTCGCGGCGGCGGGCGTCGGACCGCACCAGCCACTCCTCGCGGGTCGTGTGCTCCTGCTCCTTCTGCCGCAGGGCGTGCGTGAGGGTTTCGAGCTCCGTCAGTGCCGCCCGCTCGACGCCCTGCCACTCGCCGCGGGCCTTCGCCAGCAGCACGAACTGCTCGGCGATGACGCGCTTGCGGTCCTCGGCCTCCACCGCCGCGGCGTCGAGTTGCTTCCGCAACTCGGCGAGCCTCGCCTTCTCTTCCCCGAGCCGCAGCGCCTCGGCGTCGAGCTCGGCCGAGAACGCGGCGAGATCCTGGTCGTCCTTCCGCGCCAGTGCGAACCGGAGCGTGCGCGGCTCCGGGCTCGGCTTCGGCGACGCCGCGAGGAGTTCGGCGTGGAGTTTGTCGCGCTGTGCCTCCAGTTCGGCGACCACGGCGCGGGCGTTCTTCACGCGCTCGTCGAGCCCGGCCGTCTCGGCGCGAACCGCGGCCGTCTGCGCGCCGAGTTCGTTCCGCCCGGCGGCGAGTGCTCTCTCGCGGGCGGCGAGTTCTTTCTCGCG
>JAFKFQ010000033.1 GCA_017308215.1 bacterium | reverse complement strand
CGTGACCGCCGCCGACCGCCGTGTCCCCGTGACCGTTCTCACCGGCTTCCTCGGGGCCGGGAAGACGACGCTGCTCAACCACATCCTGACGGCCAACCACGGGAAGCGAATCGCCGTCATCGAGAACGAGTTCGGCGAGGTCGGCGTCGATCAGGACATCGTCGTTCGCAGTGAAGAAGAGATCTTCGAGATGAACAACGGGTGCATCTGCTGCACCGTCCGCGGCGACCTGATCCGCATCCTCGGCAACCTGATGAAGCGGCGCGACCGGTTCGACTACATCCTCGTCGAGACGACCGGCATGGCCGACCCCGGCCCGGTCGCCCAGACGTTCTTCATGGACGACGAGATCCAGCGTAGCACGCGGCTCGACGGCATCGTCACCGTGGTCGATTCCCGGCACGTCCACCAGCACTGGGACAGCCACGAGGTCCAGGAGCAGGTCGCGTTCGCCGACGTGATTCTGCTGAACAAGCTCGACCTGGTCGCCGCCGACGAGGTGGACGAGCTCGAAAACCGCATCCGCCAGATGAACCCGACGGCGCGGATCGAGCGGACGACGAACGCGGTCGTGGACATGGACCGCATCCTGAACGTGAACGGGTTCAGTCTGTCGCGGGCGCTGGAGGTCGAGCCCGAGTTCCTCGAACCCGAGTACCCGTTCAGCTGGGGCGCGCTCTTCGACGTGCCCGCCGGTGAGCACGAGCTCGTGATTCCCGAGCGTACCAGGCAGTCGATCGCCGTCGCGGTCGTGGCGGGGGGCGAGCTCGTCGCCGCCGCGAACGCCGCGGTGCCGGTGTTCTCCGGCGAGCCGGTCGTGGTGGCGCCGGGCGGGGCGCTCGCGCCGGCGGGCGACCCGTTCGCGCTCCAGCTTCCGCCCGGCCCTCAGCGCTTCGCCCTGACCACAACCGGGCCGGTCGCACTCTTCTCGGGGTCGAACCTCGGCAAGATCGGCGCCGAGGTGCGGGTGAACGGCGCCGCCGTTCCGCCGGCGGCGATGCGCGGGTTCCACCACCGGCACACGCACTCGGACGTGAACGCCGTCGCGCTGACGATCCCCGGCGACCTGGACATGAAACGGCTGAACACGTGGATGAGCGAGTTCCTCCAGACGCGCGGCCCGGACGTGTACCGGATGAAGGGCGTGCTGAGCATTCGGGGCGACGCTCGGCGGTTCGTGTTCCAGGGCGTCCACATGCTGTTCGATGGCCAGCCCGGCGCCGCGTGGGGCAGTGCGAAGCGTGAGAACAAGCTCGTCTTCATCGGTCGCCGGCTCGACCGGGCGGAGTTGGAGGCGGGCTTCCGGCGGTGCCTCTAGGCGAACGACTGGCGTCAGCCGGCTGGTGGCGCCCGCAGGCACCCGACCCAACGACCAGCCGGCTGACGCCGGCCGTTTGCCAGGAGTTGACATGGGTAAGCAGCACGCGCCGGGGTTCCTGGCGATCGTCAAGGACGCCAAGAGCCGCGTCACCGAATGCACCGTGGACGACGTGAAGCGCCGGCTCGACGCCGCGGAGCGGTTCACGCTCGTGGACGTGCGCGAGGAGAGCGAGTTCGCCACCGGGCACCTGCCGGGAGCGGTTCACCTCGGCAAGGGCGTCATCGAGCGCGACATCGAGAAGACGATCCCCGACCCGGCGACGCCGCTGGTGCTGTACTGCGGCGGCGGGTTCCGCTCGGCGCTGGCGGCCGACGCCGTCCAGAAGATGGGCTACACAAACGTCATCAGCATGGACGGGGGCTGGTCCGGGTGGAACGCGAAGGGCTACCCGACCGAGAAGTGAAAACGACACCGCCCGGGGCATACCCCGGGCGGCTGGCGAGTCGGTCTGTCACTTCATCAGGAACGTCGCGCCGAAGTACACGGCGACCATCACCAGCACGGCGACCACGACCAGCCCGAGCGGGCCGACGGTGCCGCCGCGGCTCTCGTTCGGGGCGTCGTCCACCCAGCGGGTCGGGGCCGAGGCGCGCTCCGGCACGGCGTCGGCCATCGGCACGTCGTCTTCGACCGGGGCCGCGACCGGTGGGAGCTGGAACGACGCCCGGCTCGGGACGCTGCCCCCGCGGCTCGGCGGCGGGAGCGGCGGGGCGTTCCGAGAGACGCCAGGCTGCGAGCCGGGGGCGGCCCCGCGGCCGGTCGGCATCGGGTTCATCTTCACGCCGGGGTACGACTGCGGCGGCGGCGGGGTGCGGGCGGCGGGGGCCGCCGGCGGAAGTCCGAAGCTGGACCGACCGGGGTGCGAGGGCGCCGGGCGGGTGCCGGGGTGCGAGCCGGGAGCCGGGAGCCCAGGCCGGGAGCCGGGAGCCGGGAGCCCGGGCCGCGACCCGGACGACGACCCGCCCGGCCGCCGCAGCGCCGAGCCCGGGTCGGTCGTCGGGGCAGCGGACAAGTCGCCGAGGAACGGCTCCAGCGCCTCGACCACCTCGTCGCAGCCCGTGTACCGCTCCTCCGGCACCTTCGCCATGAGCTTCATGACGACCTTCACCAGCCCCTCGGGCACTTCGGGGGCCAGCTCGCGGATCGGCGTCGGGTCCTTCGTCTGGTGGGCCATCATCTTCTCGACCGCGCTCCCCTCGGGGAACGGCACCCGGCCGGTGAGGCAGTAGTACAGCACACACCCGAGGCTGTACTGGTCGCCGGCGGGCGTGCGGTTGGTCGGCTCCATGATGCTCTCAGGGCTCGCACAGTCGAGCCCGCTGGTGAGCGTGTTCGCAGTGGACATCGTGTCCACCAGGCTCTCGCCCTCGTTCTCGACCAGCAGCGAGCCGATCCCGAAGTCGAGGATGCGGGCCTGGTTGTCCGACCCGACGAGGACGTTCGACGGCTTCACGAGGCCGTGGAACAGGCTGTTCTGGTGGGCGGCGTTGAGCCCCTGCGCGACCTGCACGCCGTAGACGGCGGCCAGCGCCGCCGGCAGCTTCCCGGTCCGCTGGACGACGCCCTCCAGCGTCTGCCCCTCGGCCAGCGGCCACGCCAGGTAGTGGAGCCCGCCGGCGGTGCCCACGTCCACGAACGGGACGACCGCCGGGTGGGAGAAGTTGGCGAACGACCGCACCTGCCGGCGGGCCAGCCGCACGTTCCACATGCTCCGCCGCGGCAGCACCTTCACCGCGAACAGGTTCTGGTCGTTCTTCGAGCTGGCCTTGTAGACCTGTCCCATGCTCCCGCTGCCGATCGCGTCGAGCAGGACGTACGGCCCGAGGACGAGCCCCTGCGTCTTGCCGTTGAGGATGCGCTCGGCCTGGAACGGGGTGATCGTCCCCTGGTAGACGAGGTGGTCGGCCAGCGCCGGCGCCGCGGCCCGCGGGTTGCGCGTGAGGAACTCGCCGACGATGGCGTCGGGCTGGTCGCGGTCGATCAGCCCGCTCCGGCGGAGATCCCAGACGAACCATTCGCAC
>JAFKFQ010000408.1:40808-83670 GCA_017308215.1 bacterium | reverse complement strand
CCGCGGGGCCGGTGACTGGTCGGACGTCCCGCGGGTCGTGGCCGTTCGCCTCGACTCCGCGGGGTGGCACGCCGGCCTCGCCGAGTTGTGGCGGCTCGCCCTCCAACGCGGCCCGCTCGACCCCGGCTTCCCGCCGGCCGGTGCGGCCCGCCCTTGAGCCGGGCCTCCCGGGGTGCTACCCTCAACACGCTCGCGCCACGTCACTCGCTTCACCCGCCGTCGCAAGGCGGGAGGGTTTTCTTAATGGCGTTCACCGTCTCCGCCGGCCCGTCGGGCCGGTCGATCCTCGTCCGACACTCCCGCGACTTCGACACCGCCACCGCCCGGGCCGCCGCCGCGGCCGTCGAGGCGTTCCGGCAGGCGTCCCCGCCGCTCCGCGAGGCCGGTGTGGTGTGCGACGTCCGGGGCGCCCGGAACGTGTCCGGGCTGGGGCGGAACTACCTGTTCGTGTGGCACGACCTCCCCTCGGTCGGGGCGACCCGGACCCGCCGGGTCGCCCTCGTCCGCGACCCCGGCGACCTGTCCCACGACTTCGTGGTGGCGCACCTGAACGGGGCAGGGTACGACGCCGAGGTGTTCACCGACCCGGGCGCGGCGGCCGAGTGGGTCGAGGCCGGCAGCCGGGGCGTAACGTGCCGGTGCCACGAACTGGTCGGTTAGGTGGCGACGGATGGTCGGGACGATCTCCTCGCCGTATCGGCTTGGGCCAGCCCGCCGGCCGTGCCGAAGGCACGGAGCGGAACCCACCGCCCTTGACCGGTGGCTCGGCGGTGAGCGTTCCAGCCGGGCGATAAGCCGTCAACCTGGGGCAGACGCCCGCCAGACCGGGAGCACGGTCACGTCCTCCGGGACGAAGTACCGCGGGGCGAACCACCGGGCGGCCTCCTCCTCCGCGGCCCGGCTGTGGCGCCCCCGTCGCCGGACGTTCGCCAGGCACGCCTCCAAGTCGTTGGCGAAGAACACCCACCGGATGACCACCCCGGCGACATCGGCGCGGAACACGCGCTCGAGTTCGAGCCGCCGGCCGGTGTCGGTGAACGCGATGTCGGCGACCGCGCAGTCCCGCCCGGCCCGGAGAGCCCGGACGAGGGCCGGGTACTCCGGAGCCATCGTGACGGCGGGCGACCCGTCCAGCGCGCCCGCGTGGTAGTCGTCGGCGACCACCCCGGAGCACGCCTCCCGCACGGCGTCGAGCACGCGCGACTTCCCCGACCCGGGTAGCCCGACGACCACGGTCAACGTCGCCACCAGATTCCCTCCACTTCCCGGCGTCGCGTCGTCGCGGTTCCCGGGGAGTTCGGCAGCCTAAGAGACGGTGGCGGAAGGAGGGCGAGCGGCACAGGGATCGCATCTCTGAGGGTATTCCTCTGAGGTGCGACCACGGCCAAGCCCCTCCTGCCAGACGACCTGTGGGCGAAGATCGAACCGCTCCTTCCTCGGCCCGAGCGGCGGCGGTTCCGGTACCCCAGGCGCAAGCCCCTGACCGCCCGCCAAGCCCTCACCGGCATCCTGTTCGTGCTGCGGACCGGGATCCGGTGGAACGACCTCCTGTGCGAGATGGAGGTGCGGACCCGGGAGCCGGTGCCGGCGGTACCTCGCGGCCTGGGACTGGGCCGGGGTGTGGCCCCGGCTCCACGCCTGCTCCTGGCGGAGTTGGACCACACCGGGGCGATCGACTGGTCCCGGGCGGCCGTCGACGCCTCGTTCGTGCGGGCTCTGGGCGGGGGCGAGGACACCGGCCCGAGCCCGGTGGACCGGGGAAGAAGGGGGCCAAGCACCACGCCGTGGTCGACTCCCACCGCACCCCCACTCGGGGCCACGACCACAGCCGCCAGCGTCCCGGACGTGACGGCCCTGCCGGAGGTGGTGGACGCCGTCCCGGAGGTTCGAGGCCAGACCGCCCGGATGCACAACGCCTTCCTCAAACTCGCGCTGTGTCTCATCTGCTTCAACCTACTGTGACCTCATTCCGCCACCGCCCGTACTACGCCGCGGCTCACCGCTCGTCAGCGCGGACGAGACAGCGAGTTGTAGATTGTTCGGGTTCGATGGAACCGTGAGGGGCGATCGATGACCGCGAAGGACCGGGCCGTGGCGGCGGCGACCACCTGGAACGCGAACAACCCCGGGGAGTTCCCCGGCCGACCGCTGTTCGAGAGTCTGGTGGCGAGGGCGGTCGAGCAGGCGGTGCGGGCGGAGCGGCGGCGATGCCGGGCGATCGCCCGGGGCTGGGTGGCGTCGGCCGCCGGGATGACCGGGGAGGACGTGGCCGAGCGCATCGCCGAGGACATCGGCCCGGATGACAAGCCGAGCGGCCCGTGGTGATCAGCCCGGCCGCCCACCTTATTGCCGGTCCGCGGTGGCCCACCGGGGGGAAGTCGTTGATGCAGAAACACTAGAAATCAAGGCATATGGCCCATCGCGGGACATGACGGAAAACTGACCTAAAAGAACTCTCGGCACTTCTCCAGGTTGATGAACCGCACCGCGTCCTCGGGGCTCCGCGGCGACAGCGAGAGGGTCATCGCCAGGTCTTCCGCCGCGCGGAACTTCATCGGGTAGGCAGATGAACTGCCGCTCGTCGCGCGCCGCGCGCGAAAATCTTGGTGTCCGCGACGGACTGGACCGGGCGGGAGAAGCAGCACCTGGTCCGACTCCGGGCGTGACGCCCCATCATCAGCCCAGCCCGCCGGCGCGTCAACGACCGGGCGGGCGGGGGTTGCGATCGTGTTAACAGTGCGGCGGCGGGGCTCAGTGTGGTGGAGCCTTGCACGACGCCGGTACCAGCAACTCTCGCTAAAGCCGGCGTTTACACCGCGCCCGCAAAATCGGAAAATCTCCCGCAGCTTACCCGCCTCTAGTCGGGTGTCAGGCCAGGGAGGTGCCGTTGACCCCGCCCCGCGTCCGCTCCATCGCCCGCCGGCTCGCCCCGCCCCCGGAGCCCGCCGCCCGCGCCGCCGACGCCGAACTGCTCGGCCGGTTCCTCGACGCACACGACGAGGCCGCGTTCGCCGCGCTCGTGTCCCGTCACCTGGCAACCGTCCGCGCCGTATGCCGGTCCGTCCTCCGCGACCCGAACGACGCCGACGACGCCGCGCAGGCCACTTTCCTGGTGCTGGTCCGCCGGGCCGGCGCGGTCCGCGACCGCGCCGCGCTCGGGGCGTGGCTGGCGCGCGTGGCGTGGCGCGCGGCGAACCGGCTTCGGACTCAGAACACCCGCTCCGCCATGCGAACTGCATCGACCGACCCGGACCAAACGCCGACCCGCGCGGCGCCCGAACGGTCCGCCACGGCGGAGGCGCTGCACGAGGAGATCGCGCGCCTGCCCGAGCGCTACCAGCTTGCGGTACTGGCGTGCTACGCCGCCGGCACGCCGACGGCCGACGCCGCCGCGCAGCTCGGCTGGCCGAAGGGGACGCTGCTCACTCGCCTGGCGTGGGCGCGGCGACGACTGCGGAAGCGTCTTGAGGAGCGCGGGCTGGCGCCGGCGGCGTTCACGGTGGCGTTCGCGCCCCGGGCCGGGCGGATCGGTGCGGCGGCGCTCACGGATCGGATTGCAGAGTCGGCGCTCCTGCTGAGCACCGGCGACCCGCTGGCGATGGTGGTGATCCCGGGGCGCGTCGCGTCCCTCACGGAAGGAATGGTGCGTGCCATGATCGGAACGAAACTGAAGGTGGCGGCGGCGGCCGCGCTGGTCGCCGTGGCCCTGCTCGGCCTCGGCCTCGGGCGGATGACCGCCGAGGGGTCGGCCCCGCAAGACCGGAAGGCCGCCGCGCCCGCCCAGCCGGCGGACCGCGCCACACCGTCCGCGGACCGAACTGCCCCGGCTGCGAAGGCGGAGCCGGACGCGGGGCGGGGCGACGACCTGGTCGTCCGCCGCCCGCTCGGGAGCTTCACGAAGGAGGTGCCGCAGTACGGCAAGGCGACGCTCACGTTCACCGAGAACCGGCTGCACGTCCGCGCCGCCGTGCGGATCGACAAGGCGACCTTCACCATCGAGGCGGACGCCGACTACTCGATCAACCGCGAGAGCATCGTCTACGGGGTGTTCACGAGCGTCGAACTCGGCGGGCTGGGCGGGGATGAGGCCGGGGAGGTCGAACTGTTCGCCTCGGCGTTCGTGGACGCGCCGTTCGCGTTCCGGGTCCGCGTCGAGGACGACGGGGTGTCGGTCAAGGACGTCCGGTGCGGGCCGTTCGGGTCGTTGCTCTTCTCGGAATTGTTCGGGGGCAACGACGCCGGCAAGGAGGCGCTGTTGGTGACGACGATGATCGGCGGAAAGTACCGCACCGACCCGAACCCGGCCCGCACGGCGCCGCCGGCGGTCGCGCCCGCCGCGCCCCGCCGCCCCGCGTCGGAGCGCCGGTCGCAGCAGCAGCCACCCCTTCTGCCAGGCGCGCCCACCGTCGGACAGCCGGTCCTCACGCCCGGCGTGGCCGGGCTGCAGCTCATCCCGACGAGCCAAAACGAGGGGAGCAGGTCGGCGACGGCGGCGACCGTCGTCCCGTCGGGCACACCGGTCGCGCATGAGACAGCCCGCCCGGGTCGCCCCGGGCGGGCTGTCGTTTCACTCACCTCGCACTTACTTGTCCCGCTGCCCCGCCCCCAGCGCCGCCTGGGCGGCGGCCAGACGGGCGATCGGCACCCGGAACGGCGAGCAGCTCACGTAGTCCATCCCGATCGAGTGGCAGAACACCACGCTCTCGGGGTCGCCACCGTGCTCGCCGCAAATCCCCACCTTCAGGTGCTGGCCGTGCTTCGCGCTGCGGCTCGCCCGGCCCTTCCCGATGCCGATCTTCATCAACTCGCCCACGCCGTTGAAGTCGATCGTCTGGAACGGGTCGATCGGCAGCACCTTGTCCTTCAGGTAGGTCGGCATGAACCCCTTGATGTCGTCGCGGCTGAACCCGAACGTCATCTGGGTCAGGTCGTTCGTGCCGAAGCTGAAGAACTCGGCCTCCTCGGCGATCTTGTCCGCCGCGATGCACGCCCGCGGCAGCTCGATCATCGTGCCGATCTGGTAGTCCACCTGAACGCCGGCCTTCTTCATCGCCTCCTCGGCGACCGCGACCGCCCGCTTCTTCAGGATCGTCAGCTCCTCCAGCACGCCGACCAGCGGGATCATGATCTCGGGGTGGACGCCCTTCCCCTTCTTCTTCACCTCGATCGCCGCCTCGATGATCGCCCGCACCTGCATGTCGCCGATCTCGGGGAACACCAGCGGCAGCCGGCAGCCGCGGAACCCCATCATCGGGTTCATCTCGTGCAGCTCGTCCACCCGCTCGAAGATCTTCTCGACCGTCGTGCCGATCTGCTTGGCGACGGCCTCGGCGCCGGCCTTGTTGTCCTTCTGCGGCAGGAACTCGTGCAGCGGCGGGTCGAGGAGGCGGATGGTCACCGGCAGGCCGGCCATCGCCTCGAAGATGCCGATGAAGTCGGCCTTCTGGTGCGGCTCGATCTTCGCCAGCGCCTTCTTGCGGCCCTCCTCGGTCGTGCTGAGGATCATCTCGCGGACGGCCGCGATCCGGTCCTCGCCGAAGAACATGTGCTCCGTCCGGCACAGGCCGATGCCTTCGGCGCCGAACTCACGCGCCTTCAGCGAGTCGGCCGGGCTGTCGGCGTTGGTGCGGATCTTCAGCTTGCGGGCCTTGTCGGCCCAGCCCATCAGCGTGGCGAAGTCGCCGGTCATCGTCGGGGCGATCGTCTCGACCTTGCCGATCATCACGTCGCCGGTGGTGCCGTTGATCGTGAGGAAGTCGCCGGCCTTCACCACCGTGCCGGCGATGGTGACGGTGCCGGCGGCCTCGTCGATCTTCACCGCCTCGCAGCCGACCACGCACGGCTTGCCCCAGCCGCGGGCGACGACGGCGGCGTGGCTCGCCTTCCCGCCGGTGCTGGTGAGGATGCCCTTCGCCAGGTGCATCCCGGCCACGTCCTCGGGGCTCGTCTCCTTGCGGACGAGCATGATCGGGTCGTTCGGGTGCTTGGCGGCGTGCTCGACGGCGGCCTCGGCGGACAGGATCACCTTCCCGCTCGCCCCACCCGGGCTGGCGGCGATGCCCTGGGCGACCGGCTTCACCTTGCTCTTGGGGTCCAGCTGCGGCTGGAGGAGGTGGTTGAGGCTGTCCGGGGCGACGCGCTTCACGGCGGTCGTCTCGTCGATCAGCCCCTCCTTCACCATCTCCACGGCGATGCGCACGGCGGCGGTGCCGGTCCGCTTGCCGCTGCGGGTCTGGAGCATGTACAGGGTGCCTTCCTGCACCGTGAACTCGATATCCTGCATGTCCTTGTAGTGCTTCTCCAGCGTCTGCCGGATGTCCATGAGCTGCTGGTAGACCTTCGGCATCTCGTCGTTGAGCTGCGAGATCGGCTCCGGCGTGCGGATGCCGGCGACCACGTCCTCGCCCTGGGCGTTGATGAGGTAGTCGCCGTAGAAGACGTTCTCGCCGGTGTTCGGGTCGCGGGTGAACGCCACCCCGGTGCCGGAGGTGTTGCCGGTGTTGCCGAACACCATCGCCTGCACGTTCACCGCCGTGCCCTTGAGCCCGGTGATGCGCTCGATGCGGCGGTACTCGATCGCCTTGTTGCCGTTCCACGAGTTGAACACGGCGTTGATGGCGAGGTAGAGCTGCTTGCGGGCGTCCTGCGGGAAGTCGTCGCCGACGTGCTTCTTGTAGACCGCCTTGTACCGCTTCACGAGTTCCTTCAGGTCGTCGGCGGTCAGGTCGGTGTCGTTCTTGACGCCCTTCTCGTGCTTGAGCGTGTGGATCTCGTGCTCGAACGCCTCGTGCTCGCAGCCCATCGCGGTGCTGCCGAACATGTCGATGACGCGGCGGTAGCTGTCGTAGGCGAAGCGGGGGTTGCCGGTCTTCTTCGCCAGCCCCTCGACCGAGGCGTCGGTGAGGCCGAGGTTGAGGATGGTGTTCATCATCCCGGGCATGGAGAGCGCGGCGCCCGAGCGGACCGAGACGAGCAGCGGGTCGGCGGCGTCGCCGAACTTCTTCCCGGCGACCTCCTCGACCTTCTTCAGCGCGGCGTCGATCTCGGGGACGGCGGCGTCCGGAATCTTCTTGCCGGCGTCGTAGTAGGCGGCGCAGACCTCGGTGGTGATGGTGAACCCGGGCGGGACGGGGATGCCGATCTTGGACATCTCGGCGAGGTTCGCCCCCTTCCCGCCGAGGAGTTCCTTCTGCTTGCCATCGCCGTCCGCCTTACCGCCGCCGAAGAAGTAGACGTGCTTCGTGCTCATGGTCGCCCGTGGGGGGGTTCGGAGAAACCGGCCGCGCCGCCGCGGCGGTCGTTCCCGGTCCGTTTTACGGACGTGATCTCTCGATGTCGAGAAAGCCGGCCTGGGGGCGCGGCCGGGGGCGGGAATGGCGGGGCGAGGCGTGCGAAGTGCGGGGAGAGGCGGGGCGTGTCAGTCGTCGTTCGGCGCGTGGGCCGGGGGCCACAGTTCGAGCCGGTAGCGGCCGGCGACCAGCACGCCGTTGCCCTCGCGGGCGGAGCGGATCACCTGGGCCAGCACCGCCAGCCCCGACGTGCCGCGCACGTCCTCGAACGACACGTAGGCGTACTTCGTCGTCGGGGCGGTGCCGAGCGTCAGCGCCAGCCCGCCGGCCGACACGTCGCGGCAGCGGCCGCTCAGCGGCGTCTCGACCCGCCCGTCGTGGTGGACCGGGAAGACGACGACCGGGAAGTCGGCGGCGTAGCGCGGGTGCTTGCGGCGCTCCGGGACGTTGCCGAGCTGCTCGCGTACCCCTTTGAGCACCGCAGCCACCTGCGCCCGGGCCTCCGGGAGGAACGCCGGCGGCGGCGAGCCGAACAGCCGCGCCTCCGCGGTCACCTCGCCGACCGCGAGCCCGGATTCGGGCAGGGTGACCACCACTTCCAGCCCCGCCGGCTCCGGCGGGGGCGGCTTCCTGCCGAACGAGAACAGCTGGGACTGTTGCGGCGGGAGCGGCGCGAGCCGCTTGATCACCACGCGGGTCTCGGCGCGGGCGTCCACGTGAACCAGCCCGCCCTCGTCCAACAGCACGTTCAGCTTGACCTTGGCGACCCGCGGGTCGATCGAACTGAGGAACCGGCACGACCACGAGTCGGCCGCAACCACGCCGCTGGGCGCGGGCTTCTCCGCGGGGCTCGCCGCCGACACGACTGCCCGCACCAGGTCGTCCGGCGGCAGGTCCGGCGGAGCGGCCTCACGGCCGCGCAGCCAGCCGACGGGGAGGATCGACAGGAACTCCTCCAACTGCACGCCGTTCGGGCGGAGTGGCTTGGGTGGTGGCGGTGGGACGGGTGGTGGTGGGGCGGGTGTCGTACCGGGGCTGGCACTCGTGGTCGTGTCGCCCATGCCCGTGACGCCGGAGCGCGACGCGGGCGTCACCAGCCGCGGCGCGGGCGTGATGAGGAGCGGGTTCGGCGTGCCGGCGTGCGACCCGGCAAGGGCGGCCTTCACCTGTGGGGTGATGAGCGACGGCCGGACCGACGGCGGCGGGAGCGCCGTCATCAGCGCCGACACGAACGCCCGGCACGACGTGTGGCGCTCCTCCGGGTTCTTCGCCAGCGCCGTCGCCACCACCGCCCGGTCCTGTGCGGGGAGCCCGTTCAGGTTCGGCGCCGCCGAGACGTGCTGGAGCATCACCTGCTGCGGCGTCCGCCCGGTGTACGGGAACGTGCCGGTGAGGAGTTCCTGGTAGACGAGCGCGAGGCTGTACTGGTCGGAGCGAGTGTGGACCTGGCCGCGGAGGACTTCGGGGGCGGCGTACTTCGGCGTGAGGCCGCGGTTCATGCCGTTCGCGGTGCCGCCGTCGAGCTTGCTGACGAGGCCGTAGTCGCCGACCTGGACGTGCCCGCCGGTGAGGAACAGGTTGGCCGGCTTTACGTCGAGGTGCTGGAGGCCGTGGCGGGTGCCGATCACGTCGAGCGCCTCGGCCGCCTCGTGGAGGTAGCGGAGGAGTTCGTCCCGCGGGATGCCGGGCCGGCCGGCGCGCCGGCACTCCTGGAACCGGTCGCCGAGCTGGCAGTCGGCCAGCCCCATCACCATTACGAGTTCGCTGCCGACGAGCTCGACCCGTTCGAGGCAGAGGAGGTACGGGTGGCGGATCGCCTTGACCTGCTGGAACGCCTCGAGCTCCTGGCGGAGTTGGGCGTCCCCGGTGCCACCGGCGACAAACTTGACGGCCTTGTGGAGCCCGCCCGGTGCCTCGCACCGCCACACCTCGCCGAACCCGCCGCGGCCGAGCGGTTCGATGAGTACATAGCCGGGGATCGGCGACGCCCCGGGCGTCTTCCTGTATTCCAGCGCCGCGGGGCGGTCGGTGACGGAATCGGCGGGCATGGGCCTGTCGGGAAGGGACCGGAGTTCCGGCCCAACTGTAGTTCAGAAACTGCCGCCGGTCGGCGGTGAGTGAGAAGTGGTCCGCCGCTGATGCCGGGCCGGAATTTCTGCCCGGCGAGAGGCGCTACCGGGCCGCGACCGCAGCCCGAGACACCGACCGCCCCGGGCGGCGCGGGCGGGCGGCTTCCGCGCGGCGGGCGGCACGCCCGGCGGCCAGCCCGCGGACGATCGACACCAGCTCGACGACGACGAACAGCCCCAGCGCCACCAGGACGGCCACCGCCGTTTCGTGCGAGAAGACCATGGCATCCTCGGGGTTCGTCGTGCTGTGTCGCCCGGCCGCTCGGCCCTGGCACGAGAAGTACGCCCCGGGAGGATGTCGCTTGCGCCGGCCGCGCAGGGTTTGCGGAAGCCGCGCGGCGGTCAGCAAGCAGCGCAGACAGGGGCGAGGTCGAGCGGACGGGCGACGACGCGGCGCTTCCGCCGCACCCGGACGACTACCTGCCGCGCTCGCACTTCGCGCCGCCACTCGACGAGGGCGTGGACGGAATAGGCGACGTTCACGAGAAGAATGAGGAGCGACAGGGCGAGGGGCGCGTGGCTCATTTCGACAGCCGTCCTGACGCGATCACGATGGGGATGCCCGGGAACGCGACGGGGGGGCGGAGTTGCGCGCCGGAGTGAGCAGCACCTCGGATTGATGCTGCGTCCCACACGCAATAACGTAAAATGGCGCGGCCCGCTTCGCCCCGTGAGCTCAACGTGACGGCCCCGACTCCCACCCGGCCCCTGCGAATCCTCATCGCCGACGACAACCGCGACGCGGCGGACTCGCTCCGCGAACTGCTCCTCCTCGCCGGGCACGCGGTCGAGGTGTGCTACGACGGCGACGACGCGGCACCGCTGGCCGAGGCGTTCCACCCCGACGTGTGCATCCTCGACCTGTGGATGCCGGTGACCGGGTGGGAGGCGGCACGGCGGCTCCGCGAGTGGGCCGGCGAGCGGCCGCTCTTGCTCCTCGCCCTCACCGGCCTCCCGAAGGTCGAGCCGATCTCCGAGCGGGCCGGGTTCGACGCGCACTACCTCAAGTCGTCGGACCCGAAGGATCTCGTCGCCGCGCTCGCCGACTACGCCTCCCGCTCCCACGCCTACTGATCCACAGGTTGTCGGGGTTGTCCGGCCGGGGCTCACGCCCCGGTGGTATTCGGTGAGCCGCAGCCACCCCCGGGTTCGCGCCCCGGCCGAACGACGCGGGCCGTCAGCCGACGAACACGCCGCCGCTCAGACTCAGCCCACCGAACAGGCTCACGTCCTGAAACGTCGCCGGCTCAGCAGGGCCGGTGATATTCGCCCCGAGGTACGCCCGTAGCCCGGCGGGGCGGTTCTCGCCGCTGCCGGCGAGCACGTCGGCCCGGTGGTCGCCGTCCAGGTCGGCGACGGCCACGCGCACCCCGCCGCGGTCGGCGGAGTTGCCGGCGACGAAGAAGTTCGCCACCGGCGCCGCCTGCGCCCCGGCCACGTTCCCCGCCGATACCAGCGCACCGCCGAGCGCGAACACCCGCGGGGCGCCGCCCGGCCCGCCGCCGAACACCAGCTCCGCGAACCCGTCGCCGTCCACGTCGCCGGCAGCCACGAACGCCCCGTTGCGGAGGTTCACCGCGTCGCTGCCGGCGAACGCGAAGAAGTCCGCGACCAGCCGCGTCGGCGTGCCACCGAGCACCGTCACACCGTCGTACAGTGCCACCCGCGGGCCGCCGCCGAACCCGGCCGCGACCGACAGGTCCGGGCGGCCGTCACCGTCCACGTCGCCCACGGCCGTGCGGGCGCCGCCGCGGAAGTTCGGGTCGTCGATCCCGAAGAAGTCGGCGCGGACCGTGGTGCTGCCGTCGGCGTTCCGGGTGAAGACCGTCACCCGCGGGCCGCCGCTCACGTCCGGCGTCACCACGAATTCGGCCCGGCCGTCGCCGTCGAAGTCACCGGCCGAGACGAACCCGCCGCCTACGAAGTCCTCGCTCCCGGCGAACGGCGCGAACGGGGCGACGAGGAGCGTGCCGTCGTCCGCCCCGCTGACCACGGCGACCCGCAGCGGTACCCCGGGGCCGGTCGTCACGATGGTGTCGTCGAACCCGTCGCCGTTCACGTCGCCGACCGCGGTGCGGACCGTCGCCGCGCTGGCCCCGAACGCCGCAACCGCGGCCGACGGCGCGGCCGGCAGTACCCCGGCGGTGGTCGGCTCGAATACCGCCGCAGCCCCGTTCGCGGCGCCGCCGACGGCGACCAATTCGCCCTTCTCCACGTTGCCGATCAGACGGGCGACGGCGAAATCGTTGAGCGTGCTGGTCCGCCCGGCGACGACGATCCGCCCGTTGCGGTCGATCGCCACGCCGGCCGCGTCGTCGCTTCCGCCGACGTCCACCGTCACCCGGCCGTCGGGGCTGAAGCTGATATCGGGAGTACCGTCTGGGTTCAGCCGGAGGACGGCGAAGTTGTCAGGCGCCGCGCCGGTGTCGGTGGTGCCGACGACGACGATCCGGCCGTCGGGCTGGACCGCAACGCCGCGGGCGGTATCGACGCCGCCGATGCTGAACACGGCCTCGCCGTCGCCGGTGAGCGAGAGGTCCGGCGAGCCGTCGGGGTTGAGCCGGGTGAGGACGAAGTTCGACCCGGCGCCGACCACCGTCCCGGCCACGACGATCCGGCCATCGGGCAAGAGCGCCACCCCGGCCGCCTCGTCGTTGCCGCCGCCGATGTCCACGACCAGCCGGCCGTCGCCGTCGAAGGTGGGGTCGAGGGTGGTGCCGTCCGCGAGGACGCGGATGACCCCGAGGTTGCCGGGGATGATCCCGCCGCCGGCGTCGGTGTGCCCGACGACGACGATCCGCCCGGCGGGGTCGATCGCCACGCCCCGGGCTTCCTCGGCACCGCCGAGCGAGAAGTCTGCCGAACTGGCGACCGTGCCGTCGTCCGCCAGCCGGACGACGCCGATGTTGGTGAACAGGAGGGCGCCCGACTGGTCGGTCGTCCCGACGATGACGATCGACCGCCCGGGGCCGGTGCCCTGGACGGCGACACCGAACGCGAGGTCGTTGTTGGTCCCACCGCCGTTGAAGTCGAACCGGGCCATGCCGTCGGCGGAGAAGCTAGTGTCCGGCGTGCCGTCGGGGTTGAACCGGGCGATCACGAAGTCCTGGTCGCCGGCGAACGTGGCGGTGCCGACCACCACGATCTTGCCGTCGTCCTGGATCGCCACCGCGGTGGCCTGCTCGTCGTTGGCCACGAACTCGAAATCGATGGTCGTGGTGCCGTCGCCGGCGAACGTCGTGTCGGGGGTGCCGTCCGGGTTGTAGCGGGCGACGGCGAAGTCGTTGCCGACCGCGGTCGAACCGGCGACGACGATCCGGCCGTCGGCCTGGAGGGCGACCGCGACGGCGGCGTCGACGCCGCCGAACGTGGTGCGGACGAGGCCGCCGGTGCCGAACGACGGGTCAAGCGTCCCGATGGCGGCGGGCACGTCGCGGGCTTCCAGGTCTTCGAGGTGGAGTGGGCGGGTCATGTCGCGTCCTCGGGCGAGGTCGGGGTTGGGGCTACCCCCGGCTCGCCGTCGGTCACGCGAGAGCGACAAAAATGCGAAACACCCGAGCGCTGGGCACAGATTCGAAATCCGAAGCACGAAATTCGAAACCCGAACCAAGCAACGATCTTGGTTCGGGTTTCGAATTTCGTGCTTCGGATTTCGAATCTGTGCCCAGCGGTGGTAACACCGTGCGGCGGTTGTCGCTCGACTTGGTAGAGGCCCCGATCCGCCCGGGAAGCGAGTACCGCGATGAACCTCCAGATGATACTCGTCGCCGCCTGCGTCCTCGGCATCGTCGGGCTGGTCTTCTACCAGCTCGGCCGGCTGATGGGTCTGACCATGCTCGCCGTCCGCGACGCCGGGCCGGACGGCGCGATACCGGTGCCCTCCCCCGCCCGCCCGATCCGGTCCTCGCGTCTCTCCCGGCCCGCGTTCCGACCCCAGCCTGAGACGGCGAAGCCGATGGCCACCGCCGGCGCGGGCGGCTGAGGGCCGCCTCGTGTCACCGCAGGCGCCACTGCCGGACGGTCCCGTCCGCCCCACCGGACGCGAGCCCCGCCCCGTCCGGGGTGAACGCGAGTGCCAGCACCCGCCCCGCGTGCCCCTTGAGAGTCGCCACCGACTCGCCGCTCGCGGCGTCCCACACCCGGACCTCGCCGTCGGCGCCGCCGGAGGCCACGCGCTTGCCGTCGGCGTCGAACGCCACGCTCACGACCGGGGCGGCGTGCCCCTCGGCGCGCCACTTCAGCGTACCGGCGGCGGTGTCCCAGGCGCACACCACGTTGTCGCGCCCGGGGCGCAACTCCCCGACCTGCAAAACGCCGCCCCCGCCGGTCGCGGCCAGCCCGCCACCCGGCGCGAACGCCGCGCACCGGACCGCCTCCTTGTGCCCCATGAGCTGCTTCGGCCGCCCCTTCTCGGCAAGGTCGAGGAGGGTGAGTTTGCCGTCCACCCCGCCGACCAGTCCCTTGCGGTCGGGGGACAGGGCAACCGCCTGGACCGCGCCGTCGGCGTCGCTGCCGGTCAACTGGGCCGTCTTGATCGGCGGGCCGACCGACAGGAACTTCTCCAGGTTCACCCGCACGATCACCTTCGGGTACACGGCCAGCGCCGACTTGCCGTCCGGCGACACCGCCGCCCGCAGCACCTTCAGCGGCTGCTTCGGCGACTGCGACTCGCGCTTCCCGCGGGCCAAGTCCCACAGGGCGACCGTCTCGTCGGCGCTGACCGACAGGGCGGTCTTCCCGTCGCCCGAGACGGCCACCTGCGTCACCCGCCCGGTGTGCCCGGTCAGCGGGGCGAGCGGCTCGCCGCGGCGGAGATCCCACACGCGGATGGCGTGGGCGTCGGCCGAGGCTTTCGCGTCCCCCTTCGCGCCGGCGGGCCGGTCCGCGCCGCCCCCGACCAGGGCGAGGGAGGCGTCCGGGGTGAGCGCCACCGCGTCGGCCGCGTCGGACCGGTCGGCGACCTCGATCACCCGCGTGCAGGGGCCGGGGGTGAAGCCGATCGACAGCCGGGCGGTGGCCGCGTCGCGCTTGGCGTCCGGCGCCGGGGTCGCCGTGACGGTCAGAGTCGAGGCCGGGCCGCTCGGCTCGGTCATCAGCCGAAGGGTCAGCTTCGGAACGGGCTCGCCCGGCCGCAGCGTGAGCGGCCCGGACGCCGCGACGCGCAGCTCCGGCGGGCCGTCCCACCGAACCGCGAGCGGCCCCTGATACCCGTTCCACTGCACGTCGAGCGAGACCTCGCGTGCCTCGCCGACCGCCAGCTTGACCGCCTCGGGTTGCAGGCGCACCGCCGGCGGGCTCGATTTCGCGGGTGTCGGAGCCGGAGTCTGTGCCGCGGCGGGCGACTTCGCGCCGGTCGGAGCCTTGGCTTTCGACTCGGCCTTCCGAGACGTTGTCTTCGAGCTCGCCGGTTGCGACGACGGCGGGGGTACGGACACCGCGGCCGGCGGCGGGGCCGAGTCCGACGGCTGTGTAACGTTTGCCACCTTCGGCTGGTCGCGCGGCCAGAGTACGACCGCCGCCCCAAGCGCGACGAGGACCGCCCCCGCCGCCACGCCACCGATCACGAGCGGCCGGTTCGACTTGGCCTTCGCCTTCTTCTTGCGGCGGCTGCCGGACTTCGGCCGGGGCGCGGAGGCCGGCGGCGGGGGAAGCGGTGCGGCGGCAGGCTTGGCCGGCGGCGCGTCGGCCGGTTCGGCGGCCGCCGGCGCCCGGACGGGCCGGGTGGACGGGCCGGGGCGCGGGGTGGCGGTCGCGTCGGTCGCCCGGGCCGCGGGGGCCGGCGCCACCGCCGAGCCGGGCGCCCGGACGAATTCGGTCAGCGCGGCCGCGAAGTCGGCCATCGACGCGTACCGGTCGGCGGGGTTGCGGGCCATCGCCGCCAGACAGATCTCGTCGAGCCGGGGCGGGATGCCGGGCCGCAGCTCGCTCGGCCGGGGCGGCGGCTTCATCAGGATGGCCGTGAGCATGTTCACCGTGCTGCCGGTGAACGGCCGCCGGCCGGTGAGCACCTCGTACAGCACGACCCCCAACGCGTACACGTCGGCCCGCGGGCCGACGGCCGCGTTGTCCCCGTCGAGCTGCTCCGGCGACATGTACTCCAGCGTGCCGATCACGTCGCCCTGGCGGGTGAGCCCCTCGGACGCACGGTCGTCGCCGCGGCGGGCCAGGCCGAAGTCCATGACGACCGGGTCGCCGCCCGGCCGGAGCATGACGTTGGCCGGCTTCAGGTCGCGGTGGACGACCCCGTGCGCGTGCGCCTCCTGCATCGCCAGGGCCAGCTTGCGCACGAGCAGCGCCGCCTGCACCGGGGCGACCGGCGGGCCGTCGGTGAGCACCTTGGCCAGCGACCGCCCCTCGACGAACGCCATCGTCAGGTACGGCTGGCCGTGCTCCTCGCCCACGTCGTACACCGGGCAGATGTTGGCGTGGTGGAGGGTGGCGGCGGCCCGGGCCTCGCGGAAGAACCGTTGCCGGGTCTCCGCGCCGTCGTCGCCGAGGAACGGCACCTTCAGCGCGACGACGCGGTCGAGCTGGGTGTCGTGGGCGCGGAACACCGCCCCCATCCCGCCGCGCCCCAGGCAGTCCTGGATCCGGTAGCGGCCGAACGTCCGCGGGATCTTGGCGTCGCGGCGGGCGCGCGGGGATGTCAGGTCGGTGACGACCTCGTCCGGGGTGGTGACACCGGGGGCGTGGCCGTCGGCCGCGTCTGACTGGGGACGGGAATCCGACATCCGTAGAGCCCTGAGGGTCCGGGGCGACGGGTGGAGACCGCTGGCTGATTCGGACGGGCGACGCGTGGGCGACGACCGCGCCCGCAACAAATGACAGCGGGATTATAACCGCTTCATCCGCCGTGGCAAGGAATTACGTGCGGCGGCCGCCCACGGTCAGATAGCGACCACTCTACCACCGCTCCAGAGAGTCGTCCAAGAGAAAAGTGAAGGTGTTTCGGCCGATGGGATTTAGCAACATGGTCACGACAGGATTCGAGCATGTGGCATCGTCCGCATGAAAGACGTCGCCACCCGCCGCCGGTGCCGAAACTCCTGAACTTCCCAGCAATACGCACATCCGGCCGCTTCATTCGGTCCCGCGCCGGCTCACCCGCTCGCGGGCGAGGGAGCAGCAGTACCCGGGGAACCACTCCAGGGTCTCCTCCCCGACCGGGTCGGCCAGCGCGCGGACCACGTCCTTGTGCTGCGCCGCGTAGTCGCCGTGGAAGAAGATGAGCTGGATGTGCCCATCTGCCCCGAGGTGGAACCGCAGGCTGTACGGCCGGAGCAGGGCGACCCGACGGTCGCGCGTGTGCCGCTCGGCCCACCAGTGCCCGCCCGCCCGGGCCGACTCCTCGACCCGGCCCATCAGCCCGTCGATCAGCAGCCGGAACTCGCGGATGCTGTCGCCGTCTACGACCACACTCGGCACCGGCGGGAGCTGGCCCCGGGACCGCAGCCCGGGGGTTTGGCGGCTCGCGTTCCAGGCCGCGATCCACGCGTTCAGCCGCGAGCCCCACTCGGGCTTGTCGTACGCGGTCTGCACGACGATCACCGGCTGGCGGCTGACCAGGGCGGTCTCCAGGAACAGGTCGAACGCCTCCGACTCGGCGTAGTCCACCCGCACCGGCTCCGGCCGCGCCGGCGACGGGCGTTCGGACGCGCCCGTGACAGGCGTGCCGCGGTCCGGCGGCGGGGTCCGGCACCCGGCCGCGAGCACGAGACCGAGGCAGGCGAGTACGCCCAGCGCAGATCGTACCGACTTCATGGCTCGCCCCCGACGCCTGCCGACTGGCAGGCGCCCCCCCGCGCCGAGCCTCTCCCAGAGGCCGGTCCGAACATCCCCCGACGGAAGCCGGGCTCATGCCACGCCCCCCGCGCGCGGTCCAGAGCAGTTTTTCCCGCGCCGGGAGGGAATCCGGTCGAGAATTCGGGCAAAGCTGTCGATCCCCGGGCCGGCCGTTCGGCCAAGGTCGGAACGAGAACCTCACCCTGCCGACCGGGAGTCCGTCTTGAAATTCATCTGCCTCGGGTACGCCGACTTGAAGAAAATGCAGGGCTACAGCCAGGAGGAACTCACCACGATGATGGAGGAGTGCCTCGCCTACGACAACGAACTCTACCGCGGCGGGCACTTCCTCGGCGGCGAAGCGCTCCAGTCGCCGGACCGGGCCGCCACCCTACGGATGCGCGACGGCAAGGTACTCGTGACGGAAGGCCCTTACGCGGAGACGACCGAGCAGCTCGGCGGCATCCTGCTCCTCGAGGCCCGCGACCTCGACCATGCCGTCGCCCTCATGTCCAAGCACCCGGGCGTGCGGTTCGGCCCGTTCGAGATCCGGCCGGCCGACGAGGCGATCAACGCGTTGGTCGCAACCCGCGTAAAAGCGGCCCGCGCGTGATGCCGGGGGCGGGCGAGGAAGCGCCCCGGACCCGCCCGGCCGGGCCGCGCGCCCGACCGGCGGTCAGAAGTGCTTGCCCTTCTCGCGCCCGGCGCTCCGCTTCTGGCGCGCCCGGTCGGCGGCATTCCGCTGGAGCGTGCCCAGCGCCCGCTGCACCTCCGCGAGGATTCCCCGGCACTCGTGGGCGACCGCAGTCCCCTGCGCGGCCAGCACTTGGCGGTCTTTTTGCAGGTGCTCCAGCCGCTCCCGGACGCGGTCGAGCCGGGGTGGCAGGATCCGCGGCTCAATGTGATCCCGGACGAGATCCCCGAGTTGCAGCCGTTCGGGGGCGGCCGCGGCCCAAGTGGCGCGGTGAACGAACTCTCGCGCCTTCGGCAGGGCGTGGTGGAGTCGGCTCTTGGCCCGGGTCCACTGGGCGACGTCGGCCTGTAGGGCGTGAAGCTTCTCCTCCGCCGCCAGTGGCCGCCGAAACGCGGCCTCCATCTCGGCCCGCAGGCCGTCCAGGCCGAGGCGGACCGCGTCGATCCCCGCCTCCAGCCCCAGGATCACCTTCCACAGGGCGTCGAGAGCCTGCCACTGCTCCGGCGTCACCTCCGGCTCGTCGCCCTCGTCACGGGAGTCTGGCTGGGTCGGCGTCTTCAGTCGAACGTGGACCGTGAGGTGGGTTTCACCCGACGGGGGCGGCGGGAGAAGGTGGCCTGGGTCGGGAGCGAGTTCGTCTCCGGCGGGGCGGAGGTGGTCCCCAAAATACCACGATTCGACCTCGTCCGCCGGGATGAAGGCGGCATTGAGTAGAGTGCCGAGTGTCAGTTGCGGCCCCGCATTGAGCGAACCGAACCGGTCCCGATGGACCCGGAACCGAAACGTGGGCCGCCCGTCCTCCGGCCGGAACCACGCCTCCGCGACGTCGTCCCACAGGTGCTCCACGGGTGCCCAGTCGGCCGACGGAACCGATTCCGGGGAGCCCACGCCACACCCTCCTGGGATCTCAAGCTGCCCCCGCTGGGGCGTTGTCCGCCGACGGACCGATGCACGTCCGCCAGCCCCGAAGAAAACGCTGCCGGAGGCGTCTCATTTCGGGCCGGGACGACGGCCCGAAATGAGACCCCCATCCCGCGGCCGCAATGTTACGATCGTCAGACCGAATTCGGCTGAAGGAAAAATCTGGATTCCGTGTCCGGTTCTGGACGCTGGTCCCGATTGTCTAGGTGATGACAGCCAAGCTCACCCCCGCGGCCGCGGTCCCGGTCACCGATGTCACCCCCGAGCTCCTCCGGTACGCCGCCCGGGTCCACGCCTTCGACCCCGCACGTCCCGGCTTCGACGCCTGGATTCCCATCACGCCCTTCGACCAAGGCGGGGCGGACCTCAACGTGCTGATCGATTACGCCCACAAGGACGAGCAACTTGGCCGGCTGCGGGACCTGATCCGACTGGCGCGCATCCGGTAATGCCGACCCGCCCGCGTTCGTCATCAGCAAGAACGTCTACCGCCGATGCCCTACGGTCCGCCCCCAGGCCCGGCGAGGGTCGCGACCTCTGCGTGGACGTATATTCAAAACTTCGTCATTCTTACCATCAACAACCTCGGCACGGCCGCGGCCGTCGCCCGCACAACCGGCGTGGACAAGGTGTACGCCGAACTTCTGCCGCCGGGCAAGGTGGCGAAGGTGGGAGAGTTGGTGGCGAAGTATGGCGCCGTGGCGATGGTCGGCGACGGGGTGAACGATGCCCCGGCGATGGGCCGGGCTACGGTCGCGCCGATGTCGGACGACCTGGCGAAGCTACCGTGGCTCGCCCGCCACTCTGAGCGGGCGAGCCACGGTGATCCGACAGAACATCGTCTTTGCCCTCGACGAGAAGGCGGTGTTCCTGGTGCTGACGCTGACAAGCGTGTCGTCCATGTGGGCCGCGGTCGCGGCCCACATGGACGACACGCTTGGTTGTGGCGAACGCGCTCCACTTGTTGAACCCAGGCTCGTCTCCCAGAATCCGTGAACTTTTGTGTCCCCGGGTATGACGGGACGCCCCCGCGTTTCCGCGTCAGGCCGTCGCATTCTAATACCCCGCGATCTCGCGAGTCTGCCGGCGCCCACCCACAGGAATTTCGGATTCGTTGAAACCGATCGGTTGCGGCAGGTCACCCATCTGTTAAAAAGGTGTCCAGAGCCGCCTTCGTCCAGGGATATGGCAGAGACACCCGCACCCGGGTGAGGGAACCGGCGCGCGAGAACCGCACCGTGAACGACATCATCCGTGACTTCATCGTCGAGACACACGAGAGCCTGGCGCAACTCGATCTGGATCTCGTCGCCCTCGAAAAGGACTCTGCCGATCGCGAGACGCTCGCCCGGGTGTTCCGCGCGCTCCACACCGTCAAGGGCACGGCCGGATTTCTAGGGCTCGCCCGGCTGCAGACCGTCTCGCACGCCGGCGAGAACCTCCTCACCCGCCTCCGCGGCGGCGAACTGACCTTCAACCCCGAGATCGCCACCGCCCTGCTCGCGGTCGTGGACGCGGTCCGCAAGATGCTCGCCGGGCTGGAGGCGACCGGACAGGAGGAAGAGGCGGACTTCTCCGACCTGATCCGCAACCTCGAAGCACTCACGAAGGGGGCCGGTAGCCACCGGGCACCGCCCCCGCCCGTCGTCGTCGGGCCGACCCGTGTCCTGGTCCCGCCGCCCGAATCGCCGCCGATCCCGGCGCCCGCGGCCGTCTCAATGACGATCCCAGAGCCGGCCGTCTCGGTGGTGATCCCGGAGCCGGCCGACGGGCGCCACTCGGCCGTGTCGGACGGCAGCATCCGCGTGGACGTCGGGCTCCTCGACAACCTGATGACGCTGGTCGGCGAACTGGTGCTGGCGCGCAACCAACTCGTCGGGTTCCGGGCGGCGCGCGAGGATCCGGCGCTCCACGGCCCCGTGCAGCGGCTCGACCTGCTCACGACCGAGCTCCAGGCCGGCGTGATGAAAACGCGAATGCAGCCGGTCGGGACGCTGTGGGGGAAGTTCCCGCGGATCGTCCGCGACCTCGCCGCGGCGTGCGGCAAGCTGGTCCGGCTCGACCTCGACGGCGGCGACACGGACCTCGACAAGTCCATCGTCGAGGCCATCCGCGACCCGCTGACGCACATCGTGCGGAACGCGGTCGATCACGGCATCGAGCCGCCGGCCGCCCGCGCCGCCCGCGGCAAGCCGGCCGAGGGCCGGCTCCACCTCCACGCCGCACACGAGGGCGGCAAGGTGGTCATCCGCGTGGCCGACGACGGCGGCGGCATCGACCCCGCCCGGGTCCGCGCGAAGGCGGTCGCGGCCGGGCACGTGACCCCCGACCAGGCCGCCCGCCTGTCCGACCGCGATCTGGTGAACCTGGTCTTCCTCCCCGGCTTCTCGACCGCCGACCGCGTCACCCACTTCTCCGGCCGCGGGGTCGGCATGGACGTGGTACGGACGAACGTGGAGAAGATCGGCGGCACCGTGGACCTGGAGAGCCGGCACGGCGGCGGCACGACGGTGAGCATGAGGATCCCGCTCACCCTGGCGATCATTCCGGCGCTGACGGTCACCTGCGGCGGCGACCGGTATTGCATCCCACAGGTGAGCCTGTTGGAACTGGTACGGCTCGACGGCGAGCAGGCCCACACCGGGGTCGAGTACGTCCACGGGGCGCCGGTCTACCGCCTCCGCGGCAACCTGCTCCCGCTCGTCTACCTCGACCAACTCCTGCGGGTGGAATCCGCGCGGCCGGCCGGCGGCGACGCGACCGTGGTCGTGATCCAGGCCGACGACCGGCCGTTCGGGCTTGTGGTGGACGACATCCACGACACCGGCGAGATCGTGGTGAAGCCACTGCGGAAGCAGCTGAAAGGGTCCGCCGCGTTTTCCGGGGCGACGATCCTCGGCGACGGCCGGGTGGCGCTAATCCTGGACGTGCTCGGGCTGGCGCAGCGGGCCGGGGCGGCGTCCGGGTCGCGGGAGCGGGTCGTGGCCGAGCGGCCGTCGGCGGTCGCGGCGGCGGCGCAGGCCCGCGAGACGGTGTTGCTGGTCGCGTCCGGCGGCGGGCGGATGGCGATCCCGCTGGCTGCGGTGGACCGGCTGGAAGAGTTCCCGCGCGAGGCGGTCGAGCGCGTCGGCGGGCGGAACGTGGTGCAGTACCGGGGCGAAATCCTCCCTCTCGTCCGCGCCGCGCGGCCGGGGCGCCGGAAGCGGGCCGCGAAGCGCCGGGCCGGCCCGGCCGAGCCGCGCGACCTTCAGGTGGCCGTGTGTGCGGCCGACGGGCGGCGCGTCGGGCTGGTGGTGAACCGGTTGCTGGACGTGGTGGAAGAGGCCGTGACTGCCCGTGCCCCGGCCCGCCGCGCGGGGGTGTTGTTCACGGCCGTCGTACAAGACCGGGTGACCGAGTTCCTGGACATCGCGGCGGTCGTCCGGGCGGCGCACCCGGGCGCCTGACGGCTTGGGGCTTTCGTACTGGTCCGATGACCGGTCGGGGCGCATCGCCGGACCATTCCAAGCGACCACGGCCGGGGCGAAGGCCGTCAGCCGGCGGGTCGTTGGGCCAGGTGCCTGCCGTCAACCTGCGACCGGTTGTCAACCACCCGAGTTCGTATGGCCGCCGACCCGCGGGCTGATCAACCTGCGCGGCCAGATCGTCACCGCCCTCGACCTGCGCCGCCGCCTCGACCTGCCCGACCGCCCGGACGGCGACCCGCCGGTGAACGTCGTCGTGCGGACCGACGACGGGGCGGTGAGCCTGCTGGTGGACGAGATCGGGGACGTACTGGACGTCCCCGAGGCGGCGTTCGAGCGGTCGCCGGAGACGCTCGCCGGCCCGGCCCGCGGGCTGATCCGCGGGGCGTACAAGTTGGACGGCCGGCTGCTGCTGATCCTCGACACCGACCGGGCCGTGGACCTCGCCGACGCCCGCGCCCCCGATTGACCCTTCCCCACCGAGCTGCTCATGCCGCCGCCGAAGAAGCCCCGCACCCGCCCGGCCGCCGCGAAACCCGCCGGCCCGCTCGCCACCGCCGAGTTCCTGCGGGCGGCGTTCGACGCCGTCCAGGCCAACGTCTTCTTCGCCGACCCGAACCTCACCCTCGTGTACGCCAACGTGCGGGCGCTGGAGACGCTCCGCGGCATGGAGGGCGAGCTGCGGAAGGGGTTCGGCGTCGGCGTGGACGACCTCCTCGGCGGGTCCATCCACCGGTTCCACCGCGACCCGCGGGCCATCGAGCGCGTCCTCCACAACCGCTCCGCCCTGCCCCACCAGGCCGAGTTCACCTTCGGGCCGATCACGCTCCACGCCCGGATCAACGGCGTGTACGGCGCCGGCGGCGAGGTCGCGGGCTACGTCGTCCACTGGGAGGACATGACCGCCGCCCGCGCGGAGCAGGCCCGCCTGGCGGCCATGCTCGACGCCATCGACCGGTCGCAGGCGGTGATCGAGTTCAAGATGGACGGCACGGTCCTGGCGGCGAACGACAACTTCCTGCGGGTGATGGGCTACACCGCCGACGAGGTGAGGGGCCGGCACCACGGCATGTTCGTGGACGACGCGACGCGGACCGGCCCGGGGTACGCCGAGTTCTGGGCGCGGCTCGGCCGGGGCGAGTACCAGGCGGGCGAGTTCCGCCGCGTCGCCAAGGGCGGCCGCGAGGTGTGGATTCAGGGGAGCTATACCCCGGTGACCGACCGCACCGGGCGGGCGGTGAAGGTGGTAAAGTACGCCTCGGACGTGACCGCGCAGGTGCGGCTCCGGCTCGACGTGGAAGGCGTGCTGCGGCGGGTGGCCGAGAGCGCCACGACCCTGGCCGCGGCGTCCCGCCAGCTCGGCGGGGTGAGCCAGCAGATGGCCGCGAACGCCGAGGAGACGGCGGCCCAGGCCGGGGTGGCGTCGGCGGCCGCGGAGCAGGTGAGCACGAGCGTCGCCACCGTCGCCACCGGGGCCGAGGAGATGGGGGCGAGCATCCGGGAGATCGCCCGCAGCGCGCACGAGGCGACGAAGGTGGCCACGTCCGCGGTGAAGATCGCCGACCGGACGAACGACACCGTGGCGAAGCTCGGCGAGAGCAGCGCCGCGATCGGGAACGTGGTGAAGGTCATCACGTCGATCGCCCAGCAGACGAACTTGCTGGCCCTGAACGCGACGATCGAGGCGGCGCGGGCCGGGGAGGCGGGGAAGGGGTTCGCGGTGGTCGCCAACGAGGTGAAGGAGCTGGCCAAGCAGACGGCCCGGGCGACCGAGGACATCGGCCGGAAGATCGAGGCGATCCAGGGCGACACCCGCGGCGCGGTCGAGGCGATCGGCCAGATCGGCAAGGTGATCGCCGAGATCAACGACATCCTGAACACCATCGCCAGCGCCGTCGAGGAGCAGACGGCGACGACGGGGGAGATCAGCCGGAGCGTGACGGAGGCGGCGAAGGGGAGCAACGAGATCGCGCAGAACATCACCGGCGTGGCCCACGCCGCCCGCGGGACGACGGAGGGCGCCGGCGAGACAATGCGCTCGGCCGACGCTCTCTCCCGGATGGCGAGCGACCTACAACAGTTGGTCAGCGGGTTCAAGCACTGAGCCGGTCCGGCCGGTCGTCGCCCGGACCGGCGGGACGCCGGTCCCACCGATCAGCAGACGCTCGATCCCGTCCCCAGAATCTGGCCGCCGGGGAGGAGCCGCGCATGCACGCGCTCGTGATCGACGACTCCCGGACCGTCCGGGCCATCATCGGCAAGACGCTCCGCGACGAGGGCTTCGCCGTGTCCGAGGCCGGCGACGGCCGGGCCGGGCTCGCCTGTCTCGCCCGCACGCCGGACGTCGGTCTCGTCCTCGTGGACTGGAACATGCCCGAAATGGACGGCCTCGAGTTCATCACCGCCGTCCGCGCCGACCGGGCCTACGACGGCGTGCGCGTCGTCATGGTCACCACCGAGACCGAGCAGGTGCAGGTGGCCCGCGCCCTGGCGGCCGGCGCGGACGAGTACGTGATGAAGCCGTTCACCCGCGAAATCCTCGTCGCCAAGTTGAGCCTCCTCGGCGTACTCGGGGAGTAGCCGTGCCCGCGATCCGCGTCCTGATCGTCGACGACTCGGCCGTCTTCCGCCGCGCGGTGGCCGGGGAGCTCTCCGCCGACCCGGCCCTGGAGGTCGTCGGCACCGCGGCCAACGGCCGCATCGCCCTCGCCAAGCTGGCTCAGACCGTGCCGGATCTGGTCGTCCTCGACGTGGAGATGCCCGAGCTCGACGGCCTGGCGACGCTCCGCGAGATCCGCAAGACCCACCCGAAACTGCCGGTCATCATGTTCAGCGCGGTGACCGAGCGCGGTGCGGCCGCGACCCTCGACGCCCTCGCCCTCGGCGCCACCGACTACTTCCCGAAGCCGGCGCCGACCGCCGGCGGCCTCGACGCCTCGCTGCGCGTCATCCGCGAGGACCTGATCCCTGGGATCAAGGCGCTGTGCGCTCGCCCCGCGACCCCGCCCCCGCCCTCGCCACCACCCGCGGGGGTGGTGCCCGCGACCGGCCGTATCGATGTGGTGGCGGTCGCGGCGTCCACCGGCGGGCCGAACGCGCTCGCCGAGCTGTTCGCCGGCTTCCCTGCCGACCTCCCGGTCCCGGTCGTGATCGCCCAGCACATGCCCCCGATGTTCACGCGCCAGCTCGCCGAGCGGCTGTCGGTCCGGTTCGCGGTCCGCGTGGAGGAGGGGCGGGCCGGCGGCGCGCTGCCCCCCGGGCACGCCTGGATCGCGCCCGGCGACTACCACCTGGTCGTTGTCCGCGACGCCGCCGGCGTGCGGGTGGCGGTGAACCAGGAGCCGCCCGAGAACTCGTGTCGCCCGGCCGCGGACGTCCTGTTCCGGTCGGTCGCCGCGGCGTTCGGCCCGGCCGCACTCGGCGTCGTGTTGACCGGCATGGGGCAGGACGGCCTGCGCGGCTGCGAGGCGATCCGCGCGGCCGGAGGGCGGGTGATCGTGCAGGACGAGGCGACCTCCGTGGTGTGGGGGATGCCGGGGGCCGTGGCCCGCGCCGGGCTCGCGGACCGCGTCCTGCCGCCGGCCCAACTCGCGCACGAGGTCGTGCGGCGCGCCCGCGTCGGCCGGGAGGGCGGCCGATGACCGCCCAGGACTTCGAGTACGTGTGCCGGTTCGTCCGCGACCGCAGCGCCATCGTGCTGGACGCGGGGAAGGAGTACCTCGTCGAATCCCGCCTCGGCCCGCTCGCGGCCCGGCTCCAGCTCGGGTCGGTGGGCGAACTGGTCGGCCGACTGCGGACCGGCCGCGACGCCGGGCTCGGCACCCGTGTCGTGGAAGCGATGGTGACGACGGAGACGCTGTTCTTCCGCGACGTGCAGCCGTTCGACACGCTGCGGCGGGCCGTGCTGCCGGAGCTGATCCGCCGGCGGGCGGCCGAGCGGCGGCTGGACGTGTGGTGCGCCGCGTGCTCGACCGGGCAGGAGCCGTACAGCCTGGCGATCCTGCTGCGGGAGCACTTCCCGGCGCTCGCCGGGTGGCGCGTCGGCATCCTGGCGACGGACCTGTCGGCGGAGGTGCTGGGGCGGGCGCGGGACGGGCGGTACAGTCAGTTGGAGGTGAACCGCGGGCTGCCGGCGGCGCTGCTGCTGAAGTACTTCCGCCAGCACGCCGGCGTCTGGGAGCTGGCCGACGACGTGCGGCGGATGGTCGAGTTCCGCGAGCTGAACCTGGTGCGCGAGTGGCCGCCGTTCCCGCGGTTCGACCTGGTGTTCCTGCGGAACGTGATGATCTACTTCGACGTGGGCACGAAGAAGGCGGTCCTCGGCCGCGTGGCCCGGGTGCTGCGGCCGGACGGCCACCTGCTCCTCGGCGCGGCGGAATCGACGATCAACCTGGACGACACGTTCCGCCGGGCGGAGGAGCTGAAGGGCGGCTTCTACCAGCCGGTCGGTTGACCACGGAGGTGCGGTGGACATGCGGGACGAGTTGCTCGGAGCCTTCGACACCGGCGTCGTCACCGCGCTGCGGGAGATGGCCGGCGTCGAGGCCGTCCACCGCGGCCCGGCCGACGCCACCGCCGACGTGGCGGTCGCGCTGCGGCTGGACATCGGCGCGGGGTGGTGGGCGGTCCTCGCACTCCCGAGTGCCACCGCCACCGCGCTCGCCCGGCGGGTACTGGCCGGCGTCGCCGACGAGCCGGACGACGCGATGATCCGTGATTGCGCCGCCGAGGTGCTGAACGTCACCGCCGGGCAGGCGAAAACGCTCCTGTACGGGACGCCGCACCACTTCACGTTCGCCACCCCGACGACGCCGCCGGCCGGGACCGCGGGCGCGGCCATCGGGTTCGACTCGGAGTGCGGCGTGTTCTCCCTCCGCCTGCTCCCGGCGGCCGCCGGGGCGCCGGCCACCTGCTCGGGGGCTTGATCATGTCGAATGCGACCCGCGGGTCCGTTTCCGCCGCCGAGTTCTCGCTGAGTCTCGCCGAGAGCGGCCTCCTCGACGCCGTCGACGTGCCGCCCGCGGCGGACGGCGCCGCGGCCGCCCGCCAGCTCGTCGAGGCCGGGAAGCTTACCGCGTACCAGGCCGACGCCGTCCTCGGCCGGCGGTTCGCGGAGCTGCGCATCGGCAACTACGAAGTCCTCGACCGGCTCGGGGCCGGCGGGATGGGGGCAGTGTACAAGGCCCGCCACCGGCGGATGAAGCGCGTCGTCGCGCTCAAGGTGCTGTCCCGCGAGGGCGCCCGCGAGGGCACGTTGGCCGAGCGGTTCCAGCGCGAGGTGGAGACGCTCGCCCGGCTCGCCCACCCGAACATCGTGATGGCCTACGATGCCGACGAGGCCGAGGTCGGGCCGTTCCTGGTGATGGAGCTGGTGACCGGCCGCGACCTGGCGTCCGAGGTCGCCGACCGCGGGCCGCTGCCGGCCGCCGACGCGATCGACCGCATCCTCCAGGCCGCCCGCGGGCTGGAGTACGCCCACGCCCAGGGGATCGTCCACCGCGACGTCAAGCCGGGGAACATCCTCCGCGATGCCGACGGGGTGGTGAAGGTGGCCGACCTCGGACTGGCCCGTCTGAACGAGCCGGCCGCGAACCTGTCACTGACGCAGACGGGCACGGTCGTCGGCACGGCCGAGTACATGCCACCGGAACAGGCCATCGATTCGGGCGTGGTGGACCACCGGGCCGACATCTACAGCCTCGGCTGTACCCTGTTCTTCCTGTTGACCGGCCGGGCGCCTTACCAGGCGGCGACGATCTTGTCGATGCTCCTGAAGCACCGCGACGAGCCGGTGCCGAGCGCCCGCGCCGCGCGCCCCGGGGTGCCGACCGAGCTGGACGAGGTGTTCCGGCGGATGGCCGCGAAGTCACCCGCCGACCGCTACCAGTCGATGACGGAGGTGATCGCGGCGCTGGAGCGCGTCCGGGCGCATGTCGGGCAAGTGGGCGTGGGAACCGGCGAGTGGTCGGCTCTTCCACCCGCACCGGCCGCACCGGCCGACCGAACCCTGGTTTTCGATCGGAACGCGTCCGCGGGGACGGTCGTGGCGACGGGCGCGTTCGAGGTGGCGCCTCCTCCGACCGCTGCGAACGCGTCGCCGGCGAGCCGTGTTTCCGGCCTGACGGTCGTGCTGGCCGAGCCGTCGCGGACCCAGGCGGGGATCATCCGCCGTTACCTCCAGCAGCTCGGGGCCGCGCACGTCCACGCGGCCGAGACGGGGGCGGAGGCGCTGGCCCTGGCCATACGCGAGCGCGCGGCGGTGGTCGTGTCGTCGATGCACCTGGCCGACATGACCGGGGCGCAGCTGGCGGCCGCCGTGTTGGCCGACGCCGCGTGCGCCGGGGTGGGGTTCGTACTGGCGACGAGCGCGGCCGACACCCAGGAGCCCGGCGCCGTCCCGACCAGCCCCCGGGTCGTGGTGATGCCGAAGCCGTTCGATCCCGAACGACTCGCCCGCTCGATCGCGGCCGTCGTCCGGTGATGAGCCGTCCCCACGCACTGCGGTCCGTCCTCCGGCACCTTCCGCTCGATTCGATCCATGAGTTCCTCGGCCACCGGAAGGTGTCGGTCGGCGCCGACTGGGCGGGCCTGGTCGAGGGCGACACCCGCGCCTTCGACCAAGCCAGGCCCGAACTCCTTGGGCCGGGCGGCCCTGAGCCGATACTCGGCCCCGGCGCCGTGACCGGCTGGCCGGCAGACACGCCCGACCGACTCGTGGCGGCTGGGGCCGAGGCCGGCGCGGCGACGGCTGCGCGCTGCCCCGGGTGCGACCACGACCACGTCGAGTCCGTCCGGTAGGCGGGCGGTTTCGGTCGGAGTCGCGCGTTCGCTCCCTGTCTGGAAGCCAGGACTGATGACTCTTGATCCCGCCACCCTCCACCGATGGGCCGCCATCCCGGTCGCGTCGATCGCCGCCCGGGGCCGGTCGGGGATCAGCCAACGACCGGCGGCGACGGTGGCGCCGAGGAGGCGCGTCGACCCTTTTTCGGGCAGCCGTTCGGCCACCTTCTGGAGGGTCGAGTGGTCGGGGACGTGGTCGCCCAGCCCGAGCGCGGCCCGCAGGTCGTACCAGTCCTTGAGGTGCTGCTCGATCCCCCGGTAGTCGGTCCGGAGGAACTGGCGGACGGCCAGGGCGGCGAGGAGTTGGTGCTGGGTGTACGTCTTCTTGGAGGACTTGGACGAGTACGCCAGTAGGGCGGCCTCGAGAGCCTGCCGGGCGACCGCCAACGCGGACTTGGTCATCGGTCGAGTGGTAGCCATACCGCAATCGAGGGCTCCAACCGACCCAAGGATTCCAACCGAGCACGTTCATCATTCCCCGCCGCGGGGCGCGGTTCGTATCGGCCGACCGGACGGAGCCGTGCCGGAGGTGCCCGCCTCGTCGGGCAGGCTGATGATGATGCGCGGCGTCACGACGAGCATCAGGTAGCCGCCGCCGTGGCGCTCGATCCATGCGAGGGTCGCACCGTCCTCCGTCCAAGACGTGCCGGAGAAGTCCACCGGACCCACCGCAGCCTTCACCTCGAGTTGGAGGCGCCGGAGGTCGGCGGCCACCAGCGTGCCGAACCCCACGTCGGCCTTGCGCACCCCCGACCATTCCTTGCCTAGGTCCAGGGAGAAGTGAACCCGTTGGCCAGGGAATGCCGTGATTTTCGGACCCTGAGACACCTTGGTGCCCGCCCCGTCTTCGGCCCTGCGAAGGAGGGCGAATGCCTCGGCGTCGTTCAGGACGGTGCGGCCGCCCGCCCGGAGTTGCGGGAAGAGGCCGTTCAACCCGCGAAGGCCGGCCGAGTCGAGTGAGACGACCCGGACCTCCACGGCGACCTGAACGTCCTGAACCCGCCGCATGGTCTCCAGCAGGTACCGCACCCGGCCCTGAACGCGGGCGGAGTTGCTCACGACCAGGGTCCGGTCGCGCGGGGAGTACCGAATGGTGCCGGTGCCACCGACCGCCTCCCAGGAGTCCGGTGCGACGGTGCGAGTGACCTTCCGGATCAGCCAGTCCTCGGTCGTCTTGGCTTCACCGGTCTTGGACGAGAGGGCGTCCAGGTCGGGGACTGGAATCACCAGGTCGGCCACCGGATAGCAGACTTCGGCCGCCCCCTGGTCCGCCGGCACTGCGGCCTTCTTCGCGGCCGCGTCGCCGTCGTTCGACGCGGCGGGGAGGGGCGGGCGGATCGCCACCGCCTCGCGCTCCCCTTCGGCCCCCCGCACCGGCGGCCCGCCCGCCGCGTGGCGCGCCCCGGCCCCGCCGAGGACGATCAGGCCCACCACCAGCACCCCGGCCATCGCCATCTTGAACTTCGTCAGCACCATAGCCGTCATTACTCCTTCCGTGAGGGCGGCGACGTTCGCCGAGACGACGCCGGCCGCAGGCGTTCGATTTCCCGTCCGGGCCGCGGCCCGGGTCGTCGCCGGCGCGAGTCCTACCGGTACGCTCGCCGTCGCGCCGGGCTCGGAGAGGACGGCGGCCAGAGCCCCGCCGGACAAGGTGATTCCTTTCCGGGTCAGCCTCTTCGCCAGCATGACGCGGCCGGTCCGGAGCCGGCTGGCCAGCGTCCCCTCGGGGATCTGCAAGAGCCGGGCGGCGTCCTTGCCCTTCTTACCCTCCAGGTCGCACAGCACGACGGCGGCGCGGTACTTGTCCGGCAGGGCCGCCAGCTCCCGGTCGATCAACTGGTCCAGCCCGCCCCGGCGTTCCGGCTGGCGGGCTTCCGTCTCCGGGAGGTCCGGCACCGGCCTCTCTCGTGCGTGCCGCCTCGCCGCCATGACTTTTGCCTTGAGTGCGGTGCGGTGGGCGACGCCGTACAGCCAGTTTGCGACCATCTGTCGCGGCCGGACTGCGGTCGCCCTGCGGGCGAGAACGAGGAAGACGGCTTGGAACGCGTCCTCCGCATCCTGCTGGTGTCCGACGACCCGGCGGCACACACTCCACACCATCGGGCCGTGCCGCTGTAGGAGAGCCGCGAACGCGGCCTCGTCGCGGTTCTCGACGAACCGGCCGAGCAAGTCGCCATCGCCGGGGTCGTCGGGGGTGAGCCTTCTGCCGAGGGTCTGGACGACCCCGGCCAGCCGGTGAACTGCCATGCTCTACTTCCTCCGACCCGATCGCGTCCCACACGTTATTGCCCGGCGGGCCGCTCTTTCATTGATGATTTTCGGACCGATCACGCGGTCGATTCGCCGGCCCCACGGGCGGGACGGACCGACTTCACGGTGCTTTCCGCCGCCCGCCGACGGGCGGCTCACCCCACAATCGCTCACAGAAGGATTTCACAAATCGCAGGCTGGACACCTCCGCGCGGTTCGGGTACTTTCGGTTGGACGAATCCGGTCCGTTGATCACCCCGCCGTCCCGCACACGCAACCTGACCCGCCATTCCGTTTACTGTCCGCCCTGATACTCGGTCGTGTCACCGGAGGTTCGCATGGCCCGGGTTCTCCCGATCCGCTGCGTCCGCGGCGCGTTCACGCTGATCGAGCTCTTGGTCGTCATCGCCATCATCGCCATCCTCATCGGGCTCCTCCTCCCCGCGGTGCAAAAGGTCCGCGAGGCGGCGGCGCGGGCGAAGTGCTCCAACAACCTCAAGCAAATCGGCCTCGCCATCCACAACTACCACGACTCCCAGGGCAGGCTCCCGTTCGGCACCCCGGTCTGTTGCACCCCGACCGGGGCGAACTGGGCGGTAGACATCATGCCGTACGCGGAGCTACTGCCCGTCTACAACGCCCTGAACTTGACCATCACCGAGGGGCTGCGGAATGCGGTGAACCGGCCGACCGAGCAGATCCCGGTCTCGCTGTTCATCTGCCCGAGCGACCCGGCCTCGGGGAACCCGATCATGACGCGGTTCGCGGCACACAACGCCTCCCCGGCGCACGCCCTGTGGTACCCGGCCAGCATGGGGCCGACGCACATGGACTCGTGCCCGTTCTGCTCCAACGGCACGCCGTCCGAGTCGAACTACTGCTGCCAGGGGTACAACTTCGGCACCGGGGCGGGCGGCGGGTACCCGGCGGGGTCGTTCGCCGGCATGTTCGGCCGCACCAACGTGACGACGGTCCGCATCGCCAGTGTCACCGACGGGCTGTCCAACACCATCATGGTGGGCGAGACGCTGCCGGGCGACTGTACGTTCATGGGGCTGTACAGCCAGAACTTCCCGCTGTCGGGCACGAGCATCCCGCTGAATACGTTCGAGGCGGCGGTGGACACCAACTGGTTCCGCACCTGCGGGTACAAGAGCAAGCACACCGGCGGGGCGAACTTCGTGATGGGCGACGGCAGTGTCCGGTTCCTGCGCACGGCCGTCGACTACCGGACGTACAACAACCTCGGCACCCGCGCCGGCAACGAGGTCGCGTCCGCGGACTGATCGCGCCGCGAGGCCGCGGGCGGCGAGATTCCCTCACCCTCCTCCCCCGAACCCGGTTGCTCTCGATGCGGAATGCCTTCCGATTCGTCGCACTCGGTGTCGTCTTGGCGAGCGGGTGCGGGCCGTCCGGGCCGAAGATGGTCCCCGTCTCGGGCAAGGTCACCCTCGACGGCGGGAAGGTGCCGGGGCCGGGGTTCATCTACTTCACCACCGACGGCGAGCCGGGGTCGCTCGCCCGCCCCGGCACCGCCGAGTTCGACGCCGAGGGCAACTACCGGGCGAAGACGTTCACCGACGGCGACGGCCTGCTGCCGGGGAAGTACCGGCTGCGGGTGGACTGCTGGAAGTCGCCGCCGAACATGGCCGGCCAGCCGGTCATCAGCTTCCTCCCGAACCGCTACCAGAACGCCGCCGAGAGTAAGCTGGAACTGGTCGTCAAGCCGGACGATCGATCGCTCACGTTCGACTTCGACTTGAAGGGGAAGTGACACCGGGTTCGCCGGGCGAGCGGATTGGCGGACGGCGGCCGGTGCAAGTACCCCACCGGGGTGGGGGCTATCCCGGCGATACTTCTGTGGCACTACACCCCCCTCCGGCCATTTCCGCGTCGCCTCCAGCGACTCTCCCGTCTCCATCAGGCTCTTCAGACTGGCCAGGATGTGCGGCCACCCCTGCGACACGGCACCGATCAGCTTCGACCCCGGCACCGGGCTTTCGTGAGTGACGGTCAGTTTGACCGTCTCGCCCTGCGGTTCCAGTTCGAATGTCGCCCGCGACGCCGCCTCGTCCCGCAACTCCGGCATGAACTCGTTCTTCCAGGACAGCACCAGTCGGCGCGGCGGGTCGATCTCGATCACCTCGCCGGCGTCACCAACCCGCCCGTCCGGAATCATCAGCTTCCACGGCGCACCGGTCGTCCAGGCGCAGTCCTGCCACGTCTCGGCCCAGGACCGCCGGGTGAACTCCGGTTCGACCAACTCCCACCACGGCCGCTCTAGCGTGGTGCGGATTCACGTACACGAAACGGGATTCGGCTACGGTGAGCCTTCCACGGGGAACAGGTTCTTCACGCCGCCCTGCCACGGACGAGCTGTCGGGTGACGTGCGCCACCCGTTCGCCGAGGTGTCGGGCGGTCGCCAGGTCGGACCCCGGCGGGGCCACGTCCGGGTCCTGATCGACGTTCGACTGCGCTCCCGCCCCGAGGAAGAATCCGAGTCGGTTCAACTCGGCAGGCGACCCGGTCGAGGAGTTGTTGGCTGGCGGCAGGCCGAGGTTCACCCAGTGCATCCCGTGCTGGGCGGCGAACAGGGCGATCTGGATCAGGGTAGCCAGCTTGTCCCCGGACTGCGACCCAGAGTTGCTGAACCCGGCTGCCACCTTGTCCTTCCACTTAAACCCCCGGGCCATGACACACCGCGACGACGCGTCCGCGAACGCCTTGAACTGGGCCGACGGGCCGGCCATGTACGTCGGCGAGCCGAAGACGATGGCGTCGGCCCGTTCCAACTCCGCCCACGCCCCGTCCGCTTCCTCGACGGGGATCAGCCGGGTCTCGACCCCGGCCACCGCGGCCGCCCCCTGGGCCACGGTTTGGGCCTGCCGGGCGGTGTGCCCGTACCCGCTGTGGTAAACGACGGCGACACGGATTGTCGGTTCTGGGCCTCGCGTCTCGCGCTCCTCGGTGGATCACATCCCCTTCGGCCAACGACTCGTCTCGGTGAGCGGTTCCCCAGTCTCCAACAGACTCTTCAGGCTCGACAGCAGGTGCGGCCAGCCGTGTGCCAGGGTCTTGACCAGCTTCGAGTCCGGCCTGTCGATCTCGTGGGTGACGGTGAGTCGGACCGACTCCCCGACCGGCTCCAGCTCGAACGTGACGCGGGAGTGCCCCTCGGCGTGCATCGCCGCGTTGAACTCGGCGCGCCACGACAGCACCAGCCGGCGCTCCGGCACGACCTCCAGCACCTCGCCGCTGTGGGCGACGCGGCCGTCGGGAATCATCAGCCGCCACGGCGAGCCGGGGGTCCAGTCCGATTCGTGCCGGGTGGCGAACCAGTACCGCCGGGTGAACTCGGGGTCCCGGAGCGCCTGCCACAGCCTCGTCGGGGTCGTCCGGATGTAGGTGACAAAGACGGACCGCGTGTCAGCCATCGGACTCTCCCTCCAACTTGTCCTTGAGGTCCGCCAGCAGCCGGAGTCGGCCCCTCTCGAACTTGGCGATCCAGCGGTCGGCGATCTCCTGGATCGGCACCGGGTTCAGGTAGTGGAGTTTCTCCCGGCCCTTCCACACGACGGCGATCAGGTTCGCCTCCTCCAGCACGGCCAGGTGCTTGGTCACCGCCTGCCGGGTCATGTCCAGCCCGGCGCAGAGCGCCCCGAGTGCCTGCCCGTTCTCGGCGAACAGCCGGTCGAGGAGCAGGCGGCGGGCGGGGTCGGCTAGAGCCTTGAACACCTTGTCGTGATCGGCGGCCACGAATGCATTATGCAACCCACAAGTTGCATGTCAAGATTGGCGAAGCGGACCGCGGCGACTTCGGTTGCGCGTCGCCCGGCCCGTCGCCGTACCGCCGGCGGAAGAAGTGCCCCACCCTGCGCGAAGGAGCAGTCCGCAAAAGCCACTTCCGCGGGCAGCGCAAAAGAGACCGCCCGCGGAGTCAGGCGATCAACCGCTCACCCCGCGCCCCTCAGCTCCTGGCCACGACGGACGTGGCATGACGGACGTGGGCAGTGTCGGCCACGGCACGCGAACGTCCGCATGTGCCGAGTCGATCAATGCGTGAGTGAACGGCGCGAACAAGGAGTCGATCCTGGGCATCGGCACCACCCGACCAGCCGATCCCCACCACCGGAGTACCATGTAGAATCCGCGGGCACCGCCATCGCAGTATGTATCAGCGTGCCTGGGGAGAAGGTGGGGCGGAGGCTCGGTGTGTGGGCCGAGTCGGCAGACAATCCGAACGCGTGCTTGTAGCGGATGGCGATCCGGCTCGCGGCCAAGGCGGCGACAGGCATGACATGACCTCGGCCGCGTGAGTGGCGCTCCGATTTCAAGCTACCGCGGGCCTCAGATTGATTCCACGGGCTGTTCCGATTCTGGCGGTTGCGGCGCGCGGCCTCCGCCGCAACGCTGCCCCGGGTTGATAACGCATGGACGCCGGGTCAGCAGATGGGATCGACGCGACCTGCTCATGTTCCTGGTGATACGGAGGCATGGGCTAGATAGCGGCCGCCACGGGCTCGTACTCAGTCGGAGGGGATGGCCTCGGCGAGGGCGTCCATCAGGTCGTCCAGCCCAACCGCGGCGTCGGCCTTCCAGGCGGTGAGCAGGACCTCGTTCCGTCGGACCTCGACCTCCAGTACCTTCTTGTCGATGGCAACGACCACCTGCGGGCCTGCGGGCCGCTCGGTGAGGACTGTCAAGAGCTTGTCGGCCGGGACTTCCACCCGGGCGAGCTCCGCGTCCTTCTCGCGGATGACCAGCACGACGCCGGCCGGGGCGGGCTCCACCACCACGGTTCGCTCCGCTCCGGTGGACTGCGAAACAGCGTCGATCACCATGCCGGCCCCCTCCGGGAAAGGGGGCATGATAGCACCCAGCCGGTTCGGGCCCACCCCGGAATTGCTCGGCAGGCGGATTGGTCGCCACTTCCGGTGGTGCGGCCCGAATGCCCGTTGCAGGGTGAACGATTGGATGAACTGCGACCCGAGCCCGTCGTAGAAGGTTCAGTCGTAATCCTCCCCGCGGTGCAGCACGACTACGGCCGACCGCTCGAATCACTTCGGACGAACCTCCGGTTCCAATCTCGGCGGCGATGCCACTGCCGAACAGTCAGCGGATGCGCTCCGCGACAGACTCGACCGGGTGCTGGCGGTGTTGAGGCACAGTGGGGTGCCAAGAAGCCGGAGGGGCCCATATGTCGCGGCTCCTGGAACAACCGGCCGTTTCGGAGGCGATACGAAGGGTATCAATCGAACCCCAGCGTCATCTCACCGATCCCTGTCCGCGCTTCTGCCGACTCGCTACTCCATCCCCTTCCGACGGACGAGGAGGGGGACATGCGGAACGGAAGCCTGGCCGCGCTGGCCGGTATGATCCTGTTCGCCAGCGGCTGCGGCGCGCCGCCGGCCAGCGAGGCGGCCCCACCGGCCCCACCGGCTCACGCCGCCACGGACGCCCCGTCGGCCGGGCCGGGCAGAGGAGCCGTCGAGCCCCCCGGCGCGCCGCCGGTCATCAAGCTGACGGTCGGCAAGGAGCCGAACTACGTCAACCTGCTCCCGAAGGAGGCACCGCCCACCCCGGTCTTTCCCCCGCTGGAGAAGAAATCCGGCTACCTCCGCGGGCACGTCAAGGACGCGGCCGGCAAAGCCCTGGCGGGGGCGTACATCGGGGTCCGCTCCACACTCGTCGGCGGGCGGTACTCCGGCGCCCATGCGGAGTCGGACGAGAAGGGGTACTACGAGGTCCAGGTGCCGCTCGGGGCGGCCCACTTCTACGCCGCCGGGTACGCGGTGGACTACGCCGACGGGCGGGCGGCCCTGACCCTCCACCCGGCCGATGGGAAACTCACCTCGTTCGCCTCGGCCGACGGTTCGGTCGAGAACTTCGTACTGTGGACCTACGGGGTGGCCGACAAGGACAAGCTGAGCGAGTCCCCCCACTTCCGGAGCAACTTCTACGGCGGGTCGCTCTACATCGGCCACCACACGGACGACCCGGGCGACCCGTTGGCCCTCCCCCACAACCTGAAGACCGGGACCGAGATCGATATCGCCCTCACCCCCGAAGGGCGGCTGCTGGACGGGAGCGTCGGGAAGGCGTTCGAGGTCCGAAAAGCGGTGTCCGGCACCGGGTTCTCGATCAACAACATCCCGGTCGGCCGGTACCGCCTGTCGGCGCGGCTGGCGGACGGCGGGCCGCTCCGGATGCGGCTGAACAAGCCCCGGGGGCTGACCTTCGGGATCACCCCGGCGGAGACGACCGAGAGTGCCCTGCTGTCCCTCCACCCGGACGGGGCGAAGGCCGGGATGGTGACGCCGGGACGGGGGAACTGGGACGCCGTCGAGGTGTACGTCGAGCTTCCGGCGCGGAAGTGAGGCGGGAGTCGGTTGCCGGCCCTGCCCCGGAGCCGACCTGCCTTTCGGCTACCACCCCCGTCGCTGCCACCGGCCCCGTTCGACCGGGAGGGCTCCGGCCGCGCTTGTCGGACTTGCCCTCAGCGCGGGGATGGTGGCCATTGCGGGAGTCTGCTTCGTCCCATGCGGCCACGTCGGCCGCGAAGCTGCTCGCCGGCGTGTGGAGATGAGCGACGCCGAGCTGGCCTCGGTGGACGCGGGGATTCGGCGTCGGGAGGCGGCAATCCAGCGTGAGATAGGCGACACCCGGATACCCTCGCGCCGGGGCGGGTCGTGTTGGCGGCACGGGCCACCCGGTAGGTGGCCCTGGCCGAACGGCAGGACGCGCCCTGGCGGGAGTGGCGGGATCAGGCTTGGCGGTAGAAACGTGGGCTCACGCGGCGGCCGACGAGTCCCCGTCCTCTCCCGATCCCACTGCAGGCCGGGCGTCGGCCTGCTCCTTCCGCTTCCGGGGGAATCGGGGCGCGGAGTCCTCGGCCGCCGCCGGCTGCTCCTCGACCGGCTCCAGGCCACTGACCCGCCGGAACTCCCGCAGCCCGTGCGGGGTCACCCGGTAGCAGGCGGCGAGCGCCCCGTCCGGTCGAAGCGCGACGTGCCCGGTGTTCTGCTCGACCCACCCGAACGCGATCAGCTCCCCGTGCAGGGTGGTGAGTCCCCGCGGCTCGACCCCGTCCAGCGCCATCACTCGGTCCAGCCACTCCAACCGCTCGCCCGCCCCCGCTCGGACGTAGTGCTCGAGGAGCGCTAGGAGAGGGGGGTTGTCCCGCAAGCGCACCGAGAAGTCGAACATCGCCACCTCCGGGCCACAAAGGCCGGGGTAGATCGGCGCCGGCACTGCGGCCCTTCACAGACATGCCCGGCGTCACACCGCAGACTGCTGCCACGATGATGGATGATGACGGTCGGAGGGAGGGATCGGGCTCTGGGGATGTCTTCCGCGTCCGCCGAACGGAATTCCGGCCTCGATCTGGGCAAGGGTATAGACCATCTGGAAAGCACCCTCGCCGATTCAGCCACTCGCCGCCGAGTCAGTCTGGTAAGTGCCGCCAACCCAGAAGGCCGATGAGCGGGTCAGATAAGGCGTCCGGGGCGGCCGAACTGGTTCAGAAGTTGACGCTATTCCCGATTCTCCAAGGCCAGTTCCGGCACGCCGGCCGCCGCCAGTGCCACGTCGTATCCTCGGGGGGAACCTACTCGATCAAGCTCCGAGCGCAGCAACCGGCCGCGCGGGCTAACCCGCTCGTCCAGCCAGTCGTGTGCACCCGCTTCGGTGCGGGGACGTCTCCGCTCGCGTGGATCACGTGCAGGAAAGCCGCCTCCGGGCCGAGGAACAGCCCGTCCACAGATTTGGTCAGCCGGGTCTGGGTGCCGCCGCGCTTCAGATCGGTCGTCTCCTCCAGGAGGAGTTTCCCCGGTGGACCACGAACGTAACCCAGACGAACCGTGGCCCCACCCGGCGTGAACCATTCGGTGGGGGAGCGGTCGTCCGTGTTGAACAGAGCGTCGGGGACAATCTCGCCACTGAACCAGGTCGCCTCGACCGGGCTCGGGTGCCCGGGGAGACGTCTCCGCCATCATGTCCCGCCTCAAGTACCCGTCAGGCATCTGCTCGTAGCGTTCGGCCAGGTTCCCGACGGGGCCGGTCAGTTCCACGAGGTGAGGGGGCGTCCCGGAACTCCCAGGTGCCCTGGTACCCCCGCCAACACCTCGAGTATGTGACGCCGATGTAGGGGATCTGCCGCCCACGGCGTGCGAGGGGGAGCGCTCGGGTCTTGCGCCGGCGGCCCCGGTAGATCAGGGTTTCCCGGACTTGATAGGTCATCCCCGCGCCTGGAGTTGCGGCGAGGAAGTCGGCCGCCGCCGCGCGGGACTCGACCGGGCCGGACGCCTCACCCCGCGAACGCCCGGACCCGCTCGACCAGCGCCCGGACCCGCGCCGGGTCGAGCTCGGTGAAGGTGCGACTGATCCCGGTCGCCACCAGGAAGCTGTCCGCGTATGGCAGGTACGCGCCGACGTTCTCCGGGGTGACCCCGCTGGCGATCGCCAGCGGGGTTCCGGCGAGGGCGGCCCGCATCCGGCGGACCTTCTCCCCGTCCGCCGCCCGGCCGGTGCCCGGGCCGCTGGTGGTGACCACGTCCATGTACCGGGCCGCGACCCGGCACGCCGCCTCCAGGTCCGCGACCGGCCGCTGGTACTTGAACGCGACCCCGCCGAAGTACAGGCACCCCGGGCCACGGGCCTGCCGGACGGCGGCGACCCGCTCGGCGTAGGGCTGGGCGTCCTGCCCCTCCTCGATGCCCGCGTTGTCCACCCACACCCCACCGACCCGCGGAGACACCGCGGCGAAGGCCTCCTCGGGGAGCAACTCCAGGCAGTTGACACCCACCCACCAGTCGGGGTGGGCGTCCACCACCGCCGCGTGGATGTCGAGCAGGTCCGCGTCGGCCGTCCCGTGGTCGATGAGGAAGACGCCGTCCGCCCCGGCGTCCCGGGCGACCGCCGAGTTTCGCCGGGCCTGGTCGGCCGACTCGACGTGGACGACCGGTAGGACCGTGTGCCGGCCCGGGAAGACCTGCCGGTAGCGGCTCGCGGGTGCCTCCATCCGCCGCCCCTCCGAAGTCGAATGTGAAGCCCGCCTGCCGCGACCAGTGTTAGGCGCGCCAACCCGGATCGCCAGCGGGCTACCGAAACGGTGCCTCACCCTCCCCCGCCGCCGCTGTTCGGGTGGACCAGGCCGATGAACTCGCCACGCTTGCGGAGCGGCGGGTCGCCGGCGGCCGTTCGCCGCGCCCACCGCACGGCCGCCGCGGAAACGTCCTCCACCGCCGTCTGCTCGGTCGGGTACCACTTGGCGATGGTGAACAGCATAGTAATCAGGTCGTCGTCGATCTGCGGGCCGGTCAGCGACTCGTACAGTTCCTGCGGGAGCGACGACGGGTGTCGCGGGTACGTCGGCCGCTCGTCCAGGCACCAGAACCAGACGCGGCCGTGGGGCATCGGCGCGCTGCCCGCCAGGGTCACCGCCCGGACCGGGTGACGGGCCGCCGCCCACACTCCGCACCGCGGCTCGCGCCCGGTGTTCCGGCAGAGCGGGCAGTCCGGCCCGTCCCGGTTGCTACACGCCGGGCAGTCCGGTCCCACCCAGTCGTCCACGGCACACGAAACCGCGTCCACGAACCCGCGGCGGACGATCAGGTCGGCGGGCGCCGCGCCGGGGACCGCCCCGAACCCCCGCTCGGCCGGGGTCAGCGTGTCGGCCGGGCGGGCCTCGTCCGGGTGGCGACACTGGTGGCGGACGAGCGCCGCCCGGTCGGGCTGGCCGTGGTCGTCGCACCAGTCGGCGTACACCAGCCGCGGGGTGTCGGCGTCCGGGTCGGCGAGGACGGCCCGGAGGAGGGCGTCGGCGGTCGTCATGGCTCGCATCCGCTTCGGTGCCGAAAGAACCGACGGGCGACGCGGGTGTACCGTACGGGTCCGTTTCGGGTTACCGCTTCGGCCGGATGACGCCCCCGTCCCAGGCGACTTCGCACTCCGGCAGCGACCGCGCGACCGCCGCCGCCCCCCGCGCCGTCACCTTCGTCCCCCGCAGGTCGAGGTGGGTCAGCTTCGAGAACCCCTGGGCCGTGCCCAGCCCCGCGTCGGTCACCGGCGTGCCGGTCAGGGTGAGCCGCGTGAGGCTCTTGCACTCCCGGAACCGGTCCAGCTCGGCGTCGGTCGCGCCCGGGCGGCCGGTCAGGTTGACCGCCGTCAGCCGGAACGGGCCGGGCGGCAGGAGCTTCGCGTCGCCGGTTTCCGCCGCCGCGTAGTTTACCCCCACCTTCCCGCCGGCGGACAGCACGAACTCGGCGGCGGCCCGGTCGTCGTCCGTCGCCGGATCGAAGGTCGCGCCGTACTGGATGCGGCACGACGGGAGAGCCTTCGCCAGTTCCAACGCCCCCTTCGCGGTGATGCCCGTCTCGCCGATCGAGAGGTCCGTGAGCTTCGTGAACCGGGCGATGGCCGGCACGACGGCGTCGTCCACCCGGGTGCCGGGCAGGCTGAGGTCGGCGAGGTTCGTGCAGTTCGCCAGGTGAGCCAGCCCCGCGTTCGTGATCCGCGTGCCCGCGAGGTAGGCGATGGTGATGTCCTTGCAGTCCGCGAACACCGCGAGGGCCGCGTCCGGTACCGGCACGGTGAGGTACACCTCCGTCAGCCGGAATGGTTCCTTCGGCAGCCGTCGGGCCTCGCGGATCTGCTCCGGCACCCCATCGACGAGGACCGCCCCCTTGACGCTCAGAACCCAGAGTGCGGCCTTCCTGTCCGGGTCGCCGGCGGGCGGCGGGGGCGCCGGCCGCGGCGGCTGGGCCTTCGGGTCCGCCCGCTTCTCCGGCACGGGCTCCGCCGCCGGCTCGACCTTCACCTGTGCCCCCGCTCCCGGCGCGTCGTCGTTCGTTGTCACCTCGGCAACGGGCTTCAGGCCCCCCGCCGCGAGCCAGACGCCCGTACCGGCGAGCGCGAGCAGTCCGATCGCGCCGAGGACCAGCGGCGCGCGGCCCCGCCCGGCGCGGTGAGGGCGTGACGCGGACGGCCCGACCGGCCGCCGGATGTCGCGCACGTCGAGGGTGGACGATTCGCTCACGGCGGGGGCGGTGTCGAGTGCCTGCGCCGGTTGCGGGTGGTCCGCGATCCGACGAACGGCCGCGACGACCTCCACCGCGGACTGGGGGCGGTGCTCGCGGTCCTTCGCCACCAGCCGGTCGATCAGGTCGGCAAGGGCCGGCGGCACCGCGGGGGCGGCCTCACGGACCGGCGGCGGCGACTCGGTGGCCAGCGCGACGAGCACCGCCATCGGGGTCGAGCCGTCGAACGGGGGGCGGCCGGCCACCATCCGGTAGAGCGTCACGCCGAGGCTGAAGAGGTCGGCCCGTGCGTCGACCACCTCGCCCCGGGCCTGTTCCGGGGCCATGTACGCCGGCGTGCCGAGGACCGCGCCGCCCGCGGTGAGCTGCGCGGCCGCCGCGTCCACCGGCCGCGCCAGCCCGAAGTCCAGGATCTTGCACCGGCGAACCTGCTCGACCGGGTCCGCCGCGGCGGGG
>JAFKFQ010000408.1:0-40785 GCA_017308215.1 bacterium | reverse complement strand
CGGCCAGTCCCTCGGCCACCTCGCCCGCTACCTTCAGGACGAGCCCCGGCGGCGACACGGGCTCGCGCCGCAGCCGGGCGTCGAGCGGTTCCCCCCGGAGGAACGGCATCACGAGGAACGGGGTGCCGTCGGCCGCCTCCCCGACGCCCCACACGGGGACGAGGTGGTCGCTCTCCACCGCGGCGGCGACCCGGGCCTCGCGGAGGAACCGGTCCCGGTCGGGCGGGCCGGCCGCGAGGTCGCGGCGCATCGTCTTGATCGCGACCCGGCGGCCGAGCCGGGCGTCCTCGGCGAGGTACACCGCGCCCATCCCACCCTCGCCGATCTTCCCGACCACCACGTAGCCGTCGATGAGCGGGAGCACGTCGGTGTCCGACGTGGGGCCGATGCCGGCCCGGGCGGGCGGTCCAGAAGGGGACGGCTGCGTGGGGTGTCGTGCGATCCCGTCCGCGTCGTCGTCCGCAACGCGCCTCGGCAGCCCGGGGGGCGTTTCCGAATCGTGCGGCGTGTGGCTCATGGGAGTCCGTCCCGACTTCAGGCGACCCGCTGCGGGCTGGCGTCCGCAACAGTGTCGGTCGCGGGGCCGCGCCTGTCAACCACGGTGCCAACGCCCTCACATCGGAAGGAGGAATCCGGTCACCTGGTAGCGGGTGTGGTGGCGGGCCCAGCCTCTGTCAGTTCCAGGATGTGTGGTCGGCCACCCCCACGACGGGAACGAATCCGAACCACTCGTACAGACGGCCGGCTGCCGGGTTCTCGGTGCGGCTCCGAACCGGAGGAAGTGTCCGACACCACCGCCTGTACAAGCCGCTGACCCACTCCGCCGCCGTGGTGCGCCACCTGAACGTAGAGCCGGCGGCCCCGGCCGACCGCCGGCCGGTTCGATCGTAGGCCGTCCGACACTGTGTTCGCCTCCTTGCCTGTCGTGGGTCATCTTTGCAATGGATGACTCCCGTGTCATGAATTGGGGGCATCACCACTGCAGTGATGAGCAGTGGGACCGGAGTCGGTCAAGGCTGCCGAACAGCACGACTCCCACGACCGGGGTGAACAGGATGAGCCAGCCGTGGCCATGTCCTCCGAGGGCGCCGCGGGCAGCTCAATTTTCCGGGGTTCATAAGGGCGGCAAAGGTGCCGGGGTTGCACCCGTGGCGGTCCGGGCGCCGCTGTGGCAGCTCACACACCGGGCGGCGAGCACCCGCACCACGTCGGCCCGGAAACTCGGGGCCCCGCCCCGGCCGACGGCGGGCGCGAGGACAGGCAGGCAGCCCCGGGGGCGGGAACGTCGCGGCGGGGCGGGCGGTCCGCGGCGACTCCCGGCCGGTCAGGCCAACACCTCGCGGACCACGCGGGCCGGCTCGACGCCGGTCAGACGGGCGTCGAGCCCCTGGTGGCGGAACGTCAGCTTCTCGTGGTCGATACCGAGTTGGTGGAGGATCGTGGCGTTCAGGTCGAACACGCTCACCGGATTCTCGGTCACGTTGTAACTGAAATCGTCGGTCGCCCCGAACGTGACGCCCGGCTTCACCCCGCCGCCGGCCATCAGCACCGTGTAGCAGCGCGGGTGGTGGTCGCGGCCGTAGTCGGTCGCCGTCAGCGCCCCCTGGCTGTACACCGTCCGCCCGAACTCCCCGCCCCAAACGACGAGTGTGTCGTCGAGCAGGCCGCGATGCTTCAGGTCGCGGAGCAGCGCGGCGGTCGGCTGGTCGGTGTCGCGGCACTGGCCGCGGATCGCGGCGGGGAGCCCGCCGTGGTGGTCCCAGCCCATGTGGAACAGCTGCACGAACCGCACCCCGCGCTCGGCGAGGCGGCGGGCGAGGAGGCAATTCGCTGCGTAGGTCCCGGGGCGACCCACCTCCGGCCCGTAGGCGTCGAGCACCGCCCGCGGCTCCTTCGACGTGTTGAGCAGGTCCGGCACGCTCGTCTGCATGCGGAACGCCATCTCGTACTGGGCAACCCGGGCCTGCGTCTCCGGGTCGCCGACCGCGTCGTGGTGCTGGCGGTTGAGCGCGGCGAGGCGGTCGAGGGTGGCGCGGCGGGCGGCCGGGTCGATGCCGGGCGGGTTCGACAGGTACAGCACCGCGTCGCCGGTGTTGCGGAACTTCACCCCCTGGTGCCGGCCGGGGAGGAACCCGGCGCCCCAGAGGCGGTCGTACAACGGCTGGTCGTCGCGCCGGCCGCTGCCGAATGAGGTGAGAACCACGTAAGCGGGAAGGCTCTGGTTCTCACTACCGAGCCCGTAGCTCGCCCACGCCCCGATGCTCGGACGGCCGGCGAGCTGGTTCCCAGTCTGGCAGAAGGTAATCGCCGGGTCGTGGTTGTTCGCCTCGGTGTGGACCGAGCGGATCATGGTCAGGTCGTCGGCAACCGTCGCCAGGTGTGGGAGCAGCTCGCTCAGCCACAGCCCAGACCGCCCGTGCCGCGCGAACTTGAACATGGACGGCGCGGTCGGGAACGTCGCCTGTCCGCTCGTCATCGTGGTGAGGCGCTGGCCGCGGCGGATGCTCTCGGGCAGGTTCTCGCCGCGGCGGCGGTCCAGTTGCGGCTTCGGGTCGAACAGGTCGAGCTGCGACGGCGCGCCCGACTGGAACAGGTAGATGACGCGCTTCGCCTTCGCGGCGGGCAGGCGGAACGCCGCCTCGCCGGGTTGGCCCCGCGCGGCCAGCGCCGACAGCGCGGCCACGCCGAGCGCCGTGGAGTGACGGAGGAACAAGCGGCGGTTGAGCGCGTCCTGCGCCGCGAGTGGGTGGGGCGCGGGCATGGTCACTCCCGGGTCACGACTTCGTCGAGGTTCAGCAGGACGTTCGCGGCCAGCGTCAGCGCCGCGAGCTCGGCCGCGTCGGCGGCGTTCGCGCCCAGCAGGCGCGTCGCCGCGTCCGGGTTCGCGCGGAAGCGGGCGAGGTCGGCGGTGTACCCGTCGGCGAGGACCGCAAGCTCGGCCGCGGTCGGGCGGCGGGCGGCGACGAGGCGGAACCCGTAGGTCAGCCGGTCGGTCGGCATCGCCCCGCCCTCCGCCTTCATGCGCCCGGCGAGGGCGCGGGCGGCCTCGATGTAGGTGAACTCGTTGAGCAGCGCGAGCGCCTGGAGCGGCGTGTTCGTGCGCGACCGGCGGACGGTACAGACCTCCCGGTTCGGGGCGTCGAACAGGAGCATCGTCGGCGGGGCGGCGGTCCGCTTCCAGACGGTGTACATCGTCCGGCGGTGGCGGTCCGGGCCGGGGTCCATCTTGTAATTTCGCAGGTCACCGTACACGCTCACCTCGTCCCACACCCCGGCCGGCATGTACGGCCGGACCGACGGCCCGCCGACCTTCGTCACGAGCACCCCCGACACCGCGAGCGCCTGGTCGCGGACCAGTTCGCCCGGGAGGCGGAACCGCGGGCCGCGGGCGAGCAGCCGGTTCTCCGGGTCGCGCGCGAGTAGTTCGGGCGTGACGCGCGAGGTCTGTCGGTACGCGGCCGACATGACGAGGAGCTTGTGCGTCGCCTTCATGTCCCAGCCGAGGCGGACGAACTCGGTGGCGAGCCAGTCGAGGAGCTCGGGGTGCGACGGGAACTCGGCCTGGGTGCCGAGGTTCTCGGTGGTGCGGACGAGGCCGGCGCCGAAAAAGTGCTCCCACGCCCGGTTCGCCCACACCCGGGCGGTCAGCGGGTTGTCGGCCGACGCGACCCACCGGGCGAAGCCGAGGCGGTCGGCCTTCGCGCCGGCCGGTAGCGGCGGGAGGGCGGCGGGGAGGCCGGGCGTCACCTTCGCCCCGCGCCGGTCGTACTGCCCGCGGACCAGCACGAAGGCGTCGCGCGGCGACCCCTCCTGCATCACCATGACCGTCGGCAGTGTTGCCTCGAAGTCGGCGAGCCGCTTCCGCGCCGCGGCCACGGCGGCGTCGGCGCGCTTCACCGGGCCGTCGGCGGTCGTGCGATAGAAGGCGGTCAGTTCCGCGACCTGTGCCGGGGTGCGCTTCGCCGCCTCGGTGTCGAGCACGGCCGTCACCCCGGGCGGCACCCGCCGGCCGGCGGGGGTGACCGTCGCCGGCTCGGCCCCGGTGACCGACAGCCGGAACCGGCCGATCGAGTGGTGGTTCAGCGCCTCGTGCAGGAGCCGCACGGTGAGCGTGGCGTCGGCCGGGACGGCGACCGGCGTCTCGGCCACGAGCGCCGCCTTGAGCGGCTCGCGCCGCGTCGGGCCGTCCGCCGCCCAGCCCCGCTTCGGGTCGCCGCCGAGCAGGTTCTTCACGTCCCACCCAGCCTGGGAGTAGTCGGCCTCGGCCCGCGTGAACCGGACCTTCAGCGGCTCCTTCAGCGACGGCGCCGACACCTCGGCCTCGACCGAGGTGAGAACGAAGTTCCCGTTCGGCGCCCGGCCAACGCTCCGGTTCGGGAGCGACGGGTCCGGGAGGCACTCGAGCAGCACGCCGCTGAGCCGCCCGGCCGCGACCGGGGCGACGACGGTGTACAGGTCGTAGGGCGGGGACTGCCCGACCGCGAGGTACGACCCGTCCGGCTGGCGGGCGAACTTCCCCATCCCGCTGCCAGAGACGGACCGCGGGTTCAGCACCACCCAGTCGTCCTTCGCCTGGGCCAGTGCGGCCTTGAAGCCCGGCTCCCAGGCCGCAACGAGTGCCGGCAGGGCCTTCGCCGCGGCGACTGCCTCGGCGTCGGCCGCCGCGACCGCGGCGCGGAGCTTCGTCAGCTCGACCTCCTGTCCCGGGCCGGGGACCACGACGGCCGGGTCCGAGTTCCCGCCCCCGCGGTTCGCGGCCAGCGTGCCGGTCTCGGGGACGTTGTTGAACAGCGCGAACAGCCGGTAGTACTCGGCCTGGGAGAGCGGGTCGTACTTGTGGTCGTGGCAGCGGGCGCACCCGGCGGTCAGGCCGAGCCACGTCAGCGCCGTCGTGTCCACCCGGTCGATGACCGTCTCGACCCGCCACTCCTCACCGATCAGCCCGCCCTCGCCGTTGAGCCGGTGGTTCCGGTTGAACCCGGTGGCGATCACCTGCTCGGGCGTCGCGCCCGGGAGCATGTCCCCGGCGAGCTGTTCGATCGTGAACCGGTCGAACGGCAGGTTCCGGTTGAATGCCCGGACCACCCAGTCCCGCCACGGCCACATGGCCCGGCTGCTGTCGGTCTGGAACCCGTTGCTGTCGGCGAACCGCGCGTAGTCGAGCCACGGCATCGCCATCCGCTCGCCGTAGTGGGGCGACGCGAGGAGCCGGTCCACGACCCGCTCGTACGCGGCGGGCGAGGCATCGGCGAGGAAGTCGTCCACCTCCTTCGGCGTCGGCGGGAGGCCGGTCAGGTCGAGCGACAGGCGGCGGATCAGGGTCTCACGGGTCGCCTCCGGGGACGGCCGGAGCCCCTCCTTCTCCAGCCGTGTCAGTACGAAGGCGTCGATCGGGGTGCGGCCCCACGCCGCCCCGCGGACGGCCGGGACTGCCGGCCGCTTCGGCGCCCCGAACGCCCAGTGCGCCGACCACCGCGCCCCGCCCTCGACCCACTTCTTCACGGCGTCGATCTGCGCCGGCGCGAGCCGTTTCCCGCCCTTCTCCGGCGGCATCCGCTCGGCCGGGTCGGCGGCGGTGACGCGGGCGAGTACCTCCTTCGCGGCGGCGGTCAGCCCGTCCCTCGTGTCGAGGCGGAGGTCGGCCTTTCGGCCCTTCTCGTCCGGGCCGTGGCAGGCGAAGCAGTACTCGGTGAGGACGGGCCGCACGTCGCGGCCGAAGTCCACATCGGCGGCGGCCCGCGGGGCGGCGGCCAGGGCGATGGTCGCAACAGCCAGGAGGCGGAGTCGCATCAGGGTTACCTGCGGAGCGCGGCCGGGAGGCCGGCGGGGCGTGCAGCGGTCGGTGGGTGAGGATATCCTACACCACCGGTGGGCGATGCACACCAGCCATGGAACCACCGGATCGGGCGAGCCGTTGGCACCGGCGGGTCGGGGTCACGGAGTTCTCGCCGTCCGTACGGGAACGCCTACGAAGGGGTCATTGAATACTCGGCCGCCATTCCGGCACCGGACCCGCGAAGGGGGGCATGTCTCATTCCTGCGGCGTCGGATGCGAGTCGGTGGCGCCTCCGGCGCGGCCTTGTGCGGGTGAGCCCGCTGATCCCGGTGGGGCGGGACGGCGCGTGAGCCGGCGCGTGCTTCCCACGCCGGTCGGATCGAGCTGGGCGGATACTGACCACCGGGAGGCGGTGCGGTTCCGCCGCGGCGCTGGTAGAATTCTTTTCGACTCGCCACCCAGTCACCGACCGACTCGTTCGACAAGGCAGTGTCGTGCCCGACTTTCGCGCGCCGGCGGACATTCTGTTGGTGGATGACCTGCCGGCCAACCTCCTGGCATTGGAAGCCGTCCTCGACGGCCTCGGCGACCACCTCGTCCGCGCCTCGACGGGCGAAGAAGCACTCCGAATCCTCGCCGCGCGTGACTTCGCGGTTGTCCTCCTCGACGTGCGCCTCCCCGGGCTGTCCGGGTTCGAGACGGCGTCGCGGATGCGCGCCACCGACCGCGGCCGACAGACGCCCGTGATCTTCCTCACGGCCGCCGGGGACGACGAGTTCCCGGTGGTCGAGGCGTACCGCCTCGGGGCGGTCGATTACCTCGTCAAGCCGATCGTCCCCGAGATCCTGCGGGCGAAGGTGGCGGTGTTCGTCGAGCTGTACCGGACCGGCGAGCGGCTGCGGGCGATGGAGCGGCAGGAGCGCGCCCGGGCGGACGAGACGGAGCGGCGGTTCGCGCGGTTCATGGCACACCTCCCCGGCCTCGCCTGGATCAAGGACGCCGCCGGCCACTACCTGTACGCCAACGACGCCGCCCTCCGGGCGTTCGGCACCACCGCCGAGGCGCTGTACGGTCGGACCGACGACGAGGTCTTCCCGCCCGATGCGGCGGCCGCGTTCCGGGCCAACGACCGCCTCGCCGCCGACACGGGCGGCGTCCAGACGGTCGAAACGCTGACGCACCCGGACGGGTCGGTCCACCACTCGCTGGTCAGTAAGTTCCTGATCCCCGGCCCGGCCGGGCGTCCGCCGCTGGTCGGCGGGGTGGCCATCGACGTGACCGAGCAGAAGCGGTCCGAGGCGGAGCTGGTGCGCGTCACCGCCGAGTCCGACCGCCGGCGGCGGCTCTACGAGACGATCCTGTCGAACACCCCGGACCTGGCCTACGTGTGGGGGTTGGACCACCGGTTCACCTACGCCAACGAAGGTCTCCTCCGGATGTGGGGAAAGACCTGGGACGAGGCAATCGGGAAGACCTGTTCGGAACTCGGCTACCCGGACTGGCACGCCGCCATGCACGGCCGGGAGATCGAGCAGGTCCGGGCGACGAAGGCGCCGGTCCGCAGCGAGGTGCCGTTCACCGGCACGTTCGGCCGGCGCATCTACGACTACATCCTGGTGCCGGTCATTGGCGCCGACGGCGAGGTCGAGGCGGTCGCCGGCACCACACGCGACGTGACCGAGCGGAAGGAGGCGGAGGACGCGCTGCGCGAGGCGAACCGGCGGAAGGACGAGTTCCTGGCGATCCTCGCCCACGAGCTCCGCAACCCACTCGCCCCGATCCGCAACGCCGTCGCCGTCCTCCGCCTCCGCCCGCCGCCGGACCAGCTCGACAAGCTCGTCGGGATGATGGAGCGGCAGCTCGGGCAGCTCGTCCACCTCGTCGACGACCTGCTCGACGTGGCCCGGGTGACGAGCGGGAAGATCACCCTCCGCCCCGAGCGCCTCGACCTGCGCGGGGTGGTCGAGGCGGCGGTCGAGACCGCCCGGCCGGCGCTCGACGCCGCCCGCCACACCCTCGCCGTCCGCCTCGCGCCCGCCCCGGTGCGCGTGGACGGCGACCGGACCCGGCTGGCGCAGGTGGTGACGAACCTGTTGACCAACGCCGCCCGCTACACGCCCGAGGGCGGGCACGTCGCGGTCGCCGTCGAGGCGGTCGGCGGCGACGCCGTCGTGTCTGTGACCGACTCCGGCATCGGCATCCCGGCGGACATGCTGACGCGGGTGTTCGAGGTGTTCGCCCAGGTCGGACAGCCGGCGGACCGCTCGCACGGCGGGCTGGGGCTGGGGCTGGCGCTGGTGCGGTCGCTGGCCGCGATGCACGGCGGGGCGGCGTGGGCCGAGAGCGCCGGCCCCGGCCGCGGGAGCACGTTCTTCGTCCGCCTCCCGCTCAACCCTTCACCGTCATCAGCGGGGTGAGTTCGGCCACCGGCCGCGCGATCCCGGCGGCGGTCAGCGTCTCCACCACCGGGCCGATCCCCTTGTAGGCGAACGGCGCCTCCTGCTTGATCTCCTCCAGCTTCTTCGCCAGGATGTCCGGCCGCTGGCGGAGGTCGGCGCGGCGGAGGTCGGTCGGCGTGACGACGCGGAACCGGGCCAGGAAGTCGCGGAACTCGGCGTCGAACCCGCGCATCGCCTCGCCCCGGCTCAACACGCGGCCGGCGCCGTGGCTGGCGCTCGCCATCGCCCCGGCGTTCCCCTGCCCGACCAGCACGAAGCTGCTCGCCCCCATCGACCCCGGTACCAGCACCGGCTCGCCGTGGTACGCGAACGGCGTCCCGGCCATCGCCTCGAACCCGCGCGCCGGCGTCGCCCCCTTCCGGTGCAGCACCACCTCCTCGCCGTCGAGTTCGTCCTTCCACACGAAGTTGTGCGGGGCGTCGTAGAGCAGGTCGGCGCCGACGCGGTCGCCGAACACGCGCCGCATCCCGGCGACCGCCATCACCGCCAGGAACATGCGGTTGGCGTAGGCGAAGTTCGCGGCGTTGTGCAGCGCGTCCCAGAACAATTCGGCCTCGGCGCGGTGTCGGTCGCCCTCCGGGAGGAGGAACACGCCGTTGGCCGGGTGTTTCAGCGTCGCCGGGTGGAGCTTGCGCACCACGTCCCGGTAATGTCCGCCGCACAGGTGCCCGACGCCGACCGACCCGGTGTGGACCATCACCGTCACCACACCGGGCTTCAGCCCCCAGGCGTGCGCGACCGGCCCGTCTAGCACCTTCTCGACCTTCTGGATTTCGACGAAGTGGTTCCCGCCGCCGATGCTGCCGATCTGCCCGTCGCGGCTGAGGCGGTCGTCCGTGCCGAGGAAGTCGGTGAGCCCGAACACGCGGCCGGCGGGGAGACTGCCGCGCCGCTCCACCCGGTCGAGCTGGTCGCCGACGCCGAGCTCGCGGACGAGCGGCCACAACCCCTCGTCGAGGTCGGGCGGGGTGGCGTCGAGCAGCCCTTCGAGCCCGCCGGTGAGCATCGCGAGACGCTGTTGGCGGGTCATCGGGATGTTGCGCCCGGCCTCGAAGAAGAGCGAGCGGAACGCCGTTTCGAGGTCGTCCACCTTCGCCGCGACTTCGTCCGGCCGGAGGTTCGTCGTGTGCAGCCGCATCCCGCAGTTGATGTCGTTGCCGATGGCCTGCGGGACCACGAACCCGCGGGTGGCGAGCACGGTGCCGACCGGGATGCCGCGGGCCTTGTGGAAGTCGGGCGTGATGGCGACGCGGACGACGCCGGGGTCGCGGTCGAAGCTGTCGGGGGCGGCCGCGGCAACTTGCTGAACCGTGTCCTGGAGGGCAAGCAGATCGACGAGCTCGGTGACCGCCGCCGCCTCGACCGGCACCCGCTCGTTGGCGAACAGCGTGACCTCGACGCCGTGCGGGTTCGCCACGCGGACGCGGGTCTCGTCGAGGCGGGTGAGGCGCGGGTCGGTCGGCACGCGGCGGGCTCCGGGGTGACCTGGCACGGACAGCGCGACCGCAGAACGGGTTCGCCGGGGGTTGTAGGAATCGCCGCCGCGTGGGAACGTACCCGTGATGAGCCCTTCGACGCTGGCCCTGATCCTCCGTCAGGCCGAACAGCTGAGCGGCGCCCCCGAGGCCGCGCCGGACGGCGACCTCGTGCGCCGGTTCGTCGCCACCCGCGACGAGCCGGCGTTCGCCGAACTGCTTCGCCGGCACGGGCCGATGGTGTGGGCGGCGTGCCGGCAGTTGCTCCCCGCGCACGCCGACGCCGAGGACGCCTTCCAGGCGACGTTCCTCGCGCTCACACGGTCGGCGCGGTCGATCCGCCGCGGCGACGCGGTGGGCGGGTGGCTCCACGGAGTCGCGGTGCGGGCGGCGACGAAGCTGCGCCGCGCCGCCGTCCGGCGCCGCCAGCGCGAGGAGCGGGTGGCCGGCGGGGAAGCCGACCGGTCGCTCCCCGAGGCGACGTGGGACGCGCTGCTGGCCGCAGTCCACGAGGAGGTCAGGCGGCTGCCGGACCCGCTCCGCACGGCGTTCGTGCTGTGCGACCTGGAGGGCGTGCCGCAACCGGACGCGGCGGTGCGACTCGGGTGGAAGGCCGGCACGCTTACCGGCCGATTGTGCCGCGCCCGGCAGCTCCTGCTCGACCGGCTGACCGGCCGCGGGCTCGCGCCGGCGGCGGCCGTCGGGGCGATCGGGCTGGGGGTCACGGCGACGGCGGGACCGGTCCCCGTCGGGCTCGTCGGGCGGATGGTGTCACTGTCCCGGGGGGCCGACGCCCCGCCGGTCGTTCTCGAACTGGTACGCGAGGTCACTCCGATGGCACTGAGTTGGACGAAGCGGACGCTCGCCGCCGCCCTCGTAGCCGGTGGGCTCGGCGCGACGCTCTTCCCGATCGCCCACGGCCAGCAGGGCGGCAGCGGGTCGGGGAGCGCGGGCGGTCCGCCGGGAGCAGGCGCCGGGCCGGCGGGTCCGGGCAGATTGCCCGGCGGAGGCGACGGGCAGCCGGGATCGCCACCCCGTGCGGGTGGTAGCGGGACGGGGGCGTCGGGCGCCCCCGGCAGTGCCACCGGCGGGAGTGGGTTCATCACCTGGGGCTCGACGGGTATGGCCGCCGCACGGCCCGGGTGGGAGTACAAGTACGTCCAGCAACCCCGGGACGTCACGCAATTCAAGCGGACGCTGTCCGACCTCGGTGCGGCCGGCTGGGAGTACTGCGATCACCTGGAAATGGGTAAGTCCGGCGCAGGGGAGGTCAACGACCTGCTCGTGTTCAAGCGCCCGACCGGCGGATCTGCGGCGGCCGGCGGCAGTCGATCGCTCAACGTCCCGATGATGGGCGGCGGGTTCAGCCCGTTCCCCGGTGGGGCGGGCGGTTTCGGCGGCCCCGGTGGTACGGTTGGCACGCCTGGCGGGCCGCCTCTGGGCTTCGGCGTCCCCGGCGGGAACCGCCCCGGTGCATCGGGTGGCGGGGGAGGGTCGTTCGGGCCGATGGGCGGTCCCGGCGGCGGTGGCAGCGGAACGAAGTCCGGGCCGGCTTCAGATGACGACCCGGTCGTGCTGCGGGCGAAGAACGTCCGGGCCGAGGAAATCGCCACCACTCTGCGGACCGTGTTCGACCGCGACGGCGTGGACATCACCGCCGACGACCGAACGAACAGCGTGATCGTCCGCGGCAACGCGCGGGCGGTGGCGCGGGTGCGGGCGCTGCTGACGGAGCTGGACGTCCCCGCCGCGGGCGGCCGCGGTGCCCCGTAGCCCGAGGACCGGCGCGGCGCGTATACCACCAGGGCCGTCGGGCGAAGGTTCGCCCGACGGCCCGGAGTATTCCATGAGCCGCTACCTCCCCGCCGTGATCCTCGCCCTCCTTTCGGCGGCGGTCACGACCGCCGCCGATGACCCCGCGCCGGTGCGGGTGATGAGCTTCAACATCCGCTACGGCACCGCCCCGGACGGCGAGAACCACTGGGACAAGCGGAAAACATTCCTCGCCGACACGATCGGCAGGTTCGACCCCGACCTACTCGGCACGCAGGAGACGCTTACGTCCCAGCGCGACTACCTCGCTGACAAGCTCACCGGCCACACCGCGTTCGGCGTCGGCCGCGACGACGGGAAGGACCGCGGCGAGACGGCCGCCCTGTACTTCCGCAAGACGCGATTCACGAAGCTCGACGGCGGCCACTTCTGGCTGAGCGAGACGCCCGAGAAGGTCGGCAGCCGTGGGTGGGATGCCGCACTGCCGCGGATGGCGACGTGGGTGAAGCTCAAGGACAAGACCGCACCCGACGGCCCGCCGCTGCTGTTCCTGAACACGCACTTCGATCACAAGGGGACGAAGGCCCGGCTGGAGGCAGCGAAGTTGCTGCGCGCGAAGGCCGACACGCTCGGCGCGGGGTGCCGGGTGATCGTCACCGGCGACTTCAACGCGGGCGAGGGGAGCGGCCCCTACGACGCGCTGTTCGGCAAGGCCGGCGACCGCCCGGCCCCGCTCGTGGATACTTTCCGCATCACACACCCGACACGCGACAAGCAGGAGGGGACGTTCAGCGGGTTCAAGGCCGGTGCGACCGGCGGCGCCCGCATCGATTGGATCGGCGCCTCCCGCGACTGGGCGGTGGCCGAGGCCGGGATCGACCGCACCGCGAAGGACGGCCGCACCCCGTCCGACCACTTCCCCGTCACCGCCGTGCTTCGTGCTTCGAGTGGGAAGACGGCGAAGGACTGACCGCGTCTGGAAAGTAGTAGGCACACTCCGTGTCCCGTGCTTGGGTTCAGCGACGGCACACGGAGTGTGCCTACTACTTTCCAGACGCGAATCGCTTCGTGCAGTCCCGGCGGACGGGCGGCAGCATGACTGACACGATCGATTCCCCGTCTCCGACCGCGTGTGTGTCATGCGTTGTCTGGTGCTGCGGCCGGAAATCGCTCTGATCCTGGTCGTCTCGGGGACGGTGGGCTATGGGCATTCCGTCCAAGTGGATGCGCCACCACCGCCACCGTGGACGGACGACCTGCAAGCGGCGGCGGACGCGAACAACCGGTTCGCCCTCGACCTGTACGCGAAGCTCCGCGAAACGCCGGGGAACGTCTTCCTCTCGCCGTACAGCGTTCACACGGCGCTGGCGATGACGACGACCGGGACCAAGGGCGTTACGCGCGACGAGATGGTAAAAGTGCTGCACCTGCCCGCCGACGAGGGGCGGGTGCCCGCCGCCGGCGACCTCGGACGCTACTACGGCCACCCGCGCAAGGAGTTCTCGCTGTCGGTCGCCAACGCGCTCTGGGGGCAGAAGGGGCTGCCGTGGCGGGCGGAGTTTCTGACCCTTCAGAAAGGCCGGTTCGGCGCCAGCCTCCACGAGGCGGACTTCGCCACGAACCACGAGGCGGATCGCCTGCACATCAACAAGTGGGTCGAGGACAAGACCCGCGACCGCGTCCGCGAGTTGCTGAAGCCGGGGAGTATCACACCGCAGACGGTGATGGTGCTGGCTAACGCGATTCACTTCAAGGGGACGTGGAAGACGAAGTTCGACCCGACGCGCACCCGCGACGCCACGTTCCACCTCGCCGACGACACGACCGCGACGGTGCCGCTCATGTACGTGAACGCGAAGGCGAGGAACGGCATTGTGAGCGACCCGGTGAACCGGAAATTGATCACGCGGGTTCTGGAACTGCCGTACACCGGCGGCGAGTTGTCATTGGTGGTGATTCTCCCCGCACTGCCCGACGGGCTGCCGGCGGTCGAGCGGCAGCTCACCGCGGAAACGCTCAAGACCTGGATCGCGGGGTTGCGGGAGACCCAACTGGGCGTGTCTCTGCCGCGGTTCAAGCAGGAGCAGGCGTTCAGCCTGCCGGAACAACTGAAGGCACTCGGTATGGTGCGGGCGTTCGGCGCGGGCGCGGACTTCACCGGGATGCTCGACAGCGGTGGAATCTCGATCAGCGCGGTACAGCACAAGGCGTTCGTCGAGGTGAACGAGGAAGGTACGGAGGCCGCCGCCGCGACGGCGGTGACGGGTGAAAAATCCCCCGACCCGATACCGTTCGTTGCCGACCACCCGTTCCTGTTCCTGATCCGCGACGCCCGGCACGGGACGATCCTGTTCCTCGGCCGGGTCGAACAACCGTGACCCGGGCGCCCCGGGTCACTTCTTCTCGCTAATGCACCACAGGTGGCGGAAGGTGCGGAGGTAGATCTCGCCGTCGGCGACGGCGGGCGACGAGTTCGTCTGCTCGCCCGCCCCGAGCGGGTTCACCGCCAGCACCTCGTGCTTCGGGTTCGCCGCCATCACCACCGTGTCGCCGGTCCGCATCATCACGTACAGCCGGCCGCCGGCGTGGACCATCGACCCCCACGTCACCCCGCCCTTCAGCTTCGCCTCGTCCTTCCAGTGGTCGGCACTGGTCTTCAGGTCGTAGCAGTGCGGGCGGCCGTCTTCGTCCACCACGTAGACGTGCCCGCCGACGACCGCCCCCGAACCGACGCGCTGCGTGTTCTTCGGGTGGACCCAGAGGCGGTCGGCGGTGATGTCGCCGGCGCCGCCGAGCTTCACCGCCAGTGCCGCGCCGCCGTAGCCCGACATGCCGACCGCCACGCCGTCGCCGACGAGCGCGGACGTGTAGACGTAGCTGTTCAGCCCGCGGCACGACCACAGCTCGCTGCCGGTCTTCGGGTCGTACCCCTTCAGGTGGCCGTGCTTCTCCTCCGGCTGGTTCTTCACGTCCTTCGACAGGCCGAGAACGAGTTGATCCTTGCCGCCGACGGTGGCGAGTACGGGCGTCGCCCACGAGCGTTGCGGCCCTCCTTCTCGTTCGGCCCGCACCACAGGATCGCCAGGTCGCCGTACAGCACCGGCGACGCCCCGCTGCCGAACGAGTGGTCCCACTTCCCGAGGTCGGTGCGCTTCCAGAGTTCTTTGCCGTCGAGGTCGTAGCAGTACATCCCGGCCGACGCGAAGCTCACCACCACTCGCTCGCCGTCGGTCGCCGGCGAGGCGTTGGCGTACCAGTTCTCGTTCCAGTTCCGCTCCTTCTCGGGGTACGCCACGTCCTTCTGCCAGCGGACGCGCCCGTCGGCGCGGGACAGGCAGAGGAGGCTCCGCTCCGTCCCGCCCTTGTTCCCCTGCGTGAGGAAGATGCGGTCCTTCCACACGACCGGCGTGGAGTTCCCCGGGTGGGCGAGCGGCACCTTCCACTTCACGTTGTCCTTCGCCGACCACGTGAGCGGAACGGCCTTCTCGTCGCTCAACCCCTGCCCGGTCGGCCCGCGCCAGGCGGGCCAGTCGGCGGCGAGGGCGGAGCACGCGGCGGTCAGGACGGCGAGGGCGGCAGCGGGGCGTGACACGTCGAACTCCCGGAGACGTGGGCGGGGTGCGGGCGGCCGGCGGGGCGCTGCCAGGATACCCCGGCGGCGACGCGCGGGGAAGCGGCCGGCACCACCCGCGGCGGCGCGGGCAGTTCGGCCCGCCCGGGCGACACGACCCGCGTCGCCACGACCACCGCCGGCGCGACCGCCTTCTTCCCGTTCAGGACCACCCCGACCCACGTCCGTCGGACGCCCAGCTCGTAGGTGGCGAGGAGCACCGCGAACGTCAGCACGTTCACGACCACGAACTCGGCGACGATCGGGTAGTGGTACGGGGCGAGGGAGATCTGCAGCGCGACCTGTACCGGGAACCCGGCGAGGTAGCACCAGTACGACGCCCCCGCGAGGTACTTCCACGCCCCGTGGGAGGTCGTGAAGTGCCGGCGGAACAGGCCGATGAGACCGCCGATCATCAGCCACGTGTACAGCCCGCCGAGGAGGATCCCCGCTGCCTTCCACGCCGCGATCCACGCCGGCGGGTTCTCGTCCTCGGCGCGCACGCCGTACACCGTCAGCCCCAGCATCGCCGGGAGTACGACGACGTTCGCGGCGGCCAGTTGGGCGAACCAGCGATTCCCGACCGCGGGCAGGAGGTCGGCGTGCCGCGCCAGCACCGCGCCGGCCGCGAAGAAGCCGAGGTAGTACGCCAGCACGTCGAGGTGGGGTACCCACCCGTACGGCGTCTCGATCAGCCACGACGGCATCCCCCACAGCAGCGGCACGACCGCCGCCGCGAGCACCGGCACCCGCCACGGCGACGCGATGAACCGCCGCGCCGCGCGGTCGAAGGCGGCGACCGCGCCGGCCGGGACGCGGTCTCGCACCGCCAGCAGGGCGACGAGCGGGGCGGTGCAGAGGAGCAGGTAGTAGAGGAACCACAGGTGGAAGTTCGGCCCGACCCAGCCGCCGGCGACGACCGGGTTCCAGGTCACGTCGCGGGCCGTCGTGTGGTGGGCGACGAGGACGTGCATGAGTGGGCACACCACCACCACCGCGACGGCGAGTGGCACCGCGACCCGGACGAGCCGGTTGCGGACCACCGCGCCGACCCCGCGCCGCGCCGCCAGCGACGCCGCCGCGAACCCGGCGAGGAGGAAGAACAGCTGCATCCGGAAGTCGTGGACGGCGATGTACGCCGCGTCCGCGCCCGGGTGGCGGGTGGCGTCGCGGATCGGGAACTGGAGGATTCCCGTGGCGATGAACGGCAGCGCGCCGTGGGTCACCAGGCCGAGGAGCATCGCCACGACGCGGAGGTTGTCGAGGGCGGTGTCCCGCCCCGGGTTCGGGGCGGGCGTGGTGGACGGGGTGATCAGCGGCATCTCCGTGCCGTTTCCGGGCGAGATCCGTCTCGGGGGGCGAACGGCGAGGCGGAATGGTAGCGCACCCGCCGCCGGCAGGCAACCCCGACTTCGCTCCGCCCGGCCGTGGTCAGTTCCCGATCACCACGCGCGGCTCGTCGGCGTCGCCGCCGGCGGTCCGCTTCAGTGTGCGGTTCTCGTCCACCAGCAGGGCACAGTGGGCTTTGAGCTGGGACAGGTGGATGACGAGGTCGTCCAGTTGACCGCCCAGTTCGGCGTCGCCGGTAGCGGCGGGCGTGCCGGCGGCCTTCCGAGCCAGGGCAATGGCCACGGACGTGATGCTGAGGACGGACATGGAGAGACCCCCGTTGGCGTGCGACAGCGGGCCGCCGCCAACGGGTGCAATCGGAGCAGCGGGGAAAAACCGGACACGAAATCCGAGAAAATCCCGAAATCGCTCAACTCGCCGGGATCCTCAGGCAGCTACTGCCCCGGAACGGTCGGCAGCGGCGGGACCACGGGCGGGACAGCTGGTACCGAGGGCACGGTGGGGATGACGGCCGGGGCGAACGACACCGACGGTGATGGCGGCGACAAGAGCGGGTCGTTGACGCCGAGCCGCTGGAGGCGGTCCGACTGCCTCTCGACTTTGCGCCGGATCTCCTTCACCACCTCCTGCTCCTGCCGTTCCAGCTCGGCCTTCTGTGCCCGCAGCGCCTCCAGGCGGTCGAGCAACTGGTCGAGCGACTTCTCGGCCGGCGGCGCGTCCGCCGGCGCCGGCCGCGGCGGCGTGAACGGAACCCCGGGCGGTGGGATCAACCGAGCGGGCTCGGGCACCTGCGCCGGCCGCGGCGCGGGCTGGGTGTAAGCGAGACCGCTGGCGGCGACGAGCAGCGCCGGGACGAGCAGGGCACGCGGACGCACGGGCCACCTCCTTCTAACGGGGGCCGGAAGCTAACCCGCGGCTCGCGTGTGCGTCAAGCCGGTCCGTCGGTGGACGTGTGCCGACCGATTTCGGCACCCCGGCGTTAGGCCGCGGCACGAGCCGCGGGGTGTCGGGCAAAGCCGCGGCTCGCGCCGCGGCCTAACTACCTCCGGGGTGCCGAAATCGACAGGGACACCCGTCGGTGGTGCGCGGCAACCGGCGAAATGTGAGGTCGGTTGCGGGGCCGATCGAACAAGTTTGCCTATTTCACAACGAGCCTAATCATCTCAGCTCAAACTACACCGCGCGGCCGGGTCACGGTCGCGCGGCGGGTTGATGGGATTGGGGCATAGCGCCGGGCGTTACTGGTTGAACACAAACTCCTTCGTGTTCAGCAGCGCCCACAGGATGTTCTCGTAGGCCACGCGCTTGCCGGCGCCGCCGGGCGTCCGCGCGTCCATCGCGCGGACGTGGTCGAGGGCCGTCCGCAGGTCGTCCGCCGTCGGGGTGCGGGCGAAGGCCCAGCGGAACAGCTCCGTCACCTTCGCCTCGTCCGGCCGCGGGTCGGCGGCGAGTGCCGCGGCGCGGCCGCCCTGGCGCGTCACCTTCCCCTGGATCTCGTCGCTGTTGAGCAGGTGGAGGGCTTGCGCCAGGTTCGCCTCGTTCACCCGCTCGCACTCGCACGCGCTGATCCGCTGCGGGCGGCCGAACACGTCCAGGAAGTAGCTCGTGAACGACTCGTCCGGCAGCATGATCGCCCGGCCGGGGGCGTTCTTGTCGCGCGGCAGGCCGTTGAACCCGCCCGGCGCGTCCGTCACCTGATTCACCGCGTCCAGCAGCACCTCGGCGGACACGCGGCGCGGGTAGAAGCGGGCGTAGGCCTGCTTGTCGTTCTTGTTGAAGTCGTTCGGGGCGCTGGAGAGCTGGTACGTCCGGCTCTTGCAGATCGTGCGGACCAGCGCCTTCAGGCTGTAGTCATTTTCCGTCAGGTTTTTCGCCAGTGCGTCGAGGAGTTCCGGGTTCGACGGCGGGTTGGTGATCCGCATGTCGTCGAGCGGGTCCACGATGCCGCGGCCGAAGAAGTGCGCCCAGTACCGGTTCGCCACGGCCTTCGCAAAGAACGGGTTGTTCTTGGCCGTCATCCAGTCGGCGAGTTTCTCGCGCGGGTCGCCCTCCGGCACCTCCATCGGCTGCCCGTCGAGCGGGCGGATTTCGGCAGCCTTGCTCGTCCGCTTGTTCGTAACGCTGCCGTTCGACTTGGTGAAGATCACCTGCGTGCGGTTGTCGTTGTTGTTGCTCGCGCTCGGCAGGCGCAGTTCCTTGCGGCCGACCTTGCCGAAGAACGCGGCCAGCCCCCAGTAGTCGTCCTGGCTCCACTTCTCGTAGGGGTGGTGATGGCAGTTCGCACACGCCAGCCGCTGACCCAGGAACACCTGCCCCACGTCGTCCACGAAGTTCTCGGGCGTGGTGAGTTCCTTGTACCACACCACCGCCGGGTTGCGGCGCTCGTCGCCCGTGGCCGTGATGATGCCGCGGACGAACTCGCTGTACGGGGTGTCGGCGGCGACGTTCGTGCGGATCCACTCGTGGAACGCGAACGTGCCCTGCGCCCGGTTCGCCTCGCCGCGGCGCTTCACCCGCAGGATGTCTGCCCACTTGTTGGCGAAGAAGTAGGCGTATTCGGGCGTTTCGAGCAGCCGGTCCACCAGCTTCTCACGCTTCTTGGCGTCGGCGTCGGCGACGAACGCCGTCACCTGCGCCGGCGTCGGCAGTGTGCCGGTGATGTCGAGCGACACGCGGCGGATGAACTGCTCGTCGGTGCAGAGGTCGGACGGCACCAGACCCAGCTCGCGCCACTTCTTCGACGTGTGCTGATCGACCATCGTCTGCGCCGGGAACTGCCACTGCGGCGTTTGCACGCCGAGCGGCACGGTGATGCGGGTGACCGTGACCATCCCCTGGAAGCGGGCCATGATCGCCGCCTCGCCGCTCAGTTGTAGCGTGCGGACTTGGCCGCCCTCGCTGACCGCGGCAATCTCGCCGTCGTTGCTCTCAAACTGGGCGCGGCGGGTGATGTCCTCGACCGTGCCGTCCGAGTAGTGGGCGTAGGCGGCGATCTGCTGCGTGGCGTTGCGGGTCAGGATGCGGTGCTCGGGGAAGACGCTGATCTTCGTCACCTTCGGGTCGGTCTCCTTCCCCCACGGCATGCCGGCGGCGATCCAGCGGCGGACCAGCTTGTACTCGTCCGACTCGGGCTCCATCTTCTTGCCGCCGCCGTGCGGGGAGCGGCCGGTCGCCTTCGTGAGGAACAGGCTGGCGTCCGGGTTGGCGGGGAACAGCCGCCGCCCGCGGCCCTCCTTCACGAGCGTCATGTAATCCAGTTCGGGCTCGAACCCGAGGAGCGACAGCCGGAACCCGTTCTGCCCGCTGATCTTGCCGTGGCACCCGCCGCTGTTGCACCCCAACCGCGTGAAGACGGGCACAACCTGGTTCGTGAAGTTGAGCGGCAGGTTCACACCGAGGTTCTTCGCCTCGACCGGTAGTCTCGCGGTGTGTGCGCCGAACGTGACCGTGATCTCACCGGCGCCGTCCGCCTTCGCCTGCACGCGCCCGGCGGTGCTGACGGCCGCGGTCGCGTTGGCGACCGCGTAGCGGACGACGTGGGTCAGATCCACGAGCCGGCCGTCGGCGAGCGAACCGGTGACGATCAACTGCGCCGCGTCGTCCGAACCGTTCAGCGCGACGCGCGCCGGGTGGACGGCGACGGCCTTCACGTCGTTCGGGTTCGGGGCGGCTGACTCTTGCGCAAGAGACGGGGGCGCGAGCAGACCGACGGCGAGGAGAACCGCCAAGTGGCGGAAGCGGGGGGGCGGGAGCGGCATGGACGAGACCCTCGGAAGGGCGGGAAGGCGGGAGGATGCGCCGTGGGCAGCGCGTGTCGGCAGTGGTGATATTCTCGTCTACGGTTCAGGCCGGTGCAAGGGAGAAGATTGGGGTGGCGTCTGAATAGACAGCGGCCGGCAAGCCGGCCGCCATGTACCGAACATCATCAGCTCGTCGCGGCACCGGCCGCGACCGGTTCGGGCGTGCCGTTGGCCGACGGCGCCGGGGTGTCCTCGATGTCGTCGTCCGTGTCCTCGGCCTCGGCCTTACTGCGGCGGGTCTTGCGCTTCGGGTCGGCGGGCTTGGCGTACTGACGGACACGCTCCTCCATTTCCTTGCCGGGCTGGAACGTCACCACGTTCTTCGACGCCACGTCCACCCGCTCGCCGGTGCGCGGGTTGCGAGCCTTGCGCGGCTTGCGCTGCTTAACCTCGAAGACGCCGAAGTTGCGGAGCTCGATGCGGCCGTCCGTGACCAGGGTCTCGATGATCGCGTCGAACGTCCACTGGACGATTTCCTTCGTCGCCAGTTGCGTCAGGCTACCCTTGAGGAGCTTCTCCTTGTTCGCCTTCTCGCACAGTTGGCGGACGATTTCTTTCTTGGTCACGGAAGCAGTCCCCCGCTGGTCTGGGCTCCGACCGGTAACCGCCTGGTTGTTTTCAAAGTCTAGATAGGGCAAGGACTAGTGTCAAGGAAATAGCCTTGCCGGCAGTGGGAGACCCGCAGTGACCAGTGGGCTGCCAAGCCAAAGCCCGGGGGCTGCGGTCCCTGGACTTTCTGACGACCTGATGGCCCGGGTTTCACCGCGCACCGCCCGCCGCCACTGTCCACTCACACGAAGCGCGATATTCTCCCTTGAAGCCGCGGCGGCACCTGCCTAAAGTGTTCGGTGCAGTGGTAGCAAATGCGGGTGTAACTCAGTGGTAGAGTACCTCGTTGCCAACGAGGTTGTCGTGGGTTCAAGTCCCATCACCCGCTCTTGACCACAGTCTGCCGGGCCGGGAAGTCGCGGGCACCGGGCGGGATACAATACCCGCCGCCCACGACTTCCCGGCTTTCGCTTTTCCCGACCCCCAACCCGCACCCCGACGCGGCGACGACGGAGGACCACGATGGCCGACGAACCCACCCCGGACACCGCCGAGGCCACCGACGCCACCGCCGTCGCCGCCCCCGAAGGGCCGGTCAAGCTCGTCCAGACGGTCGAGATCAAGGACGTGGGGCCGTGCAAGAAGCACATCAAGGTTACCGTCGAGCGAGCCCAGATCGACGAGCGGTTCGACGAGAAGTTCAGCGAGATCACGCTGAGCGACCAGCCGACCGTCCGCGGGTTCCGGCCCGGTAAGGTGCCGCGCAAGATCATCGAGAAGCAGTACTACCCGACGGTCGCGCAGGAGGTGAAGACCCAGGTGCTCATGGCGAGCCTGGAGCAGCTCGCCGACGAGCAGGAGATCGCCCCGCTCGCGCCGCCGGAGCTCGACCCGGACGCCATCGAGATCCCGAAGGAAGGGCCGTTCGTCTACGAGTTCGACATCGAGGTCCGGCCTGAGTTCGACCTGCCCGAGTACAAGGGGCTGAAGCTCCGCCGCCCGACGCACACCTACACCGCCGACGAGATCGCCGCCGAGAAGAAGCGGCTGTTGGAGCCCTACGGCCAGCTCGTGCCGAAGGAGGGCGACAACCCCACCGTCGCGCTCGACGACACGGTCACCGCCGACGTGGAGATCAAGTACGGCGACAAGGTGCTGAACTCGCTCAAGGAAGTCCGCTTCAAGGTCGAGCCGCGGCTGGCGCTGTCGGACGGCGTCGCCGAGGACTTCGGCGAGAAGCTCACCGGCACCAAGGCCGGCGACGTGCGCACGGTGGACATCGTGCTGTCGCAGGAGCTCGCCAACGCCAACATGCGCGGCCAGAAGGTCCAGGCCACGTTCACCGTCCACGACATCAAGACGGTCCGGCAGCCGGAACTCACGCAAGACCTGCTCGAAGGCGCCTTCGGCATCAGCACGCCGGAGGGCTTCGACGAGCTGGTGAACACGCTGCTCAACCGCCGGCTGGAGTACACCCAGCGGAACGAGGCGCGGAAGCAGGTGCTGGAGAAGATCGCGGCGTCGGCGAACTGGGATCTGCCGCAGGACATGCTCCGCCGCCAGGCGCGCAAGACCCTCGCCCGCCGGATGATGGAGATGAAGAACGCCGGCATGTCCGACGCCCAGATCGCCGGCCGCCGGCGCATCCTGGAGCAGGACGTGGTCGCCAGCACCGCGGCCGCACTGAAGGAGCACTTCGTCCTCCAGAAGGTCGCCGAGGTCGAGAAGCTGGAGATCGAGGACGACGACCTCGAGGCCGAGATCGACCGGATCGCCGACCAGTCGGGCGAGAGCCCGCGCAAGGTCCGCGCCCGGTTCGAGAAGGAAGACCTGATGGAGGCGCTGGCGACCGACCTGCTCGAGCGCAAGGCGCTCGACCTGATCCTGGCTGCGGCGACGTTCGAGGACTACGAGCTCACCGCCGAGCAGAGGGCCGAGCAGACCGGCGAGATCGCCACCGTGGCCGCCGAGGCGGCGCCGGGCGAGTCCGCCCCGGCGGCCGAGGGCGAGACGACCGGTTGACCGCCCCGATACAGTTCAGATGATCCCGGCGGGGCGGAAGGGCGAAGGATGAAGGACGAGGGATGAATCCCGGCAGCGGCGAACGCCCTCCGACATTCATCCCTCGTCCTTCGTCCTTCAGTCTCCTCACCCCACCACTCCGAAAGGGTGACCGTCATGTTCCCCCCCTTCGACCCGACGGCGGCCGCCGGCCCGATCCAGCCGCTGCTCCAGCGCGGCAACTACGCCCGCCAGCGGACGATGACGCTGGCCGACCTGCTGCTGGAGAACCGGATCGTGTTCGTCGGGAGTAGCCCGGAGACCGGCGGCAGCTCGGTCATCTCGGACTACCTGGCGAACCTGACGATCCAGAAGCTCCTGTACCTCCAGTACGAGAACAAGACCGCCGACATCCACATGTACATCAACAGCCCGGGCGGGTCGGTCTCGGCCACGCTCGCACTGTACGACACCATGCAGTTCCTGGAGTGCCCGATCCTCACCTACTGCATGGGGATCGCCGCCAGCGGCGCCGCCATCCTGCTGGCCGCCGGCACAGCCGGGAAGCGGTACGCCCTGCCGAACTCGAAGGTGATGATCCACCAGCCCTACGGGCAGGTCGGCGGGCAGGTGTCGGACATCGAGATCCAGGCCAACGAGATCCTGAAGGAGCGCGAGCGGCTCAACGAGATCCTGGCCAAGCACACCAAGCAGCCGCTCGACGTGATCGCCCGCGAGACCGACCGCGACAAGTACTACACGGCGAAGGAGGCGAAGGCCTTCGGCCTCGTCGACGAGGTGCTGGAGCGGCCGGCGGACGCGAAGAAGTAACGACTCTGCCGGGCGAACGGCCGGCGTAAGCCGGCTGGTTGTTACCGCGTGTGCCAGAAACAACGACCAGCCCGCTTACGCCGGCCGTTCGCCCCGAACCGCAAGTCCGGCCGCCGGCCCGGAAAACCCGCCCGGCCCGACCCCATACCCTGATACACCGCCGCCCCGCCGCCCGATCTCACCCGGCGCGGCGGGCCGCCCGGAGGACCGACCATGCCGCTCGTACCGATCGTGGTGGAGAGCCGGGGCCGCGAGGAGCGGGCCTACGACATCTACAGCCGGCTGCTGAAGGACCGCATCATCTTCCTGCAAGGCGTCGTGCAGGACGACATGGCGAATCTGATTGTTGCCCAGATGCTGTTCCTCCAGTTCGAGGACCCGAAGCGAGACATCCACCTGTACATCAACAGCCCGGGCTGGAGCGTGACCGCGGGCATGGCGATCTACGACACCATGCAGTTCGTCACCTGCGACGTGTCGACATACTGCATGGGGCAGGCCGCGAGCATGGGGGCGATGCTCCTCACCGCCGGCACGAAGGGGAAGCGGTTCGCCCTCCCCAACGCCCGGGTGATGATCCACCAGCCGCTCGCCGGCACCGAGGGCACGACCGAGGAAATCCTGATCCACGCGAAGGAGTTCCTGCGGACGAAGAAGACGCTCAACCAGCTGCTCGCCAAGCACGCCGGGCAGCCGCTGGAGGCGATCGAGAAGGGGACCGACCGCGACAACTTCATGTCCGCGGCCGAGGCCCGCGATTTCGGGCTGATCGACAAGGTGCTGGAGCGGATGCCGGCCGACCAGCTCGGCAGCCGCCCGGCCGAGTAAGTCCAGGGGGGTTGAGTGGGGACGGAGCCGCGGAACCCCGGCGCAGGACGTGCCAGCCGCCCGCGGCTCCGGCTCCGGCTATTCCTCGGCCTCGCCGCGTTCCAGTCCTTCGTGCCGGTCGCCTGCCGGCCGAACAAGCGATACGACCTGATCGAAGCCGAGCTCCGCACCCGGGACCGCGAACTCGCGGCCACCCGGGCGCAGCTCGAGGCCGCGCGCAACCTCAACCGCACCTACGAGCACCAGCGTCCGCCCGAGTTCCCCGGTGCCCCGCCGGCCGTGCCGACGGGTGCTGGGGCGCCGGTGTTCGTGCGCGAGATCAGCATCGGCCGCGGCACCGGCGGCGTGGACGAGGACGGCGTGCCGGGCGACGAGTGCCTGATGGTGGTGATCGTACCGACCGACGAAGACCGGTCGGCGATCAAGGTGCCGGGCCGCGCCACGATCGCCGCGTGGGAGGTCAACCCGCAGGGGCTGAAGCTGCCGATCGGCACCTGGGAGCTGACGCCGGAACAGCTCCGCCCGACGTGGCGGAGCGGGCTCCTCTCGTCCGGCTACTTCGTGCGCCTGCCGTGGCAGACGACGCCGGCGTCGAACAAGGTCCGCGTCGCCGTTCGGCTGACGACGACCGACAACCGCGCCTTCGAGGCCGACCGCGACGTGACCGTCCGCCCGGTGCTCGGCGCCCAGCCGCGGCCGGCACAGCCCCCCGGGCGCGAACTCCTGCTGCCGGGAACGCCCCCGGCCGGTGCCGTCGAGGAACTCCCGCCGCCGGCCGGTCTGAACCCGCCCGAGCGCGGCGCCCGCCTTCTGCCGCCTCGCTGATTCACGCCGGATTCCCGAGAAACACCATCTCCGCGTCGCCGGCGAACAGGACCGGCTTGTCGGCCCACGCCACGAGCGTCACCACCCGCCCCCGCGGGTACTTCCCGGCCAGGTCGCGGCCGGTCCGCAAGACGATCGCCGTCATCAGCCCGCCGCCGAGATCCACGACGACAGACTTGGCGGGGTTGAGCTTCTGGTGCAAGTGGGACCGGCATGTCCGTCAGCCTCGCGCTTCCCACATCGTGATCGAGGTATCGGGTCGCACAGGCCGCGGCATAGTCCCGGAGTTGCGTTAGCTCGCCGTCCGCAGGTGGCACCCGGATCGAGGTCGGAAGGGGCACGGGCGCGGCCGCGATCAGGTCGTCCGCGGTCCACCACTCGCGGACCGGCCCCTTCGGCGAACAATGCTCGACGACGAGCGTGCCGTCACCGGCCGCGAGCCCGCGTCTCGACCTCGGCCCAGTCCATCACCCGGCCGGCGGCGGCGAGGCGCGGGCGGAGTTGCTTCTCCCGCCGGTGCTGCCGCCACCCGTAAACGAACTCGGCCGGCACGGACAGGACTGCGAGCACCAGTAGGGAGACGAAGATCAGCGGCAGCATGACGGGGATGAACAGCAGTTCCCACCACGCGAACGGCCACTCGTCGTTCCCGAAGCGGACCAGCGGAACCCGCATTCGCGCTCCCCGCAAGCCGGCTACCCCTTCTTCTTCTTCGCCGACCGTACCGGGGGCACCAGAGCCGCCCCGCCCTTGCGGACACGGACCTTGTACCCGTCCAGGTCGAGCACCGCCAGCGTGTCGCCGTTGTCGCCGGGGCCGAACACGTCCGGGTTGAGCCGGTACACCACCCGCCGCCCGTCCTTCTCGTCGGTCAGAAGCCCGGCCTGGCGCATCACGCCCAGGTGATGCGACAGGTTCACCATCGGCACACCCAGCAGTTCAGCCATGGCGCCGACGTGCAGCGGCCCCTGCGCCAGCCGGTCGAGCACGCGCAGGCGCGTCGGCTCGGCCAGGGCGGCGAGGCGGGTCGCCACCCGGCGTGCGGCTTGGTAGTCGGTCACAAGCGCGTCTCCGTCCGTCCGGGAAAAACAATACGAAAGACGGTTATACCCGGGAGCGGACCGACGTGCGACCGAATTCCCCGACGTGTGGTCGGAAATTTGCCTACCCGGCCGCGCGCCCGAACAGGTCGTCAACCGCCGCGACGAGCACCGCTTCGACCGCCGCCAGCTCGGCCGCCGGGTTGCGGGTCAGGTGTGGGGCAAGGTGGATGGTCCCGTCCGGGTCGAACCCGACCTCGACGTTCTCCAGCACCACGCCCTCCGGCCGGCGGGCGGCGAACGCCCACACCGCCCGTCGCACCGCCGCCGCCCGCGCCGGCGAGTCGGCCGTGCCGAGTGCGGCCTCGTGCCGGACCACCGCGGCCAGCGCGTCCACCGCCGCCGGGTGGCCGTCGCCAAACCGGCGCGCGGTGAACGCCGCCAGGTCGTTGAGCACCGGCCGCCGCCGCGGGTGCGGGTCGGTCGCGGCGCGGGCGATTGCCGCCGCCACGGCCGCGCGCACGGTCTCGTCGGCGATCCGGGCGAGGTCGGCGAACGGGTCGTTCGGGCGGTTCAGCAGGCGGTGCGCCTCGGCCTTGAGCGCCGAGGCGTGCGGGGCGAGCGGGTCGCGGTGGCCGAGTAGCGCCGGCGCGGCGCCGTCGAGGAGGCGGGCGGCGTCGCCGGGGTGGTCGGTCGCCAGGAACAGCTCGGCGAGCGGCACGACCGCCGCCGCCGCGCCCGCCGAGCCGGCGCCGTACACATCGCGCGCGGTCAGCACGCACTGGCGGAACACCTTCTCGGCGTCGGCGGTACGGCCGAGCGCGGCAAGGCACCCGCCGTAGCCGAACAGGAACGCGAGGCGATCCTTCTTCCCCGCGGCGGCGGCCGACGCCGGGTACTTGACGGCGTGCTGGAACTCGGTGCCGGCCCGCTTCACCTCGCCGGCGGCGAAGTGGAACCGCGCCATGTCGGCGTAGGCGAGCGCGAGCGGGTGCGACCCGGAGCCGTGGTCGCGCTTGGCGTCGCGGGCAGCCTTGACGACGACCGTCTCGGCCTCGGCCGGCATCCCGGCCTTGAGCAGGTGGAGGGCGGCGGTGAGGGCCGGCGACGGCGGCGGCTGACCGGGCAGCGTCATGACGACGACCGGGCGAGGGTATGGGAAGTGTGATTATCCCGCACCGTGGCGCGGGAATCCAGGGCGGAACGGCGAGCCGAGCCTCGCAAGGGGCTGGGTGGGTGCGGCGGACCGAAATGAGACAGGATAACCGGATGACCAGGATGCCGAGCCGGGGCGTTGTCTTCGGCTCGGCATCCTGGTCATCCGGTTATCCTGTCCATTTTCCTCGACTTCAAACCCCTGCCCTCCACCGCGCGCAGCTCGCCGAGTCGCCGCCCCTGTTCGGTCACCGACCCCTCCGGTAACTTTCTACTTCGTATCCATCCACGCCCCCCAACCCTCCATGATCGTCACCATCGACGGCCCCGCCGGGTCCGGGAAGAGCACCGCCGCCCGCGGCCTCGCGGCGCGGCTCGGGTTCGACTACCTCGACACCGGCGCCATGTTCCGGGCCGTCGCGCTCGCGCTGCTCAACCGCGGTATCGACCCCGCGAACCACGTCGCCGTCGAAGCGGTTCTCGACGAGCTCCTACTCGACATGCCGCCCGGCAGGGTGGTGCTCGACGGGCGCGACGTTACCGCCGCCATCCGCGCCGCGGCGGTGGCGCAGACCGCCAGCAAGGTCGCGGTGGTGCCGGTGGTGCGGCGGTTCCTGGCGGCCGAGCAGCGGCGGATCGCCGAGGGGCGGGACATCGTGTGCGAGGGGCGCGACCAGGGGACGGCCGTGTTCCCGGACGCGGCGTGCAAGTTCTTCGTCACCGCCGACCCGCGGGCGCGGGCGGCGCGGCGGTTCCGCGAGCTGCTCGACAAGGGCGAGTCGGTGACGCTGGAGGAGGTGCTCGCCTCCCAGCACGAGCGCGACACGCGCGACACCGAGCGCGAGGACGCCCCGCTGCGGGCCGCCGCCGACGCCGTAGTAATCGACACGACCGACCTGTCCGCCGACGACGTGGTGGCCCGGCTGGAGGAGATCGTCCGCCGATGCGCGACCGCCCGCCTCTAGCCGCCCGCTTCTGGTACGACGCCGTCTACTGGTCGGCGTTCACGGCCTTCACCTTCGGGTTCAGCCTCCGCCGGTCCGGGTGGGGGAACGTGCCGCGCCGCGGCCCGGTCCTGCTCGTCGCCAACCACCAGTCGATGTTCGACCCGGTACTGGTCGGCCTCGCCAGCCGCCGCTACCTGTCGTTCCTGGCTCGCAACAACCTGTTCACGCAGCCCGGCCTCGGGCCGCTGATCCGCAGCCTGAACGCCATCCCGATCGACCGCGGGATGGGGAAGGACGGGATTCAGGCAGTGCTCGACTCGCTCGCCGCGGGGCGGGCGGTGCTGATGTTCCCCGAGGGGGAGCGGACGCACACCGGGGCGGTGCAGCCGCTGAAGGCGGGGGTGTCGCTGCTCATCAAGCGGGTGACGTGCCCGATCGTGCCGGTCGGCATTGCCGGCTGTTTCGCCGCGTGGAGCCGCTTCCATACCTGGCCGCACCCCGCGCCGCTCCTGCTGCCGCCGAAGCCGAGCACGATCGCACTGGCAGTCGGCGCGCCGATCGACCCGGCGCGCTACGCGGGGAAGCACCGCGACTGGGTGGTCGAGAACCTACACCGTGAATTGGTGACGCAGCATGAGGCCGCGGAACGCCTGCGGCGGAAGTGAGGCGCGCCCCACGTCAATCGTGCTCGGCGCCGGGCCGGGTCTTGCGGATGTCGCGGATGTCTTCCGCGGTGATGACAGGGATATACCGCTCGCTGTTCGGCGCCGGGACGAACCGAGCCTGTCCCTTCATCTCGCCCCAGTCGAAGTCGTCGAGCCCGCTCAGGGTGTCGCCTTTCAGCACGACCCGCACCTTCCGCAGAACGGTGTCGGTGGCGCAGCACACCATCTTTAGGTGGAACAAGGTGAACGGCCGGGTGTCGATCCGGTGAATCCGCATCCGCCCCTGAACGGCCTTCTTCCCCTGGAAGATGGTCCGTCGCTCCGGGCCAGAGCCGCGGCGACGGCGGAACGAGTTATGGACAGCGCCGGAGGCGCTGGCACACGTCACAAATAAAATTGTCATTATCCCATTATACCCAAGCAGCAACGGATAATCCGCCGGTCGGTTGAATCCCCCGCATCGGCTGCTAACCTTCACATCCCCATTCACGCCCCCCGGATATCCCGTGTCTCCCGGCGCATATGCCCTTCCGGCGAGGGTCGAAACTATGCTCTGTTAATTGACATCAGGCACCCCTGAAGTTTAAAGTGACTATCATAAATTATTATTTCCGTTCCGACAACGGGAGCGGGTCGTCCGACGCGGGCGTCGGTCGCGCGACCGTCGAGTGTCACGCCACCTGTGCCGAGAAACCGCCCCGGACACGGCCGACCGTGAGAATGGTCGGGCTCTCTCCTTTTTGCCGGTCGAACACGCGATCATCCTTCCGCGCCGCTCGCCCCCACCGTCGAGCCCACCCGGAGCCGAGCCCATGGCCCGCCGCCCCCTGCCCGCCCTCTTCCGGTCGTGGGTGTTCCACCCACGGAACCTCGGCCGCCGCCGCGACGCCGTCGTCCTCGGCCTCGAGTCGTTCGAGGACCGGGTCGTCCCCGCTCCCATCCCCGCGTCCCGGCGCCGTCGCGCGTTCACGCTGATCGAGTTGCTGGTCGTCATCGCCATCATCGCCGTCCTGGTCGGCCTGCTCTTGCCCGCGGTCCAGAAGGTCCGCGAGGCGGCGGCGCGGACGCAGTGCCAGAACAACCTCAAGCAGCTCGGCCTCGCGTTGCACGGGTTCCACGACACGAACAGCGTCTTCCCGGCGTCCGGGTGGACGACGGCCGGTCCCGGGAACCCGGGCGGGAAGTACGTCGGCTGGCGCCCGCTGACGCTCCCGTTCATCGAGCAGGAGAACCTTCAAAAGCTCTACAACTTCGACCTGAACTGGTGGGAGGGGACGAACGTCGTGGCCGCGGCGGTGCCGGTGCGGACGTACCAGTGCCCGAGCAGCCCGACCCGCGGCGACGTCCTCACCGCGGTCGCCAAGCCGCCGAGGCCGGCACTGAGCGTCACCAACCCGCTCGCCCCGACCGACTACGAGGTGGTGATGGGCGTCCAACACGGGAGCATCAACCCCCACCTACCGGTCCCGCTCTACGACGCCAACAACCGGTTCGGCATCATGTTCCGCAACTCGCGGGTGCGCATGACCGACGTCACCGACGGCACCTCGTCCACCACGCTGGTGGTCGAGACGGCGGGGCGGCCGGTGGTGTACTACAACCGGGCGGTGCAGTCGAGCGTGTCGAACGACCAGGGGATCTGCTGGGCGGATAGCGAGGGGCCGTACAGCCTCGACGGGGCGAGTTCGGACGGGGCGAGCGAGGGGTGCGGGACGGCGTGCGCGTCGCCGATGAACCGGAAGAACAACAACGAGCCGTACGGCTTCCACACCGGCGGGATCAACGTTCTGTTCGGCGACGGGCGGGTGCAGTTCGTCCGCGAGTCGATCCCGCTGCCGATGTTCGCCGCCCTCACCACCCGCGCCGCCAGCGAGGTCACGTCGATCGATTAATGCCGACCCGGCGGCAGTCGGCTTGATCAGGTCGCCGAGGGTTTCAGCCGCGGGCGCCCGGCGGTGCGAACGCTGGTGATCCGAATATGGGTCGTTCACGTTCTTCTCATCTTGCCCCCCTTACCATCCACCCGCCTACTGCCATGCCGCATCAAACGGGCCTAAGGACCCCTCGCTCATGCGGCACCGTGCCTTCACGCTCATTGAGTTGTTGGTCGTCATCGCCATCATCGCCATCCTGATCGGCCTGCTGCTCCCCGCGGTCCAGAAGGTGCGCGAGGGGGCGGCGCGCGCCAAGTGTCAGAACAACCTCAAGCAGATCGGGATCGCGCTGCACAACTACGAGGGGGTGAACGGCCGATTCCCCCCGGCCGGAGTCTACCCGATCGCCGCGACCGCGGGCGACGCCTGGTCGCCACACGCCCGCATCCTGCCGTACATCGAGCAGGCGAACACGTACCTCCAGGTCGACTTCACCCTGGCCGGAAACGTCCAGGACGCGGTCACCCGGCAGCGCATCCCGATCTACGTCTGCCCGAGCGAGGTCAAGGACGAGATGAAGCCGGCCACCAGCTCCAGCGGGCCGGGGTCGATCAACCGGTGGCCGACGACCTACGCGGCGAACGTCGGCACCTGGATGGTGTGGAACCCGAACACCGGGCAGGGCGGCGACGGGGCGATCCCGTTCACCAGCGCTCCGAACGGCGGGACGAGGTTCGCCGACTACACCGACGGGATGAGCAACACCGTCGGGTTCGCCGAGGTGAAGGCGTACACCTGGCTGCTGAAGTCGAACGCCAGCCTCGCCGCGACGACGGCGGCCCCGAACCCGACCGCGGCCGACGTGCTCGCCCTCGGCGGCACCCTCGGCACGACCCCGAGCGGGCACACCGGCTGGACCGAGGGGCAGACGTTCCACATCGGGGTCACGTTCGTGCTGCCGCCGAACACGGCCGTGATGTACGCCGGCCCGAACGGCCCGGTGGACGTGGACCAGTTGTCGAGCAACGACGGGTCGTCGGCCTCGCGCATCTCGTTCGACGCGGTCACGGCGCGGAGCTACCACACGGGGCTGGTGAACGTGCTGCTGATGGACGGGTCGGTGCGGTCGGTGCGGTCGGCGGTGGACGCCCTGGCGTGGCGCGCCACCGGCACCCGCGCCGGTGGCGAGTCGCTCCAAGTAAACTGACGGTGGGCTACTTCCCGCGCCGGGTCATCACCAACTGCATCGCCCACGGGACGGCCGCCGCCGGTCGGTCATGTTCTTCGACTTCGACCCGCGGCCCCCGGCGCTCCTCCCGCCCCCGCAACGAGCAGTTCACGCAGCGGGTTAACGACGACGCGACCGAGAACTGGACCGAGGGGAACCGGCCACAGTTCACCCCGCCGTGACCGTGGACCCGACGACAGGCACCGTGGTCGCCATCTGGTACGACGCTCGGCATGACGCCAACCCCACCCGGGCCGCCACGTTCACCGCCACCAGCATCGACGGCGGGGCGTCGTGGAGCGACCAGACGCTCACCACCGTCGGCACCGCGAACACGCGCACCAGCCCGGTCCTGAGCGAACCGAAGGACACCATCGACTTCGTCACCGACACCCGGTACACCTTGCAGCCGGTGCCGACGAACGTCGCCCAGGCGGGGGCGCGTTCGGGGTCGGTATCCGGCAGTCGGTGATCGTGTCCGGCGGGCAGGTCTACGCCTACCGGGCGGGGAACCGGAACGCGGTCGGGTCAGGCATCCTGTCGGGGCGACCCCGGTTCGCCAGCTGGCTGCGGGTGATCAGCGGCGACACGGGGGCCATCCTGTCCGAGTCGTTCAACAGGGACGGGGCGTACAACACGGCGGTCGCACCGGACGACACCTGCGGGATCGACAGGTTCGTCGTCACCTTCGACCGGCCGGTCAACGAAAACGTGAGCGGCCCCGGGTTCACCGAGTTGAGCGCCGACCCGGCGAACTACGTCTTCCGCTATCACAACCCGTACGACAGAGTCGGGATCGACACCGTCTTCGCTGCAACGTCGGTGGCGCCTGCCGGCGGGAACTCGTTCCCGATCCGATTCCAGGTCGGGACGTACAGCTACTCGGTGTCGAACGTCCGCGACCGGGTGCGGACGGTGTCCGGCGGCGGCAACCAGATGGACCAGGACGCGGATGGATCCTGGGTGAGGCCAATTTCGACTCGTTCGCCATGCGGGCTCCGGTTAGCGGGGCCCGTTCACGGTCCTCGCGACGGACTGGCCGGAGGTTTGCGTCGCCGCGAAAGGTTTTGCGGCGGAGAGATATCGTGGTTGTGTGCCGGAGCATGATTCCTTAGCTCGCGTCACAGAAACGCTTGACCCGCGAGAAAAATCTGACCTGCGGTTCCCTGCACCACACACCCGAGCGGAAGTGCGCGGTAAGGTTCATCCCGCAGCGCAACGACGGCCGCCATTCCACCCCGACGGAACCCGCGCATGCCACTCCAGGCCGCCGGCCGACCGGCCTTCGTCCCGGATCACGACACCCACAACCCGCCCGCCTACTTCGTATCCGAGAACCGGGTGCCGGCCCCCGCCCCGGGAGCGCCCCGCGCGGGCGCGGCTGGCCTGGCATGCGTGACTCGTCAGCTCGACGGCCTGCTCGGCGGGTCGGGCGAGACCGGCCACCACCGGTCGGAGTGGTTGCTGCGGCTCGTGTGGGACAGGGCGTCAGACGGGATGCGGCTGACCGACCGGGACGGGACGGTCGTGATGGCCAACCCGGCCTACTGCCGGATGGTCGGGCGGCGCCCCGAGGACGTCATCAGCCGCTGTTTCGCCGACGCCTACGCCCCCGCCGGTCGGGCCGACATCCTGGCCAAGCACCGGGCACGGTTCGCCACTCCGCCCGGGCAGCCGTGGGAGAGCCACGTCGAACTCGCCGACGGCCGGAGGGTGTGCTTCGAGGTCAGCCACGCCCTGCTCGACGCGCCCGGCGGCCCGCCCCTGCTGCTCACCACCACCCGGGACGTGACCGCCCGGGTCCGGGCCGAGGCCGACGCGCGGGCGTGGCAGGCCCGGTACGAGGCGGCCGTCCGGGCCACCGGGCAGGTGCTCTACGACTGGGACACTGCCACCGGCGGGCTGACCTGGGGCGGGAACTGTGCGGCCACCCTCGGGTACGACCCGACCGAGATGCCCGCACACCTCGACGGGTGGGCGGCGTTGGTCCACCCCGACGACTGGCCGGCGGTCGCGGCCGAGGTCGACCGGACCGCGGCCGTCGGCAATCCGTTCCGGATGGAGTACCGCCTCCGCCGGAAGGACGGGGAATACGTCGTGGTCGAGGACCGGGCGCATTCCGTCCGCGCCGGCAACGGAACCCACATGGTCGGGTTCCTCGCCGATGTGACCGAGCGGCGGCGGGCGGAGGCGGACCTGGTGCTGTTCCGGGCGCTGGTCGACCGGGTGACCGACGGGGTCGAGGTCATCGACCCGGCGACCGGCCGGTTCCTCGACGTGAATGAAGCGGCCTGCGCGGCGCACGGGTACACTCGGGCCGAGTACCTGGGGATGTCCGTGGCCGACATCGACCCCCTGGTCTCCGAACAAGAGTGGGGCAACGTGGTCGCGCGGCTGCGCCGGACGGGGGCCGGGGCATTCGAGTCCGTCCACCGCCGGCGGGACGGCTCGACGTTCCCGGTCGAGGTGAGCGCCACCCTCGTCCCCCTCGGCCGGGAGTACATGGTCGCGGTCGTCCGGGATACGACCGAGAAGACCCGGCTGGAGGGCCAGCTCCGGCAGGCGCAGAAGCTGGAGGCGGTGGGGCGGCTGGCCGGCGGCGTCGCCCACGACTTCAACAACCTGGTCACGGTCATCAACGGGTTCGGCGATCTGGCCCTGGACGCCCTGCCCGCTCACCACCCGGCCCGGACCATGGTCGAGGAGGTCCGCGCGGCCGGGGACCGGGCGGCCGACCTGACCCGCCAGCTCCTGGCCTACGGCCGCAAGCAGATCCTCCAGCCGCGGGTACTCGACCTCGGTGGCCTCGTCGGGGATCTCGGCGGGATGCTCCGACGGGTCATCGGGGAAGACGTCGCGCTAGCCCTCGACGCCCGGCCCGTCCACGTCTCGGCCGACCCCGGCCAGCTCTCACAGGTCATCATGAACCTGGCGGTGAACGCCCGGGACGCGATGCCCCGCGGGGGCCGGCTCGACGTGCACACGCGGGTCGTCGAGCTGGCCGGCGGGACGGCCGAGATGGGGCCGGGGCGGTACGCCCTGCTGGAGGTGGCCGACACCGGGTGCGGGATGACCGACGCGGTGCGGGCACGCGTCTTCGAGCCGTTTTTCACCACCAAGGAGGTCGGCAAGGGGACCGGGCTCGGGCTGGCGACGGTGTACGGCATCGTCACCCAGAGCGGCGGTCACGTCGAGGTTCAGAGCGCGGTCGGGCGGGGAACGACCTTCCGGGTGTACCTGCCGGCGGCCGGCCCCGCGCCCGACCCGTCGACCGCATGCGGTGCGGCGGCGGGGCCGGCCGCCGCGGGGGGGGAGACCATCCTGCTGGTCGAGGACGACGACCGGGTCCGGGCGCTCGCCATGCGGTCCCTCCAGCTCGCCGGCTACGGGGTGGTCGACGCGGCGTCCGGGGAGCGGCGGGCGGGAGCTGGCCGACCGGCTGGCTACGGCCCGGCCGGGGCTGCGGGTGTTGTTCATGAGCGGGTACACGGACGACGCGGTGCTCCGACACGGGGTCGAGCAGGACGTCGTCCAGTTTCTGCCGAAACCGTTCACCCCGGCCGCGCTCGTCGCCAAGGTCCGCGAGGTGCTCGACGGCGGCTACTGACCGCTTCGGACGTCTCGACCGTCCCCGGTTGCCTCAACCACGTCGCCATCGACTTATCGGAATACGTCCTGCCGCGGCCGGACCAGCAGCACAAGGACCACGGACAGAACGGCTGTTCCAGCGAACGCCCCGAAGATCAGGTCGAGCGGGACTCGGGCGTCGCGGAGGACGCCGAAGCCCCAGTCGGCGAACCCGCCGCCGCTGATGCTCACCAGGTTCATGACCCCGTAGCCCGTCGCCCGCAGTTCCGGGCGGACAACCTGCGCCAGGATGGGCATGTTGTTCGCGTCGAACACGCCCCACCCCAGCCCGAACAGGATCAGGAACGCCACCGCGACACCGAGCGTCGGGGCGTGGCCGATCCCGAACAAGGCGGGGATGAGGAGGGCGATGCCGGCGGCGCTGACGTACACTCGCCCCCGAAGCGCCCGGCGGGCGGCCCGGTCGGCGGCCCAACCGCCGGCGAACGCCCCGGCGAGGGCGGCGAGGTTCACGAACAGCGTGGCGTTCACCCCGGCGGCGCCCTGCCCGAGTGCGAACCGGTCCTTGAGGATCGCCGGCATCCAGTCTCGCACCACCCAGCCAGCGATGGCCGGCAACGTGAACACGAGCACGAGCAGAATGAACGACGGGTTCCGCACCAACTCGACGAGCGCCGCGGCCGGGCCGAGCTGCGGCGCGGGCTCGGCGGCGGGGCGCGGGGCGTCCTTCAGCAGCACGACGAGCGGCAGCGCGTAGGCGATGCCGACGAGGCCGATGACGGCGAACGTGGTACGCCAGCCGAGCTCCGGGGCGTCCGCGGCGTAGCCGCCGAAGCCGCCCAGAATCACGCCGAAGTAGATAGCCGTCTGGTGGACGCCGACGGCGCGCGAGCGGGTGGCGCCGGTGTGGTAGTCGGCGATGAGCGCGAGCGCGGCGGGGATGTAGAACGCTTCGCTGACGCCCATGAACGTCCGCGCCCAGAGCAGATCCGAGTACGTTTCGACGTGCCCGGTCCACCACGTCACCGCGGACCACGCGAACAGACTGGCGGCGACCACGAGCCGGCGGCTGAACCGGTCGGCGATGTACCCGCCGATCGGGCTAAGGACCGCGTACACCCACTTGAACTGGCCGAGCATGTAGCCCCAGTTGGCGTCGGTCGCCACGTCCGGGATGTCGGCCATGACGGAGAACTTCATCGCCGCGAGGAGTTGTCGGTCGAGGTAATTGAGCAACGCGACCGGCCAGAGCAGGGCGACGGCGAACCAGGCGGTGCGAATGGGAAGAGGCATCCCGCCAGTATGGAAGCGGCGGCGTCGGGCGGGAAGGTGTGGTCAGTGTGGTGCGGCACTCCGTGCCGCCGCGGGGAGGGTGCTTCCAGCCGGGAGTCTCATACTCGGTCCGGCTGAGGGCATCTGTTCTTGGGACCGGCGTCCCGCCGGTGGCCCGGGAAGACCGGCGGGCCGCCGGTCCCACCGAAGACAAGCCAGACACAACCAAGGCGCAGTCAGTTCCGCGGGAACTCCGGCGGGAGCAGCACCGGAACCGGACGCTCGGCCGGCGTGGTTCGCGTGCCCGGCAGCGGCTCGCGCTCCGGGGCGGTGCCGCGGGCGGCGCGGACCGGCGGCTCCAGCACCGGGACGACCGGCGCCGCCGAGCTGCGGACCGCGACCGGGTCGACGGCCGGCCGCGACACCGGCGTGGCGGCGGTCGGGGTCGCCGGGGCGCGGTCGCCGCGGGCCGCGACGCGCGACGGCGGGGACTTCAGGGCGTTCAGCCACTGCTCCTCGAGGGCGTCGAGGCTGTTCACGCCGTACACCTGCCGGGCGGCCTGGTTCCAGCTCTCGACTGTGCCGTGGTTGCGGCTGTCGCCGCCCTGCATGCCGATGGCGAGGAACTGGAGCAGCCGCTGCCGCCCGGTGACGCCGTTCCCGCCGCGCTCGACGAGGTACGCACTCACCGAGTAGCCCTGGGCGTAGAGGACGATCATGTCGCGCGGGTACTCGGCCATGCGGAACAGCACCGACAGGCGGATGCCGCGGCCGGCGTTGAGGAGCTCGCGGTTGCGGACGTCGTGGTTGAACCGCTCCTCGTCATTCTCGCTCAGCACGCTCCCGCCCTCGTCGGCCCAGCGCGGGACCGGGCGGCCGAAGTGGTGCGCAAGGACGGTGTGGGTGATCTCGTGGGGCAGGACGCTGTCGAGGAGCTGGCGGGCGGGGCCGTGGATCTCCATGTGCTGCGAGGTCACGACCCCGCGGCTACCGTCGCCGCCGAACGTGAACGTGGTCGCCCCGCCGGCGCCGCCGGCGGCGATCTTCACCTCCAGCGGGCAGCGGCGCGGCCAGTTCGGCATCTCCTGGCCGAGCCACTGTTGCGCCTTCTCCCTGCGGTAGTGCTCGGCCATGTCGCCGAACTGACGGGCGAGCGCCTCGGTCGGGGCGGACACGCTGAAGTTGGCCGTGGTGTAGTTCGCGGCGGCGGCCGGACCGGTGGAGGCCAGGACGACGACGAGCGCGTGCAGGGGGAGCCGACGAAGCGTCATTCCCTTGACCCTCGTTGGGGGGCGGGACGCCATAGGGGCCGAAGGCCGAGCGCGTACCTGCGCGGCGTCGGAAGCGTACATGGCAACGACGGTGCCGCGAATCGGAAGTGGCGTGCCGCGCGCGAAAAGTACGACCGCAAGGTGCGAACGGAGCAGCGGTTCGGGATAGGAGCGGGTTTGCCGGATCGACCGCCACCCCCGACGGGCGGTGTAACTTCTACAGGTGGAAACCACCGACCCGCGCCTTGTAACAATTACAAGTCAGATCGTTGCTTATTTGAGCCGCGGAACGGCGGGAAGCGTGTAGTCCGGGGTGGAACCCCGGGCGGCCTGCGGTGTCACGAAGGCCGATGCATTATGGTCTCCGTCCGAGGCCCGCCCGGGGGTTCCACCCCGGGCTACACGTTCCCGCCGCTCCGCGGCTCAAGTCCCGAGTTCCTGCCCGTTCCCGGAGCGATTCGTGTGGTCTTTTCGGGCACCGCAGTGTACACTCTTTCCGTCAGCGCTCGAATTGGCACGAATCTCTGGCTTCCTCTCCCGGAAGCGATCGGTCGATGCCCAAAAACGAGCATGTCGAGCCGCCGTTGCCCGAGATCGTGGGCACCGCGACCGCCATGCAGGACGTGTATCGTTTGGTGCGGCTCGCCGCGCCGCGGACCACCACCGTCCTGCTCGTCGGCGAGACCGGTACCGGCAAAGAAGTGATCGCCAAGGCGGTCCACAAGCTCAGCCGCCGTGCGGACGGGCCGTTCATCCGCGTCAACTGCGGCGCCCTCCATGAGAACCTCCTGGAGAGCGAGCTGTTCGGCCATGTGAAGGGGTCGTTCACCGGCGCCGTCGCCGACAAGGTCGGCCGGTTCGAGGCGGCGCACGGCGGCACCATCTTCCTCGATGAGATCAACAGCACCTCGCCAAAGCTCCAGGTGAAACTGCTGCGAGTGCTCCAGGAGCGCGAGTTCGAGCGAGTCGGCGAGAGCAAGACGATCCGGGTGGACGTGCGCGTCATCGCCGCCACCAACGCCTCGCTCGAAGAACTCGTCGAGGCCGGCGACTTCCGCGAAGACCTCTACTACCGGCTCAACGTCATCCCTGTCGTGCTCCCGCCGCTCCGCGAGCGGCGCGACGACATCGCCCCGCTGGCTCTGTTCTTCCTCAAGCGATACGCCGACCAGCACAAGTGCACCGTCCCCGAGCTTACGCCGCCGGCGATCGACGCGCTGATGCTCCACGACTGGCCCGGCAACGTCCGCGAGCTGGAGAACACGCTGGAGCGGTTGATCGTGCTGGCCGACGGCGGGCCGATCACCCCGGAGCACGTCCGCTTCGGCCGCCCGCGCTACTCGCTGCGAACCACCCGCGGCCCGGCCGCGGCGCCGGTCGGGACGGACGTGCGCACGCAGATCCGCCACCTCGTCCGCGCCGGGGTACAGACGCCGCTGCCGGCGGGGCTGAAGGGGCTCCACCCGTTCCTGGTGGACGGGCTGGAGCGCGAGCTGATCGAGGAGGTGATGCGGCAGTGCGGCGACGTGCAGAGCAAGGCCGCCGACCGCCTCGGGATCAACCGGAACACACTCCACAAGAAGCTGGAGCAGTACCGGAGCGACGACGCCCGCGCGGCCGCCGCGCTGACCACCACCGAGCCCACCGCCAACGGCACGCCCGAGCCCGTCCCCGCCGAATCCGCGTAGCCCCGCGCGGCGGCGCGGCGTAGCCTGACCCGGGTCCACGTCCTTCGCCCCCGGGAGCTGCCCCGTGCCCCGCCGCATTCTCGTCTGTTCATTCGCCGCCGCGATCGCCGGTTCGCTCACCCTCCGCGCCGACGACTGGCCGCAGTGGCGTGGCCCCGACCGCACCGGCGTCAGCAAGGAAACCGGGCTGCTGAAGGAGTGGCCGAAGGACGGCCCGCCGCTGCGGTGGAAGCTCACCGACATCGGCCCCGGCTACTCGGCGCCGGCCGTCGCGGGCGGGAAGGTGTTCATCCAAACGACCGCCGGGCAGGACGAGTTCGCCCTGGCCCTCGACGAGGCGACCGGCAAGCAACTCTGGAAGACGCCGATCGGCAGCGTCGGCAAGAACCGCGGCCCGGACTACCCCGGCTCCCGCGCCACGCCGACCGTGGACGGCGACCGCCTCTACTGCCTCTCGTCCGCCGGTCAGCTCGTGTGCCTCGGCACCGACGGTAAGACGAAGTGGCAGAAAGATCTGGAGAAGGACTTCGACGGCAAGGTCGGCCGCCCGATGTTCGGCTGGGCGTACAGCGAGTCGGTGCTGGTGGACGGCGACCGCGTGATCTGCACCCCGGGCGGTTCGAAGGCGACGCTCGCGGCACTCAACAAGATGACCGGCGAGACGGTCTGGGTCTGCCCCGCCCCGGGCGGCGACGCGGCCGAGTACGCCTCGCCGGTGGTGCTGGAGGTCGGCGGGGTGCGGCAGTACGTGCAGTTCGTAGAGAAGGGCGTGATCGGCAT
>JAFKFQ010000032.1 GCA_017308215.1 bacterium | reverse complement strand
CGGGTCCAGCTTCCATACCGATGGGATCGTCCTGTGGACCGGCACCGGTGAGGGCACCCTCAACACCCCGGTCGTGTTCGGGTAGATCTTCACCCCGCCGGGGCTGCTCCTCTGCGGCGCGACCAGATCCGGTCGCCCGTCCCCGGTCACGTCCGCGGCGGTGATGCCCGACGGCCCGATGCCGCCGTTGAACACGACCGGGGTGTTGAGGGTGCCCTCACCGGTGCCGGTCCACAGGACGATCCCATCGGTATGGAAGCTGGACCCGACCACGTCCAGGTTCCCGTCCAGGTCGTAGTCGGCGACCGCCAGTGGGCCGGGGCCGTGGGGCGACGGGGCGGTGTACACCACCGGCGCCTGGAACGTCCCGTCCGTGTTCCCCTTGAGCACGCTCAGTTGGCCGCCGAACGTCCGGGTGACGAGGAGCTCGGGCCGCCCGTCCCGGTCCAGGTCCGCGGCCGCGATCCCGCCCCCCCGCCCGGTCAGCGGGTACGACACCTTCTCGCCGAATGCCCCGGTCCCGGTGTTCAGTAGCACGTCCACCCGGGTGGTGGTGTTCCCGGAAATGGCCACGTCCGGCTTCCCGTCGCCGTTGAAGTCGGCGGCCGTGAGATCGAGGCCGTCGGAGTCGGTAACGTACCTCACCGGCGGGTCCAGGACGGTGGTCGCCGTGCCGTTGTTGAGCATGACAAAGAGGTGGTTGGCCACGACCGCCACGTCCGGCCGCCCGTCGCCGTTGAAGTCGGCGACGGTGAGCGCCTGGGGGTCGGCGATCGGCCGGGTGATCGGGGCGGCGAACGTGCCGTCGCCGTTCCCGCGGGCGATGGCGACGTTCTCGCCGCTCCCGCCGCTGGCGAGCCTGCCGCTGGCGGCCACGATGTCTTGCTTCCCGTCCCCGTCCATGTCCACGACTCGGACGCTCCGGACGTCCTTGATCGGCAAGGCCGCGCCGACGGTGAACGCCCCGGCCCCGGTGTTCACCATCGGGATGACCCCGGCCACGAAGTCGGCAACGACCACATCGAGATCACCGTCCCCGTCGAAATCCCCGGCCGCGGAAAAGCCGGAATTACCGCCGAACATGTACTCGGTGGGGGAGCCAAACGAAACCGGGTTGACTCGGCCCTCAAGGGGCTCGAGCCAGAGGCGGCGGGAGGGGCGGGGCATCGGGGCTCCTCCGGTGGTCGGCCGGGGGTGAGGTAGGGCGGGAGGCAGACCGGCAGTCGTATCAGTATACGACAGGTCCATCGGACAATGCGCACTTCATGTTGGACTCGTGCGCAGACCGCCGGGCGGCCGGTGCCGTCACTTCGCCTCGGAGATCACCCACCGTCGTAGACTGAGTATGGTCGTTCGGGCGGTGCTCACGGGTTGCGGGGGAGTGCCACTCCCAGCCCCGAAACCCATGATTCAGCCGCAAGAAGTCCTGTCAGAATGACCGCAGCCGCCACGCACCCAGGAGCCTGCGGCCGAACCGCCCGTTCTCGACCGCTCCCCCGAGTTATGCACACGCTCCCGCGCACCCCGCCGCTCGGCCTCGAACCGCTCGAACCCCGCGACGTGCCGGCGGTCAACATCGTCGTCGATTACTCGTTCGACGCGTCCGGCTTCTTCGCCGACCCGGCCCGTCGCGCCGTCGCAGAGCAGGCCGCCGCCGACCTCGGCAGCCGGCTCGGTACGCCGCTCGCCGCCGTCACCCCCGGCGGCAACACCTGGACCGAGTTCTTCACCAACCCCGCCACCGGTGGCGACGCCAGCGTGCGCAACGCCACCCTCGCCGCGGACACGCTCACGATCTACGTCGGCGCCCGCGAACTCGGCGGCAGCACGGTCGGCGAGGGCGGGCCGGGGACGTACTCGGCGTCGGGCACGAGCGCGTGGCGGACGCTCCTGCGCGGCCGCGCCCCGAGCGGCGTCACCGCCTGGGGCGGGGGCGTGGCATTCGACAGCAGCACGAACTGGTTCTTCGGCGCGTCGCCCGCCGGCCTCGGCCGCACGCAGACCGACTTCTACTCGGTCGCCGTCCACGAGTTCGGCCACGTCCTCGGCATCGGCACCTCGAGCCGGTGGCTCGATCAGGTCAGCGGCGGCACGTTCGTCGGCCCGAACGCCGAGGCGGTCTACGGCGGCCCGGTGCCGGTCACGGCCGACGGCGGTCACTGGCGCGACGGGACCACGGTGAACGGCGTGCCGGCGAGCCTCGACCCGACCACGTCGAGCGGCACCCGCGTCACCTTCTCGGCGCTCGACTTCGCCGCGCTCGAAGACCTCGGCTGGGCGGTCGGCACCTCGACCGCGCCCGCACCGGTTTCGACGACGCAGAGCAACCCGCGGCCGTGGACGGGGACGTGGACCTCGCTGGCGTTCTTCGACGGCGTGGTGGTCCTCAGCGGCGCGACGGCCGGCACGGCGCAGGCGTTCGCGCTGGCGACCGACGGCACGCTGGTCGCGGTCGGCCCGGTCGTCACGCCGTTCGTGGGCAACGGCGGCGCGCTGCGGTCGGCGGTCGGCGACTTCAACGGCGACGGCACGCCGGACCTGGCACTGGGCACGGGCGTGGGGGCGACGGCGGCGGTGCGCGTGTTCAACGGCCGCACCGGCGCGGACCTCGGCGAGCTGACAACGGTGCTCGGCGGGTTCGGCGGCGGTGTCTACCTCGCCGCCGGCGACCTGGACGGCGACGGCCGCGATGAACTTGCCGTCTCCGCCGACGCAGGCGGCGGCACGCGGGTGACGGTGCTGCGGCTGCTGCGGACGTTCTCGCCAGTGGCGGACTTCATCGCGCTGGACGACCCGAACTTCCGCGGCGGCAGCCGGGTGGCGATCGGCGACGTGGACGGCGACGGGGCGGCGGATCTGATCGTCGGCGCCGGGGTCGGCGGTGGCCCGCGGGTAGCGGTATACGCGGGCGGGTCGGTGCTGGCGGGCTCGCCGGCGAAGTTGGTCCCGGACTTCTTCGCGCTCGATTCGTCACTGCGGAGCGGCGTGTTCATCACCGCCGCCGACCTGGACGGCGACGGGTTCGCGGAGTTGGCCTACGGCACGGGCACGACGGGCGGCCCGCGGGTGCGGGTGGTGTCGGGCGCGCTGCTGGTGGCGAACCCCGGGCGGCCGGCGGACGCGCTGCCGGCGGTCGCCGACTTCTTCGCGTTCGACCCGAATGACCGCAGCGGCCTGCGCGTCGCCGGTCGTGACCTGGACGGCGACGGCGCCGCGGAACTGGTGGTCGGCAGCGGCGCGCCGGGGGCCGCGACCGCCCGCGTGCTGACGCTCGCCACCCTGGCGACGGCGCCGCAGTTCAACCCCTTCCCCGACGTGTCCGCGCTCGACGGCGTTTACGTGGGGTGACACCGCCACCGCCCCCAGTGGCGGCGCCCGGGGAACCCTGGCCGCGCCGCCGCGGCGCC
>JAFKFQ010000031.1 GCA_017308215.1 bacterium | reverse complement strand
GACCGCGAGTGCGTACAGCAGGTCCTTGCAATCGCGCGTTCCCACCGTCGGCCGGTGGCCCTTGACCCCCAACGTCGCGGCGAGGGTCGGGACCATCGGGAACCGGGCCTCGTCCTGACTCAGCAGGACGAGGTCACCGGCCGCCGCCCTCTTCCCAGGTCGGCCAGGTCCTCCCGCGCCTTCGCCTGCTGGACCGGGTCACCCCGGTCGTGGCGGTAGGTCGGCCGGTACAGGCGGATGCCGATCCCCGAGCAGAACCGCTGGACGGCACTGCGGGAGGTGCGGATCCCCTTGACCCTTCGCAGGTGGTCGGCCAGTTCCTCGTGGGTCCAGTTGGCCCGGTCGAGTCCCTGTCCGGCCGGCCCCTTGATGACCCACCGCTTGACCTCGTCGGCCAACGCCGGTGGGATGTTGCCCGCCTTGCCCTTGGCCTTGCGGGGGCGCAGCCCCTCGATCCCGGCCTCGCAGTAGGCGTTGATCCAGCGGGTGACGGTCTTGCGATGGACCCCCAGGTCGGCGGCGATGTCCTGGCGGGACCGCCCCCGGTGGGCCATCAGGACGATCTGGAGTCGGTCCCGGAGCTTACGGCCGTCGGTCGAGCGGAACAGGGCTTCGAGGCGGTCGGCCTCGGGCGCCGGTAACTGAACGCGGATCAGGGTCGGGTTCCTCAACAGGCTGGACGACTACCTGTTGGAGGATGGGACACCGCGATCGGGTTCATGTATGAGTCGGCCGCGTAGAACCATACGACGGCTCTCGGGCTGACTGCCGCTCCGCATGCGTGAAGCGAGGCCTTCGAGCTTTGTGTGCTTCGGTCACCTCGTCCGGCTTTGCCAAGGCGGGATGTCGGACCGAAGCCGGTTGGATCTGCAGCCTGTGACCGCTGCCAATAACTGTCAGCCACGGCTTGCGCACGCCGCGGCGCTCGGCTTCCACCCGGCCTTCGTGTCCTCCGAGTTCTTCGATAGGTGGACGTGGTCCTCGTAGACCCTCTTCACCCAGCTCGTCGGCACGTAGTGGTGCAGCCCGTCGATGCTGTCCCGGAGGGTGAGCTTGATCGTGTCCCCGTCGAGGTGGTCCACCAAGCCCATCCTCGTCCCGCACGAGGCGAGCACGTTCATCCCGGGTTTGATCGCCGCGATCTGCTCGGGAGACGCCGGCGACCCCATTCCCACCTTGTCCTTGACCCACTCAGCGGCCTGGCCGGCCTTCTCGGCGACGACGTGGCCGGCGGCCGCCGCGGTGTCCGCCACCTTGTGACCCGCGTCGATGACCCGGTCCTTGATGTCCGACATGGTTCGTTCCCGGTTGGAAGGCCGCGGGAGGGTGCCCGCGTTCAGGGCGGCGGTCGCCGCTGCTGCCCGTCAAAAGCAAACGGTGGGCCGAGGCTACCCAGGACCTAACGGCGGCGTGACAGGGTGAGTGCCGTTACAGCCGCGCCTTGCCATCGACCTTCGGGTCGAGCTCGGCATCCGGCGGGCCTCCATCTGATGAGCCCAATCATGTGCGTGGAAGGTGGCAGGCAGCCCGCGGCATTCGATGAGGCGGGGAGCGCGAGCGGCACGCGTAATGCACCCAGCTCGCGCTTTGTCCGGCATCATTGCCGGCAAACCCACTCTCCTTGACGAGACGCGAAAATGGCAACGGCATCCGTGCACGATACGACCGTCGGTGTGTTCGCCACCCGCGAGGCGGCCGACCGGGCGGTCCTCGACCTGAAGCGGGCCGGGTACCGCGACGACCAGATCGGGGTGGTCGGCAAGAACGCGAGCGGGAAGACGGTCAAGACGGACGGGGCGGGGGAGACGAACGCGGCCGAGGGGGCGGCCGTCGGGGCGGTGGCCGGGGCCGGGGCGATGGCCCTCGGGTCGCTGGCCGTGTCGTTCGGGGTGATCCCGGTGATCGGCCCGATCCTGGCCGTGGGGCCGCTGGCGGCGGCGCTCATCAGCGCCGGAGCCGGGGCGGCGGCAGGCGGGGTCGCGGGGGCGCTCATCGGCTGGGGCATCCCGGAGGAGGACGCCAAGTACTACGAGGGTGAGGTGAGTGCCGGGCGGTACCTGGTGACGGTGGACAAGGGCAGCCAGTACGATGCCCGTGGCGTGTTCACCCGGCACGGCGGGTATGACCGCGCGTCCGCCCCGCGGGCGTGACCTCGTTCGTCGGCGACCCGGTGCCCGGGTGGATGACCTTCGCCCGGGTACCGCCGTATTCGCACCGCCGGTAAGCCGACGGACCGAGGTTGGCTGGCTACCTCTCAGTCCGCTACCTGCCTCGGCCTTCTGGAACGCGCCTCCACTTCCAGCCCTGTTCCCATCGCCGTGACACGGCCTGAGTTTTGCCCTCGGATGCGAACACGGTGTCTCCGTCCGCACGGGCCGACGAGGCCGGGGCGTGTCGGGTCGTCTCCACGAGGTCGCATCGCTCATGTTCGACTTTCTCACCGGCAACCCGGCGGTCACCCTGCTGAAGGACGATCACGACCGCGTCAAGGACCTGTTCGCCCGGTTCGATGCCGCCAAGACTCGGCCGGCGAAGCTGAAGATCGTCCGTGCCGCGCTCACCGAGCTGAAAGTTCACGCCGCGATCGAGGAGGAACTCTTCTACCCGGCGGTCCGCAAGCCGGTCGGGAAGGAGATCATGAACGAGGCCGACGAGGAGCACCACGTCGCCAAACTCCTGATCGCCGAACTCGACGTGATGGACGGGTCGGAGAGCCACTTCGACGCGAAGTTCCACGTGCTGGCCGAGAACGTCCGCCACCACATCAAGGAGGAAGAGGACGAGATGCTGCCGAAGGCGAAGGGTGTGAAACTCGACTTCGCGGACCTCGCGGAGAAGATGCAGCGCCGCAAGGACAAGCTGCTGGCCGACGGCGTGCCGCCGGTGGGCGAGGAGGTGATGGTCAGGGCCTCGCGGGGCAAAGGTGATTCCCCGGCGCAGGCCACGAGGCGTAAGGGTCCAAAGCGGCCGAAGCGGAAGGGGTGAGTAGGGTGCCGGCTGCCCGCGTTGGTCAAGCGCTTCGTGCAACCCCGTCGCGTTACCCCGCCTCCCCGCTCCGCGGTCGTCCCCGCGTTAAGCCACAGCACCCACGGGAGACGGTAGGACGGGCGAATATTCAAGATGGCATCGTGGTGACCCCCACAGAGTATCCGAAGACGAGAAAATCCCCCGCGCCGAAGCGTCGCTGGATTTTCTCGTCTTCTGCTTGCGCGATGAGCAGGGTCGCTGCGGCGACCGCCAGCGCCGACACCTGGTCGGTGGCCGTTCGGTCGAAGTCGTCCAACGCCACCTTCCCAGCGAGCAGCCCCGCCAGAACTGCCGTCCGGTCGGTCGGCACGCCCTCCGGCCGCGGTTCCGGCAGCCGCTCGCCCAACCGCGCCACCCGCCGGCGCAGTCTCATACGGACTTCCCCGGC
>JAFKFQ010000407.1 GCA_017308215.1 bacterium | reverse complement strand
GACCTGTGGGCGATCGGCCGCCACAGGCTGTTGTGCGGCGACGCCACCCGCGACGCGGACGTGCAGCGTGTACTCGGCGGGGAGCCGGCGGACTTGCTGCTGACCGACCCGCCGTACAACGTGGCCTACGAGGGCGGGACGGCCGACCGGCTGACGATCGCCAACGACGACCTGCCGGCCGAGGACTACCAGCGGTTCCTCACCACCGCCCTCACCGCCGCGGCGGCCCACCTGCGGCCGGGGGGCGGGTTCTACGTGTGGCATGCGGACACGTTCGGCCTCCCCGTCCGCCACGCCGCGGCGGCCGCCGGGCTGCGGGTGCGGCAGTGCCTCGTCTGGGTGAAACCGGCGCTGGTGCTGGGCCGCCAGGACTACCACTGGCGCCACGAGCCGTGCCTGTACGGGTGGGCCGACGGGGCCGCTCACACGTGGCTCGGCGATCGCGCCCAGACGACGGTGCTGGAGTTCGACAAGCCGGCCAAGAATACGGAGCACCCCACGATGAAGCCGGTGGCCCTGTTCCAGGCGCTGCTCACCAACAGCTGCCCGCCCGGCGGGGTGGTACTCGACCTGTTCGGCGGGAGCGGGACGACGCTCGTCGCCGCCGAGCCGGCGGGGCGGACGGCGCGGCTCCTGGAGTTCGACCCGAGGTATTGCGACGTGATCCTCGCCCGGACCGCGGCGACGTTCGGTGACGCCGTGACGATCCGGCTGGTCGAGGGCGACACCGAGGTCGCCTACGCGGACGTGGTTGCCCGCCGCCGGGCCGACGGAGCCGCGGCGTAGCCGGCACGAGTAGGGCACGAGATGCGACTGGGGTCTCGGGTGGCGAGGGTCGCAGCGGCGTTCGGCGCGACGGTGACGGCGGGCGGCCCCGGCCCGGGGTGGTGAACCGACTCACCACCGGGGGCGACCTCGACCCGCCGCCGTGCCCGGCGTGTGGCGGGTGCCACGTGCTGGTCATGGACGAGGTCGTGGTCGAGGTCGGCGAAACGGCTGGCGAGGCGGGGTAGCGGACGGGAAGCTGCCCAGGCCCTGCAACAGGGGTGCAGAAGTCTGCAACCCCGGGCTCATGCGGAGGAGGTCGAGATGGTCGCCCAGCGGCGGAAGAACGACGACGCACTCGTGCTGGCCCTCGCCTGCGGGGCCACCGTCGAGGCGGCCGCCCGGCAGGCCGGGGTGTCGGAGCGGACGGTCTACTCCCGTCTCCGCGAGCCGGAGTTCCAGAAGCGGGTCAAGGCCGCCCGGGCCGACCTCGCCCGCCGGTCCGCCGGGCTCCTCTCCGCGGCGTCGGGGGAGGCGGTGCGGACGCTCCTGGCGCTGATGAAGGACTCGGCCCCGCCGGCGGTGCGACTGGGCGCCGCCAAGGCCGTGCTGGAGCTCGGGATGAAGATCCGGGAGCTGGCCGAACTGGAGGCCGAGGTGCGGGAGCTGGAGGAGAAGGTCGCCGCCCTCGGCCCGCCGAACGGCGAGGGGAGGCGGTGGTGAGCCTCAGCAAACGAGTATCCCGCCTCCGGCGGCGCCGTCTACGACCGCGAGCGGCCGGAGCTGGCGTTCCTTGTCGTGTGGGCGTCCGCCGACCCCGGCCACGCCGATCGCCGCCCGCCGGGGGTCTACCGCCAGGGCGGTGTACTCGAGGTCGTACACGAGGGCGAGGAGCCCGACCCGGCCCTCCGGGCGCGGGTGCGGGAGCTGCTGACGCCGGCGGCGCTGGAGATCGTTTGTGGGCCGGAGGTCGTCCCGCCGCCGGCTACAGACGCGGACGCGATGGGTGCCGACAGCGGGAGGCGGGGATGAGTTCGAGGGCGCTCCACCGCCGGGTCGCCGACCTCGCCCGCCGGCAAGCGGCTGCGGCCGAGCATCACGCCGCCACCGCCGCGGTCGTGGACGCGGGGCATGCCGAGCGGGTGGCGTTCCTGATGATGGTCCCCGAGGACCTGCGGCTGGCGATCGGGATCGCCCTGTCTGCCCGGGACGGCGACGAGTCGCTCCACTCGTGGGCACTCTGGCCGTTCGCCCTGTGGGCGACGCCGCCGGCCGGCTTCCAGTTCCCGCGGGCGCTCGTCGAGTGGCTCCTGAAGCCGTCGCGCCCCTGGTTCTTGGGCCACTGCTGCGAGCGGTGCGGGCTCGGGGTGCCGCTGCTCGTCACCTGGTCGAACGACCCCGACCCGCCGCCGTCGATCGCCGTCTTCCCGGCCTGCCCGGCGTGCGGCGGGAAGACCACGTTCATGGCCGCGTTCGAGCCAGGGGGATTGTCGTGACGCGGCACCTCCGGGTCACGCGGCTGGGGGTGCCGACCGATCCGGCGGTGCTGCTCGACGGGCTGTTCGCCGAGACGTTGATGGCCGGAACCGCGGCAGGAGGGGCGCGATCCCGGGAGCACGGGGGCGAATGGCGTCACATCAGTGGCGGCGATCGGGGTCCCGGCGTGGCCGATGTAGACCGGGCGGTTGCTGCTCGTGTGCAGCGGCTTCGTCCGGTCGACCCCGAGCTTCTCGTACACCGTCGCGGCGTAGTCCTCGGGGGTGACCGCGCCGTCCGTCACGTACCCGCCGTCCCGGTCGGTCCGGCCGACCACCTGCCCGCCCCGCACCCCGGCCCCGGCGAACACCATCGAGTACGCCTTCGTCCAGTGGTCGCGGCCCTGGAACCGGTTCAGCCGCGGGGTCCGACCGAACTCGGTGACGAAGCACACCAGCGTGTCCGCCAGCAGCCCGCGCTGGCCCAGGTCGCGGACCAGGGCGCTGAACGCCCGGTCCACGCTCCCCATCATCACCCAGTGCCCGATCCCGTACCGCCCCTCGCCCCCGGCCTTGTCCCGCACCGTCCCGCACGACCCGGGGGCGTAGATGGCGTCGTGGTGGTCCCAGTTGAGGTTGAACCCGCCGGGCACGGCCGGGGTGAGCGGCCACCGCACGTCGACCGTCACGACCCGCACCCCCGCCTCCACCAGCTTCCGGCCCAGGAGGTAGCACGCCCCGCGGTGCCCGGGGCCGTAGGCGTCGCGGACCGCGGCCGGCTCGCGCCGCAGGTCGAACGCCGCCGCCACCCGCGGGCTGGTGAGCATGTCGAACGCCTGGTCGTAGAACCGGTCCATGCCGGCCGGGTCGATCGCCGTGCGCGGGGCCCCGTCGAGGGCGGCGCGCAGGCCGTGCCGGGCGGCGAGCCGCCCGCCGGCCGTGTCGGCGCGGGCGGCGACGCCCTGGATCGCCCAGCCCGGGTCGGACAGGTCGCGGCCGCCGGTCTTGAACACCCGCGTGGCCGCCGGCAGGAACCCGGTCCGGGTCTCGCCCGCCTGCTCGTGGTTCCCCGGCACCATCACGTACGGCGGGAGCGCCCGGTCGACCCCGCCGAGGGCGTGGGCCGCGACCGAACCGAGGTCCGGCATCTCGACCGCGGCCCCGCCCGGGTGCGCGCCGGAGAGGACGTATTGGGTGCCGCTCGGGTGGGCGTCGGCCCCGCCCCGGTCGTGGTGGAAGGAGCGCACGACCGCGAGCCGGTCGGCGACGGCGGCGGTGTGCGGGAGGAGGTCGGTGAACCGGACCCCGGGGACGGCCGTGGCGATCGGCCGGTGGGGGCTGCGGTGCTCGGCGACGGCCTCGGGCTTCGGGTCCCACGTGTCCAGGTGGGACAGCCCGCCCTGCTCCAGGATGACGAGGACGTTCCGCGCCGCGGCCCGGCCGGCCCCGGCGGCGCGGGCGAGGCACTCCGGGAGGGACCGGCCGAGGGCGCCGGCGGCGGCGAGCCGGAGGGCGGTGCGGCGGGTCACCGGCCGCCCGGCGGCGCGGGCACGGAACCAGTCGGGCAGGGGCATGGGACGTCCGGGCGGGGCGCGGTGGCGCGGGGGGTAGGCGGGTTGATGATACCCCTCCCCCAATCCGCGGGGAAGCGCGAACCGCCGGGTGCGACCTGCGGTCACCCGGAACACGGCGCGCCCGCCCGCGGACCGGGCAGGCAACGCGTCGTCGCATTCTGGCGGCGGCTGCGACCGGGTTCGGCCTCGACGTCTTGGGGCACCGACGAGAGTACGGCGGGGCAGTTGGGCCGGGCCGGCGGCTCCGGCACGCGGCCGTCGGGTTCGCCCGAGTAGCGCGTGCGGACGGCTCAAATCCCACTTCGCGGGTGCGGAGAAGATCGATGACGGTGCGCGGACGACTGGAGCGGCTGCGGCGGTCGGTCGGCGGGCTCCCGCCACCGGGTCAACTCGAGCTTGTTGAGGCGTTGCCAGTCGGGAGCGGGATGGCCGACGGCCTGCCGCCGGGTCTTCACTTCAACGCCAACGGGCGGGTGGCGACGGTCGTGTTTGAGGGGGCGGTGCCGGACCCGGCGGTAATGGCCGGGCTGGAGGTCAAGCTGGCGAGTTCGGGTTTACGCATCACCTGTCACCCATGACTTGGGCTTGAACTTCGCTGCGTCCTATCAGTGTTTCTCGTGTTCTCCGAGATGAGAGCGATTCACCACGACGCTTCTGCTGGCGCAATAAGTCACCCGAACTGCTCGGGGTCATCAAGGATGAAAGTCTCGTCGCTTTGGGCGGACAGCCTGGTGGTCTGGCCGCGGGCATTCCTGGTCAAGATACTGTTTGGACGCCGCTTTGTGCGTCACCCTGGCGTCCGCCCCACGCTACGTATGTCCAACCCGAACCCAAATCCTCTGAACAAGCGGGGGTCGAAGGCTAAAGCGCCGGCCGCATCCCCCTCCGCGAACGGACAACCCCTCCCTACGCCGCCAGTCACTCAAGCACCGCTCGCGAATCCTGTCCTGGCGACGGCAGCTACGCCAGTGGGCCAGCCACCGACTCCCGCGGCCACTTCGCCTGACCCCGCGCTCACCCCCGACAAGGCGGACCCGGGTGACCAAACGGGGCGAAACTTCCGGTATCAGCACGCGTACGGCGTCATCCTGCTGGCTGCCTCCGCGTCCGGCACGCGGCCGTACACCTCGATTTGGTGCGAACAGCACGAAGACTTCTTGGCGGAGCGACAGGACGGCCGATACGACGGCTACCAGATCAAGACGAGCCGCCCGGAGAACGGCGCGTGGCGGATGAACGACGACGACCTCGTGAAGAGCGTTCGTCGCTTCGTCTCGCTCGTCAAGAAGTTCGGCGACCGGATCGGCCAGCTCTACTTCGTTTCGAACACCGAGTACGACCAGGTCACCGCCGACAACAAGGACGAGAAGCGGCGCGGGCGGCAGCCGCTGGCATTCCTGACTCACGTGAAGGCGTGTCCCGACCACACCGCCATCAAGGACCCGTTCCTGAGCGTTTTCAGCGAACTGCAGGCCGCGTGCGGGTGCGTGGCGACCGAGCTTCACGACGCGATCAAGCGGATGGAGTTGGTGCCAGGCCCGTCCCGCGACTCGTTCCACCCGGTGGTCGCCCACCAGCACCTACCGACCGTGCCCGGTTGTGCGGGCCTCTCCGCCGCAGAGCTGGCCGCCTGGTGTGACCGGCTCATCGCCACGGTCTGCGCCTGCTCGTCGCTCGCGGTCAACGACCCGCTTCGACACCTCGAGCCGCTCTTTGACGGAACGGGCCTGTCGGCCGCGATGGCTGCCAAGCGACTACGACCTGCGGAACTCATGCTCCGTCCGACCCCAGAGGCTCGACCGTTCGAGTTCACCGAACCCCCGACCATCGACATCGGCACCGCTCGGAACCCGAACGTGCTCAAGGCGAAGCTGGAAGGTGGGGATCTCAAGGACCACGTCGATTTCCTGAGCCAGCGGGAGCGGGACACCGAACGCCACCTGATGGCGGAAATCTTGCGGAAGCCGGAGAAGTCACAGGCACTCCTCCGCCGCCTCCAAGAGGTCGTCGGGGGCGAGTGCTCCGAGGCCCACCTCCGGGCCCGGGTCGCCGGTCAGCCGTACGGGCCGCGGATGATGATCGACGTCCAGGACCGCCTCAGGCGAATTGCGAAAGAGGAGCCGGCGCGGGTCGCGCACCAGAGTTACGACTGCCTGATCGGGATGGTCGCTCTGCTGACGAGCGCCTGTCGGGTGTGGTGGTGCCCCGAGTTTCCGATCCAGGAGCCCGCGGCATGAGCCTCAAACTACTCAAGGCGGCCGCCGAAACCGAGAACACGGACGACTTCCACCTCGGGAGGCTGCTTGTCTTAGTCCGCGGCGTTGACCTGCGGAAGAAGTCGGCGGCCACGAAGGCGAAGGCCGTCGAGGGGATCACGAAGCTCGCCAAGCTCGACTTCCTGCTCCGCTACCCGACGTGCCTGGAACGAGCGCTCCGCCACGAGCAGAAGGACCCCAAACAGGCCGAAGTCGTCCCGCGCGAGCGGACCTCGATCGAGAGCAAGATGATCCGCTTCCGGTATGGCCCCTGGGACGCCCGCTACCGCCGCTGGCTCGGACTGCTCGTCGCCCGAGGGCTCATCCGAGTCGGCCTGGAAGGGCACACGGTCCAGATCGGACTGACCGACGCCGGGCGCGAGCTGGCCGACCAATTCCGGGCCAACGAACTTTACGCCGACCAGACACGCCGCAGCGACGTCATCGCGAAAGCGTTTGGGGCGTTCTCGGCCACAAGACTCAAGGACTTCGTGTACCAAGTCATACCTGAAATAACGGACATGAAGTGGGGCGAGGAGATCACAGCCGATGACGTGTAACTCTCCCCGCCCGTATCGGGGCTTGCACGGCTCCCGCGAGGGTGCCCCATGAAGTTTCGCCTGACCAAGCTGGTGTTGACCTTCACCCGCGGGGAGGTCGCCATCCCGTTCTCCGAAGTCAGTTACTTCTGGGGGCAGATGGGGGCCGGAAAAACCAGCATCGCGCGGATGATCGACTACTGCCTCGGTGGCAAGATCCAGCCCACCCCCGCGATGCAGAGCGAATTCGTCGCCGCCACCCTCTTCCTCGAACTGGAGAAGGGGCCGCTCCGCATCGAGCGGCCGCGGGATTCGGACCGCGTCGTCGCTCAGTGGGGGGAAGGCGACGAGGCTCACGAGATGAGCTTGCCCGCGCGCACGCCCGGTGGGGAGGTGATTCCCGGGACTGGGGTCGAGCACCTCTCCGATCTGATCTTCTGGCGCTCCGGCGTCGTCCCGCCGAAGGTGAGGACGAGTAAGGTGAAGGAGGAGTCCGACCTCCGCCGCCTGTCGATGCGGGACCTTCTCTGGTACTGCTACCTCGACCAGGACGACATGGACTCCTCCTTCTTCCACTTGGAGGACTCGGCTCACGACTACAAGCGGCTGAAGAGCCGGGACGTGATCCGCTACGTGATCGGGTTCCACGACGAGAAGGTCGCTGAACTCGAGGCGCAACTCGACATGCTGAGGGGACAGCGGCTCGCCTTGCAGTCGTCGTTGGCCGGGATCGCCAAAGTGCTCAAGGACGTCGGCGTCGAGTCGCAAGACCAGATCGAGCAGCGGGTACAGGGCATCCGCGCACGGGCCTCCGCCATCGGCGGGGAGATCCAGGCGGGGCGGGACCTGAGTCGGGCGTCGGCCACTAACCACGCCGTCGAGTCGCTCCGTGCCGAGTCGCGCGAGTTGAGCGAGGAGCTCGCTCGGATCGAGGCGGCGCTCGTCGATCTGACCGAGTCGCTCGACAACGATCGAAGACACATGAACGAGCTAGAGACACTTTCTATCAAGTTTAAGCGCGCTCGGTCGGCCAAGGCCGTTCTGTCCGGAGTGGCGTTCCATGCGTGCCCCCGGTGCGCCCAGACGCTTCCCCCGCGCGGCGAGGACGCATGTGCGGTTTGCGGGCAGTCCGATCAGGTGCTGACGCCCGACCCCACTGAGGAAGCGGTCGTCGACCGCGACGTGAAGGCCCGTACCGCCGAACTGCAGGAGATCATCGACCGGCACGTGCAGAGCCTCGACACGCTCCGCCGGCGGCGTGCCGAGCTGGGCGCCAGGAAGGAGAAGGTCGAGCGCGAGCGGAACGAGGCGTCGGCCGCTTTCGACTCGGCGTACCTGTCGGGTTACCTCGTCAAGGAGCGGGAGCGAGCGGCCCTGCTTCAGGAGGCGGATAGCCTCGCCGGCTTGGTCGTACTTGCAAAGGCGGTCGATAAGCAGCGAGAGGAGATCGCCGAGATCGAGGTCCGGGCGAGGCAGGTCCGGGAGCGGCTGAAAGTGGCCAAGGAGGATGCCGAGAGGGATTCCCAGAACATCGAACGTCTGAAAGCGTACTATCTCGACTGCCTGCTCCGGGCGAAGATCCCCGGGTTCAAGCACGACGACATCGTCAGCATCCCGACGACCAACTTCTTCCCCGAGATCACTGGTGCTGCAGAGGGGGAGAAACAGGTCACGTCGTTCGCGACCATCAGTAGCGGCGGAAAGAAGAATCTGTTCAAGGCGTGCTTCGCCGTCGCCCTGCACCGGGTCGCGGCGTCGCTCAAGGCCCCGCTTCCCGGGCTTCTAATGATCGACTCGGCGATGAAGAACATTAGCGAGCGGGAGAACCGGTCCAACTTCGAGGGGTTCTACGGTCTGCTCTACGAGCTCAAAAAGGGCGAACTCTCTGGCACCCAGATGATCTTCATCGACAAGGAGTTCACACCTCCACTTTCTGAGCTCGAGATTGACATCACGAGCCGGCAGATGCGACCACGGGAACCTAATGCCCCACTCGATCCGAACCTTGCGCCGCTGATACCCTACTACACCGGCAAATGAGGGTGCCCGGAACTTTGAAAGCCCGCGCCTTCTCTCCGTCACCTCCCGCTCGGCCTGCTCCCACTCGTTGTCCGAGGCGAGCAACTGCACGATAGGAAGACTTCGATCTCGACCTGGGAGAGCTGGGGCGAGTGCAAGCTGTGGCCGAGGAACGCCTCGCACGCGATCGGGGACAATCGCCTGTGGCCGTCTCCAGTGTGCTTTCGAGCACCGCCCTGGTCCACGCGGCGGCGTGCGGCGGGGTCGAGCCGGCCCGGCGGGGGCCGAGGCGGTGCGGGCGTGTAGCGGGGAGGAGGCGTTCGGGATGTGGTCAGTCCGGTCTTGGCGGATAGCAGAATAATCTGCGGCCCGTTTTCGTTTGCCAGCCGGCCGAGAGGTGAATTTTCTTGCGACCGGCGGGGCCGGGATTCGACAATACGATTCTTTATGTGTCCACCCGCCCGCCGCACGGCTCTTGACCCGGAGGCCCGGTGAAGTTTCCCCTTGGCGAGATGACCGTCGGCGACATCCTCGACCGCGGTTTGAAACTCCTGTTCGCCCGGCTTCCGGCGTTCTACGTCATTAACCTGCTCGTCCTCGGCCCGGTCATCGTCCTCCAACTCGTCGCCCCGTTCGCCGTGGAGGTGATCGGCAACGGCGGCGCCGGCGGTGGCGGCAACCCGCTCGACCCCGTGGTGATCCTCGGCGGGGCCGGCATCGGCCTGTACGTCCTGTTCCTCACCCTCGTCCTCCAGCCGATCGGTAACGCCGCGATCCTCCACGTGATCATGGAGGAGTACGCCGGCAACCGGGTCGGCGTCGGCACCGCGCTGTCCTACGCCCTGAGGCGGTTCCTTCCGCTGCTCGGGGTGTCAATCGTCGTCGGCCTGATGGTGTTCGTCGGCACCATGCTCTGCTGCCTCCCGGGCATCTACCTGGCCATCATCTACGCGTTCGTCGGCCAGATCGTGGTGCTGGAGCGCCTCGGTGTCGGGGAGGCGCTGAGCCGGAGTTCGGAACTCGTGAAGGGGTTCTGGTGGCGCGTGTTCGGGGTGCTCTTCCTGGTCGGGTTCGTCAACGCGGTCATCCAGGGGACGGTCGGCGGCGTGCTCGGCGCCGTCATGCCGGCCCAGGAGGTGATCCCGGGGCCGAACGGCCCGCAGGTCCAGCTCAACCCGCTCAACCACAGCGTCACGACTCTGGTTTCCGTGCTCGTCGGAATCGTCTTCACGACGTACACCGCCGTCTGCACCACCCTGCTGTACCTCGACCTCCGCATTCGCAAGGAGGGGTATGACCTGGAGCTCGCCGCCCTCCGCGGGGGGGACGACGACTACGACCGCCCGCGCCGCCGCGACGACGAGTACGACGACTACGACAACGATGACGACCGCCCGCGCCGCCGCCGCCGGGACGACGACTACGACGACGATTACGACGACCGGGGCCGCCGATGACACCACCAGCGCCGGACGCGATCCAGCGGAAGGCGGCCGAGGTGTTCGCCCGGCCGGAGTTCCAGTCGGGCGGGTTGTCCGCCGGCTGGCTCCGGACGGTGCTTCGCGCCCTGGCCGACGCCTTCGCCTGGCTCGGCACGCTGTACGACACCGCCCCGGTCCTGTTCTGGGCGCTCCTGATCGGCTGCGTGCTGCTGCTCGTCGCGCTGGTCGCCCACATCGTTCTGCAACTGCGGTGGGCGCTCGCGGCCGGCGGGCGGGCGCGGGCCGACGCACACCACGCCGAGCGGGTACGGCGGTCGGCGGAGTACCGGGCCGAGGCCGCCCGCCGGGCCGACGCCGGAGACTACACCGAGGCCGTGCGGTTCCTCTTCTTGTCGCTCGTCTACCGGTTCGACGAGCGCGGCCGCGTCGGCTTCCAGAAGGCGTACACCAACCGCGAGTACCTGGAGCGGGCCGCCGACCGGGCGGACGTCCGGGCCGCCTTGCGGGTGATGGTGGACGTACTCGACGACCACTGGTACGGCCAAACCCCGTGCGGCCGCAGCCGGTACGAGGACTGTCTGACCGGGTACGACCGCCTCGCCGCCACCGCCTGACCCACCCCCATGCCGCCCGCCCCCGACACCCAGCCCGGCGCCCCCCCGCCCGACCCGGCCTCGCGCCTGTGGTGGGCGGTGCCGGCGGTCGGCGTACTGCTCCTGGCGGTGGTCGGGCTGCTGTTCGGCGGCGGGCCGGAGAAGGTCGGCTACGGCACCAGCTACGACGCCTCGCAGGGCGGGTTCCGCGCCGCGTACCTGCTGCTGGACGGGCTCGGCTACCCGGTCGAGCGGTCTCGCCGCCCGCCCGCCGGCGGCGACGTGCGCTGGCTGCTGTTCCCGGACAAGCTCGGCGCGAAGGAGGCGACCGCACTCGACGACTGGGTGCGGCGCGGCGGCGTGGTGCTGCTCGCGGACGACGATCCCGAGGTCGCCGCGAAGCTGGGAATCACCGTCTCCGTCACGGGGTTCCGGGCGCCGCGGCCCGCGCCGAGCGCCGTCCAGATGCCCCCGGCGTTCCGGAGGGGGGAGGCGTTCACCGCGGTCGCACCGGACGTGGGCCACGTCCTCGCCGGCGACGCCGAGGTGTCCGGCCCGCCCGGGATCGACACCTGGGGGACCGTCGGCGGGCGGCCGCTGGTGACGGTCTACGCCCGCGGCCGCGGTGAGGTGTGGCTCCTCCACCGCCCGGACGTGTTCGCCAACGACCACCTCCGCGGCGAGGACAACGCCGTCCTCGCCTGCCGCCTCGCCGACGCCATGCTCGCCGCCCGGCCCGGCACCCGGATCGCGTTCGACGAGTACTGCCACGGCCTCCGCGACCGGCCGGACGTGATGGCACTGCTGTTCCGCCCGCCGGTCCTCGGCGTCACCCTCCAGGCGCTCGCGCTCACGGCGCTGGTGCTGTGGCACGCCGGCGTACGGTTCGGCCCGGTGCGCCCGGACCCGCCGCCGGCGCGGCGGTCGAAGGAAGAGTTCCTCGACGCGCTCGCCGGGCTGCTGGAGCGAAACGGCGACCGGGCCGACGCCTTCCGCACGGTCCGCGACGACCTGCGCCGCCGCCTCGAAGCCGAACTCGGGCTCCCCGCCGGCACCCCGCCCGAGGCAGTCGCCCGCGAGGCCGCCCGCCGCCGCGGCGCGAACGCCGACAAGCTCACGCGGCTGCTCACCGCCGCCGCGCCGCCCGGCGGGCGCGGGGCCGCCGCGTTCCTGACCGCCCTGCACGACCTGGAGACCGCCGCCCGTGAATCCCTCCGGCCTCGCTGACCTGCACGCCGCCGCCCGCCGCGAGATCGAAAAGGTCGTCGTCTCGCAGGACGATCTCGTCGAGCAGGTGCTCGTCGCCCTGTTCGCCGGCGGGCACGTGCTGATCGAGGGGCCGCCCGGGACGGCGAAGACGCTGCTCGTGCGGGTGGTGGCGCGGCTGTTCGCGTGCGAGTTCAAGCGCGTCCAGTTCACCCCGGACCTGATGCCGGCCGACATCATCGGCACGAACGTGTTCGACCCGCGCGACCAGACGTTCGGGTTCCGCCGCGGCCCGGTGTTCGGCGAGTTGCTCTTGGCCGACGAGATCAACCGCGCCCCGCCGAAGACGCAGGCCGCGCTGCTCGAGGCGATGCAGGAGCGCCAGGTGACGGCCGACGGCGTGTCGCACCCGCTGCCGCCGGTGTTCACCGTGTTCGCCACCCAGAACCCGGTCGAGCAGGAGGGGACGTACCCGCTCCCGGAGGCGCAGCTCGACCGGTTCATGATGAAGGTGCTGGCCGCGTACCCGGACGAGGCCGGCGAGGTGGACGTGCTCCGCGTCCACCAGCGCGGGCTGCGCGTCGAGAGCCTGGACCGCTTCGACCTCCGGCGCGTCGGCGCCGCCGCCGACCTGCTCGCCGCGCGCGACGACATCGCCGAGCGGACGATCCGTGACGAGCTGCTCGGGTACATCGCGCGGGTCGTCCGCGGCACGCGCGAGAACCTGCGCGTCGAGGTCGGGGCGAGCCCGCGGGCCGGGCTGATGCTCTTGACCGCGGCGAAGGCGCGCGCCGCGCTGCACGGCCGCGCCCACGTCCTGCCCGACGACATCAAGGCGGTCGCCAAGCCGGTCCTGCGGCACCGGCTGCTCCTCAAGCCGGGGGCCGAGGTGGACGGGTTCACGCCCGACGACGTGCTCGACGAGGTGCTCGGCCGGACGGAGATCCCGCGATGACGCCTGTCCCGTCGGCCCGGTTCCTGGCCGTGGGCGCCGCGCTCGCGGCGGCGGCGTTCGGGCTCCTCGTCTTCCCCGCGGTGTGGCCGGCGTTCGCGACGGCGAACCTCGCCGTGCTGCTCGTCACGCTCATCGATTTGGTGGCGTCGCCGCGACGGACAGCGGTGCGGGCGGAGCGGCTGGCGCCGGAGCGGATGTCGGTGCGCGAGGAGCAGCGCGTCGCGGTGCGCGTCGAGAACCGCTCGCGGCAGTGGCTGCGGGTGCGGCTCCGTGACTCCCCGCCGGCCGGGTTCCGCGACGCCGACGCCGACGCCGAAGGCGAACTGGTCGTCCCGCCGAACGGCGAGGGGCGCTGGGAGTACACGATCCGGCCGCGGTCGCGCGGCCGGTTCGAGTGGGGGCCGCTGGCCCTCCGCTACCGGTCGGCACTCGGGCTCTGGGAGCTGCCGGCCGGCGCGCCGGCGACCGGCGAGGCGCGGGTGTACCCGAACCTGTCACAGTTGGAGCGATACCACTTGCTCGCGCGGTCCGACCGGCTGGCGGCGCTCGGCCTCCGGCGGGTGCGGTTCAAGGGCGGCTCGACCGAGTTCGAGTCGCTCCGCGAGTACGTCCCGGGCGACGACGCGCGGCAGGTGGACTGGATGGCGACCGCCCGCCGCGGCCGGTTGACCGTCCGCCACCGCGAGGCCGAGCGGAACCAGACGGTGCTGCTCCTGGTGGACTTCGGCCGGCTGATGAACGCGACCGAGGGCGGCACGTCGAAGCTCGACTTCGCGGTGGACGCGGCGCTGCTGCTGGCGCACGTGGCGCTGGCCCGCGGCGACCGCGTGGGGCTGTGCGCGTTCAGCGGGAAGGTCCACGCCTGGCTCCCGCCGCGCGGGAACCTGGCGCAGAACCGGCTGATCGCCGAGGCGCTGTACGCGCTCGCCGGCGACTTCACCGAGACGGACCACGCCCGGGCGCTGAAGCTCGTGACGGCGCGGCACCCGAAGCGGTCGCTCCTGGTGGTGCTGACCGACTTCGTGGACGGCACGACGGCGGCCGACATGGTGGCGCACCTGAGCCTGGCGGCGCGGCGGCACGTCGTCCTGTTCGCGGCGCTGAAGGACGCGTTCCTGGCGCGGGCGGCGGGCGCCGTGCCGGAAACCGAGCGCGACGGGTTCCGCAAGGCGGCGGCGGTGGGCCTGCTACGGGAGCGGGCGGAGGTGCTGGAACGGGTCCGCCACGCCGGCGGGCTGGTGGTGGACGCCGAGCCGGGTAACATCACCCCGCCGGTGGTGAACGGCTACCTGGAGGTGATGCTCGGCGGCCGGCTGTGACCGCCCCGCCCCGCGAGCGCGACGTACAGGGCGAACAGCACCCCCGTCCCGCCGGCGACCGACCACCGGGCGGCGGCGCCGAAGTGCGGGGTGACGAACGCCTCGATCACCCCGGCGACGACGAGCATGACCACCGCCCCGGCCAACAGCCCGAAGGCGTCCCCGGCCGCCGCCCGCAGCGCGTCCGCCCGCGGCCGCCGGCCCGGCGCCAGCACCGCCCACCCGAGCCGGAACCCGGCCCCGGCCGAGATGCAAATTGCGGTCAGTTCCAAGACCCCGTGCGTCATCACGAGCGAGTAGAAGCCGACGAAATAGCCGCCGTTCCAGACCAGCCCGGAGAGCGTACCGAGCATCCGGCCGTTGAACACCAGGAGGAGCACGCCGAGCCCGCACCCGAGCGCCCCGAGGGCGAACGCGAGCACCGCCACCTTCACGTTGTTCCCGACGATCTGCGCCGCCACCAGCGGGCTGTCGGACGCGTCGAACGTGAAGTTCCCGCGGTACTCGCCCTCCTGCTTCTCGAGCCGCAGGTTCTCGTACTCGACGATCCGCTCGTCGAACAGCGAGAAGGCGAGCTCCGGGTCGCGGACGACGGCCAGCCCGGACGCGAGCGTGCTGAGCAGGAACACCGCGGCCGCCGCCGCGACCGGCCGCCAGTTGCGGCGGAGGGTCCGGGCGAACCCGCCGGTGACGAACCCGAGTACCGGGCGGAGCCGCACCCGTTCGGCCGCGTACACCTGGCCGTGGGCGCGGGCGGCGAGTGCGTTCAGGTACTGGATTCGCGCCGGGTCGCCGCCGGCGGCGCGGGCGTGGGACAGGTCGATCGTCACCTGCCGGTACAGCCGACAGAGCTGGCGCACCTGCTCGGCGGTGATCCCGGCCGGGCCGCGGCGGGCGGCGCGGTCGAGCAGGCCGGACAGCTCGCGCCAGCGGTCGCGGGGGGCGGTCGGCATACGGGCTCCGGGACGGGGAGATCGAGTATACCGGACGGCGGAGGTGACGGCATGCGCTGGGCGGACGAAATGCGGATCGACACGCCCGAGCAGATCGGGCTCGACCTCGAACTCGCCGGGCTCGGCTCGCGGTTCGTCGCCCAGATGGTGGACTGGGTGTGGAAGGTTTTGTTGTCGTTGGTCCTCGGGATGATCGGGGCGATCGTCTTCGCCCTGCTCGGGGCGGCGAACCCGTTCGAGAGCCCGTCGAAGGTGCTGGCGGCAGTACTGGTGACGCTGCTGTACCTGGTGTGGCTCGGGTACGGGGTGTACTTCGAGGTGCGGTGGAACGGCCAGACGCCGGGGAAGCGGTTCGCCCACATCCGGGTGGTCCGGCTCGGCGGGGCGCCGGTCGATGCGGTGTCCGCGGGGGTGCGGAACCTGCTCGCGGCGGGCGACTTCCTCCCCAGTTTTTTCCTCCTCGGGTCGACGCTGATCCTGCTGACCGCGAACCGCCAGCGGCTCGGCGACCTGGCCGCCGGGACGATCGTGGTGCGCGAGCGGTGGGCCGGAGAGGGGCCGGAGTCGGAGGACGAACTCTTCAAGGACGCCCCGCCCGAGATCGCCTTCACCCCGGCGCAGCTGGCGGCGCTAGACCCGACGGACCGGGCGGTGATCCGGTCGTTGTTGCAGCGACTCCCCGGCATGGAGAGGGCCGGGCGAGAGCGGCTGGCGGTGCGAATGGCAGCTCGCTTCCACCGCAAGACCGGGTTCACGGCCGTACCTCCCCCGGCTGAAGGCGGCGATGCGCGGGCCTTTCTCGCATCGTTACTGAGAGACCTTGACCAGTTCGTCCGACACGGCTGACTCGGAGCACTTCTCGACGGAGTTCGGTCGGCCGGCGGCGATGCGGCGGGGTCGAGCCGGCCCGGCGGGTGGCCAAGGCGGTCCGGGTGTGTGGCAGGTGCCTGGATGTGGTTGCGGGACTTCGTGCCGCTACGATTGCCAAGTTGTGACGAGAAGACTCGCCCACGCACCCTTGATGGGATTCATTTCTCCTCCCACCTTTGGCATGCAGAGGATCTGTGAGAGAGAGCAGAACCTTGTAAACCGACTCTATCAATCCCAGTTGCGGCCCGGTTCCGGCGTGAACTGATCCAGGCGAACGGGGTTGCTCTTCTGTCGTGGGGGTGGCGCGGGATCGCCTGCCGTGTGCGTCGCCCGCCTCCGGATGGTGGTGTATGTCCCAAGAAGCCGACCCGACGGCATTCCCGCTTCTCACCCCCGCCGAACTCCGCCTCCTGCGACCACTCGCAACGGTTTCCGTGTACGAGGACGGGGCCGTCGTCTTCCCCGTCGGGACCGCCGAGGTGGACCTCTTCGTCGTGGAGGAAGGGGAGATCGAGATCCGCGACCCGGCCGGCGGCGTCATCGCCAGCCACCGGCCCGGCGGGTTCAGCGGCGACATTGACCTCTTGACCGGCCGGCCGGCGCTCGTCGGCGGGTACGCCCGCGGCCCCAGCCGCCTGCTCCGCGTACCGCACGGGCAGATCCGCACCCTGCTCAACCGCGTCCCCAGCTTCGGGGAGAAGCTGATCGTCGCCTTCACCCGCCGCCGGGAACTCCTGTCGAGCCTCGGCCGGCTCGGGATCACCGTGGTCGGCGCCGGGTACTGTAAGGACACGAACCTGGTCCGCGAGTTCCTGTACAAGAACTTCGTCCCCTTCCGGTGGCTCGACTCGGACACCGACGCCGGCCGGGCGGCGCTGGCCGCCCGCGCCCCCGGGAGCCCGCGGCCGGTCGTCGACTGCGGAAACGGGAAGGTGCTGTTCAACCCGACGCTCCGGGAACTCGCCCAGTCGGCCGGTGTCTGGCGGGCGTGCCCCGGCGAACTGGTCGACCTGGCGGTCGTCGGCGCCGGGCCGGCCGGGATCGCGGCCGCGGTCTACGCCGCGTCGGAGGGGCTGTCGACGCTCCTCCTCGACCGCCTCGGCCCCGGCGGGCAGGCGGGCGGGTCGTCGAAGATCGAGAACTTCATCGGCTTCCCGGCCGGGCTCAGCGGGGCCGAGCTGGCGACCCGCGGCGTCCTCCAGATGCTCAAGTTCGGGGCGCGGATGGCGGCCCCGGTCGCGGTCGAGCGGGTCGAGGTGCCGGCCGACCCGCGGGCCCCGCGGGTGCTCCACCTCGACTGCGCGACGACCGTCCGGGCGCGGGTGGTGCTCGCCGCCACGGGGGTGGGGTGGCGCCGGCTCCCGGCGGCCGGCGCCGACCGGTTCGAGGCGGCGGGGATCCACTACCTCTGCACCGCGGTCGAGGCCGTCCTCTACGACCAGTGCGACGTGGTCGTGGTCGGCGGCGGGAACTCGGCCGGGCAGGCGGTCGTGCACCTGGCCGAGTGCTGCGCGACCCGCCGGGTCCACCTCGTGGTCCGCCGGCCGCCGGCGGAGACGATGTCGGAGTACCTCGTCAGCCGGGTGCGGGCGGCCGCGAACGTGACCGTCCACGAGGGCGCCGAGGTCGCGGAGGTCGACGGCGGGCACCACCTCGAAGGCGCCACCCTCCGGCACACGGCCGACGGCCGGCGGGAGCGGCTCCCGTGCTCGGGGGTGTTCGTGTTCATCGGGGCCGACCCGGCGGTCGGGTGGCTCCCGGCGGAGGTCGCGCGGGACGAGCACGGGTACGTCCTCACCGGGTCCGACGCCCTCCGGACCGGCCGCTGGCCGCTCGCCGGCCGTGACCCCTGCCCGCTCGAAACCACCGTGCCGGGCGTCCTCGCCGCCGGCGACGCTCGGGCCGGCTCCACGAAGCGGGTAGGGTTCGCGGTCGGCGACGGCTCCCTCGCCGTCACCTGCGTCCACCACCTCCTGGCCCACGGGTAGTCGCCGTCAGCCCCGGCGGGCGACGAGGCGTTCGACCAGCCCGAACAGGGCCTCGATGGCCAGCGCCAGCGCCGCGGCCGGTATCGCGCCCTCGAGCATCAGCGGCACGTCGAACTTGTCGATCCCGCGGAGGATCGGGCGGCCGTACCCGCCGGCCCCGATGAACCCGCCGAGCGTCGCCGTCCCGACGTTGATGACCGCGGCCGTCCGCACCCCGGCCAGGATCGTCGGGGCCGCGAGCGGCAACTCCACCCGCCACAGCGCCGCCAGCGGCGGCAGCCCCATCGCCGCCGCCGCCTCGCGGAGCGATCCCGGGATGCCCGTCAGTCCGGCGTGCGTGTTCCGGACGACGGGAAGAAGGCTGTAGAGGAACAGCGCCGCGACCGCGGGCGGGGCGCCGGTCCCCCGACCCACCAGCCACATCATCACCGGGATCATGAACAGCAGCAGCGCGAGCGACGGGATCGTCTGGAGGACGCCGGCGGCCGCGAGGACGACCCGGCCCGCCCACGGCCGGCGGGCGGCGACCACCCCGAGCGGGACGGCCACGAGCACCGCGGTCAGGAGCGACGGGACCACGAGCAGGAGGTGCTCGCCGGTCGTTGCCAGGACGCGCGAGGCGAGGGTGCCGTCGGACGTGCCGGCCGCGACACCCAACTCGGCCCGCAGGAACTCGGCCGCGACCGCGCCCTCTTCCCGCTTGTCCGCCTGGACCGCGGCGTTCATCCGCTGCATCCGCGCCTCGGTGATGCGGCCCTCCAGCCGGCGGAGCTGATCGACCACGGCCGGGTGCCGCTCGCCGAGGTCCGCGCGGTAGAGCCACACCGCCTCGTAGGCCGGGAAGAAGTGTTGGTCGTCGTCCAGCACGAGCAGGTCGTACTGGGCGATCTCGCCGTCGGTGGTGTACACCTCGGTCACGTCGATCGCCCCCTCCACCAGCGCCCGGTAGGCGAGGGTGTGGTTCATCCCCCGCACGTCCGTCTGCGGCAGGCCGTAGTGCCGCTTCACGCCGGTCCAGCCGTCCGGGCGGTCCAGGAACTCGTGGATGAACCCGAGCCGGAGGGCCGGGTGGGCGCGGAGATCAGAGACCCTGGTGATGCCCCTCGCGGCGGCCACGTCCTTGCGCATGCCGAGGGCGTAGTTGTTGCGGAACCCCAGCGGGCGGGAGACGCGGACGCCGTGGGCGGCGAGCGCCGCGGCGAGGTCGGGCGGGTCGGCCTTCAGGATCTGCCGGGTGATGGTGCCGGTGTACTCGGGGTAGGCGTCGATATCGCCCTGGGTCAGCGCGAGCCAGAGGGCGGGGGTACCGCCGAGGTCGTCGCGGCGGGCCGCGGCGCCGGCGTGCCGGGCGAGCTGCGCGCCCGTCTCGGCAAGGATCACAGATTCTGTGAACTTCTTCGCCCCGATCACGACCGGCTTCGCCGCCGGCGCACAGCCGGGCACCAGCGGGATCACCGCGGCGAGGGCGCAGCAGGCGAGCAGCGGCAGCGCGTGCGGGGCGCTCGGCGGCCTCACGCGGGCACCTCCGGCCCGCGCTGGGCCTGCACGAACCGGGTGACGAACGGGTCGGCCGGGCGGTGCCACAGGTCGGCCGGGCTCCCCTCCTGCACGACCCGGCCGTCCCGCAGGAGCACCACCCGGTCGGCGAAGAACGTCGCCTCGCCGAGGTCGTGCGTCACCAGCACCACCGTCTTCCCGAGCCGGCGGAAGATGTCGCGGAGTTCCGCCTGGAGGTCGGCGCGGACGAGCGGGTCGAGGGCTCCGAGCGGCTCGTCGAGGAGCAGGGCGGCGGGGTCGAGCACCAGCGCCCGCATCAGCCCGACCCGCTGGCGCTGGCCGCCGGAGAGCTGGTGCGGGTAGCGGTCGAGGCCGTCGGGCGGGAACCGGGCGAGGTCGGCGAGTTCGGCCACGCGGGCGGCGGTCGCGGCGCGGTCGCGGCCGAGGTGGCGGGCCATGAGCGTCACGTTCCCGCGGGCGGTGAGGTGGGGGAACAGCCCGCCGTCCTGGATGACGTACCCGACCCGCAACCGGACCGCCCGGGCGGTCACCGGGGTGACCGGCGTGCCGTCGAAGGTAACGGTGCCGGTGTCGGGCTCGACGAGCCCGATCAGCAGGCGCAGGAGCGTGGACTTGCCGCACCCGCTGGGGCCGATCAGCACCGTGGTCCGCCCGGCCGGCAGGTCCAGCGACAGCGGGCCGAGTGCGGGCCGCCCGGCGTAGCCCTTCGACACGTCGCGGAGTGCGAACATTAGGCCGCCACCGCCGCGCCCCGCCGAAGCGTGGCAGATTCTGTCCGGCCCGACCCGGTCGGCACGACCCCGTCCCACGGCGCCTTCACGGATGCCCTCCGGGCGTCTGGGTCACACCGCGGTCAGGTACAGGACGGCAAAGTCGCCGTGGGGGTCGGTCCACGTCTCGTCCAGCCGCAGCCGGCATGCGGCGGCGCGGGTGGCGAACTCGGCGACGTCGTACTTGTACGAATTCTCGGTGTGGATCGACTCGCCGGGGCGGAAGGCGAAGGCCGCGTCTCCGACTCGCGCCCGCTGGGCGGTGGTACTGACGAGGTGCATCTCGACCCGCGAGCACGCCCGGTCGTAGAACGCGACGTGCCGGAACGCGGCCGGGTCGAAGTCGGCCCCGAGCTCGCGGTTGATCCGCACCAACAGGTTCCGGTTGAACGCCGCCGTCACCCCGGCCGCGTCGTTGTACGCCCGCTCCAGCACGGCGGCGTCCTTCCGGAGGTCGATGCCGAGGAGGAGCCCGCCGCCCGGGCCGACCAGTCGGGCGACGCGGCGCAGGAGCGCGTCGGCCTCGGGCGGGTCGAAGTTGCCGATCGTCGAGCCGGGGAAGAAGGCCACCCGCCGGGCCGCGGTCACGTCCGGTAGCCGGAACGGCCGCGCGAAGTCGGTGACGACCGGGATGACGGTGAGGGCGGGGTAATCGCCGGCCAGCGCCGCCGCCGCTCCGCGGAGGTGATCGCCGGACACGTCCACCGGGACGTACCCCGCCGGGCGGCCGAGGTGGTCGAGCAGGAGGCGCACCTTCGTCAGGCTCCCGGCGCCGAGTTCGACCAGGAGGCACCGCGGGCCGCACCGCGCGGCCATCTCGCCGGCGCGGGCGCGGAGGATGCCGAGTTCGGTGCGGGTCGGGTAGTACTCCGGCAGTTCGGTGATCGCGTCGAAGAGGCGCGACCCGGCGGCGTCGTAGAAGTACTTCGCCGGCAACTGCTTCCGCGGGCGGGACAGGCCGGCAAGGACGTCGGCCCGGAAGCGGTCGGCCGGGGGTGCCGAGGGCTCGGTGCTCGTCATGCCGGGGAATCCTTGGCGAGGCGGATGCCGGAGAACTGCCACCGGGCGTCGGGCGGGAAGAAGTTGCGGTAGGTCGGGCGGACGTGGCCCGCGGGGGTCACGCACGACCCGCCGCGGAGTACTAGTTGGTTGCACATGAACTTCCCGTTGTACTCGCCGAGCGCGCCGGCCACCGGGCGGTAGCCGGGGTACGCGACGTAGGGGCTGGCGGTCCACACCCAGACGTCGCCGTAGAACCCGCCGCCGGCGGCCGGGTGCAGGCGGTCGGGGTCGAGGAAGTGGCCGCCGACCGCCCGGTCCGTGGCGGCGGTTTCCCACTCGAACTCGGTCGGAAGCCGGGCGCCGGCCCAGCGGGCGTAGGCGTCGGCCTCGTAGTGGCTGACGTGACAGACCGGCTCGGCCGGGGCGAGCGGACGGTCGCCGTGCAGGCTGAACACCCGCCAGTCGGGGTCGGTGCCGTCGCGGGTCCAGTACAGAGGCGCCCCCCAGCCGTGCCGCTGTCGGGCGGCCCACCCGTCGGAGAGCCAGAACTCGGGCCGGGCGTAGCCGCCGTCCGCGACGAATTCGTGAAACTCGCCGCAGGTCACGGGGCGGGAAGCGAGTTCGAACGCGGCGACGTAGGCGTGGTGCCGCGGCCCCTCGTTGTCGAACGCGAACCCCGCCCCGTCGTACCCGACCCGCCGGAGCCCCGGCTCGTGGTGTTCCCATTGCAGCGAGGCCGCGTCGCCGCGCGGCGCGTCCGCGGGCGGGGCGTACCGCGGGCGGAGCGGGTTGAGCCCGAAGGCGTGTTTGAGGTCCGTCAGCAGAAGCTCCTGGTGCTGCTCCTCGTGGTTCAGGCCGAGTTCGAGGAGCGGGGTGATCGCGGCGACTGCTCGCTCGCCGGCAGCCTCCAGCAGGGCGAGCACCCGCTCGTCGATCACCCGGCGGTAGGTGTACACCTCGGCGACGGTCGGCCGCGACAGGAGCCCGCGGGCCGGCCGCGGCCACCGGTCGCCGACCGCGTCGTAGTACGAGTTGAACAAAAAGCCGTAGAGCGGGTGGAACGCCCGAAAGTCCGTCGCGTGGGGCGCGAGGACGAACGTCTCGAAGAACCAGGTGGTGTGTGCCAGGTGCCACTTCGGCGGACTGCAGTCGGACATCGACTGGAGTTGATAGTCCTCCGGCTCGAGTGGCGTGCACAGCCGCTCCGTGCGTCCGCGGACAGCGCGGTAGCGGGCGTCGAGTGTCGCCCGTGTGACGGGTACCGCCTGGTCGGACATCTCATCTCCGTCGCGGATGGGCTGGACGTAAGCAAAATGGAGGCCAACGGCCCACGGCTTTCGCCGCAGGATCTAGTGGAGTCTCATTCGGTTCCTTGGTAATGGGTGGTTGGTCCCGAATAATGGGTCATGAAACCACCCCTGTTCGTTCGCGACTTCACCGACCCGGAGCGCCAGGCGATCCGCGCCGGACTCCGGAGTCGAGAAGCGTTCACGCTCCG
>JAFKFQ010000406.1:8864-39143 GCA_017308215.1 bacterium | reverse complement strand
GGCGGCATCGGCGGGTTCGGCGGGGGTGGCTTTAACATCGGCGGCGGCGGGTTCGGCGGGGGTGGCTTTAACATCGGCGGCGGCGGCGGGTTTAACATCGGCGGCGGTGGGTTCGGCGGCGGGTTCAATATCGGCGGCGGTGGCGGCTTCAACATCGGCGGTGGGTTCGGCGGCGGCGGGTTCAACATCGGCGGTGGCGGGTTCAACATCGGCGGCGGCGGGCTCGGTGGGAAGATCGGGTTCGGCGGCGAGTACGGCATCTGACCGACCGCAGCCACAAACGCGAACGCCCGGGGTTCTCCCCGGGCGTTCGCGTTTGTGGCCAGACTTCATGGGGCTCCTTGGCGCGACCGTCGGGCGCCTCCCGATCGGCGCAGCCACTACTACGCCACGCGGCGGCCTACTCACGTTCGCCTTGTGCTCGCCCGAGTGGCGCCCGTGCCTTGCATCTGCCAATTGACCAAGTATCTTGGTGTTGCCATGCCCTCACACCCGTGCCACTGCCCGGCACGACCTGAGGGCCACACATGTTCCGCTCTCTCCACCGTTCTTTCGGCTACCTAGCGTTCGGGCTCGGTCTGGCATCACTCGTCCCCCTGACCGGTGCCGTCGGCACCCCGCCCGTGCAGGCCCAGAACAACACGCTGCGGGGGTCGTTCATCCCGTACCAGAACCCGGGCCAGTGGCGGCCGCGGCAGGTCGGGTTCGGGATCAATGGACAGATCAACGGGGGAGCCAACCAGCAGGGGAACAATCAGCAGGGGGGCAACATCCAGGGGAACAACCAGCAGGGGGGCGGGTTCAACATCGGCGGCGGTGGCGGCTTTAACATCGGCGGCGGCGGCATCGGTGGCGGAGGGTTCGGCGGCGGTATCGGCGGTGGTGGGTTCGGCGGCGGCATCGGCGGCGGCGGGTTCGGCGGTATCGCCAGGGGAACGTCGGCTGCCTCGGCGGGATCCAGCGGCAGCAGCAGATCCCCGGCGGCTACCTCGGCGGCGGGGGCGGCATCGGTGGCGGCGGGTTCGGTGGCGGCGGGTTCGGCGGCGGCATCGGTGGCGGCGGGTTCGGTGGCGGCGGTATCGGCGGGTTCGGCGGCGGTGGGTTCAACATCGGCGGTGGCGGGTTCGGCGGCGGCGGGTTCAACATCGGCGGCGGTGGTGGCTTTAACATCGGCGGCGGTGGTGGCTTTAACATCGGCGGCGGTGGTGGCTTTAACATCGGCGGCGGTGGGTTCAACATCGGCGGCGGCGGCGGCTTCAACATCGGCGGCGGTGGGCTCGGTGGGAAGATCGGGTTCGGCGGCGAGTACGGCATCTGACCGACCGCGGCCCACAAACACGAACGCCCGGGGAGAACCCCGGGCGTTCGTCGTTTCCCACACACCCGGCGCCTCACGGCTGTCGCGTCATCACGTCGATCCGCGTCGTCGTCGGGACGACCGGCCCCCACGGGCAGTTCGGGTAGCTGAGCGTCACCGCGGCGGCGGCGATGCCGGTCCGGGCGCCCTCCGGGGCGGTGACGGCGGCGTAGAACTGGTCGCCGCAGCACCGCTCGGTCAGCGGCAGCAGTACCCGCCGCGGCGCCCCGCCGACCGCGAACTCGAACTCCGCCACCGGGTTCGCCGTCTGGTCCTCGCTCCCGAACCCCACGAAACTCCCCGCCCCGACGCCCGGCGTGCCGACGCGGACGCGGAAGTCCACCGCCTTGCCGACCTCCGGCGTCGCCGGCATGGTGTGCGACACCTGCGCCGTCACCACCCGGCTGCCGAACGCCAGCACCCGCGCCTCGGCCGGCGTCTCGGTCATCCGCAGGTCGGTCGGCCCGGCGACCTGGAGCGTCTTCCCGTTCACCTTCACCCCCATCTTCACGTACACCCCGTCGCCCGGGGGGAGGCGGATCGCGCTCAGGAAGAAGTCGGTGTGCTTGCCACTCTTCGCCTCCAGCGCCGGCACCTGGAAGAGTGGGGTGCGGCGATTCACCCCGTCGCCCGGCAGGGCGAGTGCGAAGACCCGCTCGCCCTCGTCTGTCAGGTCGCCGTTGCCGTTCTTGTCGAGGTACAGGACGGTGCCGTCGAGCACGGCCCACACGCGGTCGGTCGAGTCCGGGCCGAAGGCGAGCAGTAGGTACAGCGGTGTCTCGCCGTAGCGCGGCTCCTTCTTGATGGTGCGGTCGATCGTCAGCAGTGCCTTCGGGGTGAGCGGGTCGGCCGCCACGGCCGGCGCTTCGGTGCCCTTGCGGAACACCATCGTGCGCCACGGCGAGTCCGCGTCGGCGCCGGGCGCGACCAGGGTGAACCCGGTCTTCTGAGGCCCGTCCCACGCGAACCGGTAGACGCGCGGCCCCTTCTTGTCGTCGTCGCGCACCGGCAGTTGCTCGTCCCCGGCGTACCGTTCGGCGACGTGGAGGCGGAACTCGCCGCCGGCGATCTCGTAGCGGCCGCGCGTCGTGACGGTGGCGCGGACGCCGGCCGAGTGCTGGGCGAGCGTCCACGCGGCGGTGTCGGCGTCGATGACGCGGAGGGCGTGGCGGCGGACCGTGTCGCCGTTCGGGCTCGGCTGCTCGGTGACCCACACGCCGGCGAACTCGGCCGGTGCGGGTTTGGCCTTCGGGTCGGCGCGGAGGGCGCGCGACGGTGCCGCCGGCGGGCCGGCGGACACGACGAGTGCGGCGAGGAGACAGCCGGCGAGGGCGAACGAGTACCGGGGCATGAACGGCCTCCGACGGATGAGGGTCGGGCGGTCATTCGTCGCCGGGCGGCCGGTCTTGGAGAAAACTGGGGCGCACGCCGGCGACGGTCAGCGCGGCGCCGGGGCGACGGTGTTGTCCGCGACCGTGTTGCCGTCCCCGCCGACGACCCGCAGCGGCACCCCGGCGCCCGGGCGGTCGTCGCGGACCACGCACCCGGTCACCCGCGACCGCGTCAGCCCGTCCAGCAGCAGGCCGGCGGTGTCGCAGTCGAGGACCGTCAGGCCGGACAGGTGCATCCGGTCGCACTTCACCACCGCCACGCCCGCCGGCGCGGTCCGCGTGCCCTTCACGAACAGCCCGGAAACCGTGCAGTCGGAGCAGTCCCGGAACAGCACCGCGTTCGCCGACCCGTCTTCTTCGCGGAAGTAGCGCGGGTTGCGGTCGAGGTTGTTCGGCCCGACCACCACGCTCGTGCTGTTCTCGACCAGCAGGTTGTACTCGACCCCGGTCCAGAACGTGTTCCCCGAGACGACGACCCCGCGGGCGTGGTCGAGGTGGACGTTCACCTTCGTGTCGCTGAGCACGTTCCCCGTGATGGTCACGTGCCCGTCGCGGACCTCGGTGGTCCCCTTGTCCGGATTGCTCGGCCCCTTCACCCGGATGTTCGCCGACCCGGGGGCGTTGCGCGTGTGCTGCACCGTGCAGCCGGTGATGGCGACTTCGGCGTTCGACCCGCCGGTGCTGTCGATGAGGACGTTGGCGGTCGGCGGGCCGTCCTTGTCGTGGTTCGCCTCCACGTCGCACCCGCTGACGTGGAGGTTCCGCACCTCGCCCGCCTTCACCACCACCCCGCCGCCGCCGTTGTAGCTGACGTGGCTGCCGGTGACGTTCGTCTGGTGCAGGTTGACGCGGTCGAAGAAGATGCCGACGCCGCGGTTGTGGTAGACGTGACAGTCGCCGATGGTGACGTTGCGGTTGCGGCCGGTGAGGTGGATGCCGTGGAGGCAGCGGCGGATGAGGACGCGCGTGACCGTGAGCATGTGCGTGCCGGCCGCTTCGATCCCGTTCGCCTCCGGGTGATCGCCGACGATCTCGACGCCATCAATGCACGGCATGCGCTGCCGGTCCCACACGTTGTCCTTGACGGTGGCGGGGGCGGCGGTACCGGCGTGCGTGCCGACGAACTTGAACGCCGGCCCGGCGCCGGCCATCACGACGCGCGCCGACCCGCCGCCCGAGATGGACGCGAACCCGGTCTTGTCGAGATCGACGAGGATCGTCTTCGTGACGCGGTACGTCCCCGGCGGCAGGTGCACGGCGCCGGCGGCGGTGTCGATGGCGGCCTGGAGTGCCGCGGTGTCGTCGGCCTTGCCGTCGCCCTTCGCCCCGTGGTCGCGGACGCTGCCGGACGCAGGTCGGGGCGGCTGAAGGCGGGCGGCGGCGAGGAGCGTGACCCCGGCAGTGACGACCCCGACGAGCGCGACGGCGAGCAGGACGCGGCGCATGACGACCCTCCGGCGTGGTGCCGGGTGGTGTACGCGCGGGCGGGGAGTGGGGCTAGAACGAACCCGCCCTGATGATACGCTTCTTCGCTTACCTCTGGGCTGCGCCGGTCACGGCCGTCGGGTTGGCGGTGACCCTGCTCGCCGCCGCGACGGGCGGCTCGGTGGGGCTGCGCGGCGGCGTGGTCGAAGCGCACGGCGGCGGCCTGCGGCGTCTGCTCCGCGGCGGCGCGGCGGTGGCGATCGGGCACGTCATCCTGGCGCGCGACGCGGCGTGCCTGGAGCGCAGCCGGCCGCACGAACTCGCCCACGTCCGCCAGTATGAGCGATGGGGGCCGCTGCTGCCGCCGGTGTACTGGCTCGTCGCCGCGTGGCTCCGTCTCCGCGGGCTACACCCGTACCTCGACCACCCGTTCGAGCCGCCGCCCCGCGACGGAGACTCGCCATGAACCCGCTCGCCGTCGGCGACATCGTGGACGCCGTGGTGACGCGGCTGGAGCCCTACGGCGCGTGGGTCGAGGCGGACGGCCGGACCGGGTTGATCCGCATCCCGGAGATTTCGTGGTCCCGCATCTCCCACCCGAAGGACGTGCTGGCGGTCGGCCAGGGGGTACGGGCGGTCGTGCTGCAAGTCGGCGGGGCGGACGGATTCAACGGGTCGATCAGGGCCGTCCACCCCGAGCGCGACCCGTGGTTCGACCCGACGGTCTTCGCCGCCGGCGCCGAGTTCGACGCGCCCGTGGTGCGGGTGATGGAGTACGGCTACTTCCTGGAACTGCGGCCGGACGTGTGGGGGCTGCTGCGCCGCGAGTGCTGGGCGGGGGCGTTCACGGTCGGCGACCGCCTGCGGGTGCGCGTGGTGTCGTCGGACACGCAGACGCGGAAGGTCGAGGTCGAGCCGGTTGCCACTCCCGGCGCCGGAAGCGGCGTGATACCATGAGACAGAACGCGGACCTCGGCACACCCCACCTGTCCCGATACTCGCCCATGACCGAGCTCGACTTCGCCGCCGGCCACGTGTTCTTCCGCCCCGGCGACCCCGCCGGCCGGGCCTACCGCCTGCTCGCCGGCGAGGTCGAAGTCCTCGCCGGACCGCCGGACCGGGCCGTCCGGGTCGGGCTGTTCGGTCCCGGTGACGTGTTCGGCGAGATGGCCCTCGTCGAGGAGCGGCCCCGGGCCGCGACCGCCCGGGCGACCACCGCCGGCCGGGCCGCGGCGATGTCCCGCGAGGAGTTCGAACAGCTCCTCACCACCGACCCGGTCGGCGCCCGCCGCTACCTTTGCTCTCTGTTCGAGCGGCTCCGGTCGCTGTCAGCGCAGGTGGCTGGGGAAATTGCCCTGGCGGACGACCCGGCCGGGGAATGGGTGGCGCTCGGCACGGCCGCCGGCCTGCCCGAACTCCCGACTCCCGCCGGGCACGCGACCGGGTGGGCGGCGGTGCTCCACCCGCTGACCCGCAAGGCCGCCCAGACCCTGCCGGACGAGGGGTTGCGGGTCGCGCGGTTCCCGTTCCGGATCGGCCGGGCGAGCGACGCCCACGAGCCCGAGGCTCTTGATTTGAACGACCTGTGGCTGCTCGACGCCATCCCGTTTAACGTCTCCCGCAACCACTGCGAGCTGGTGGCCGGGCGGGGCGGGGTGTCGGTCCGCGACCGCGGCAGCCACCTCGGGTGCGTCGTCAACGAGACCCCGGTCGGCGGCCGGTCCGGTACCGCCTCCGCCCCGCTCCACCTGGGCGACAACGTCCTCGTCGTCGGCTCGCGATCGTCCCCGTACCAGTTCCGCGTCAGCGTGGCCCCGATCTGACCCCCCGGACCGACCCCATGCCCCCCGCCACCGAAGCCGCGATCCGGAGCCGCCGCGACTTCCTCGCCACCAGCGCCAACGGCGTCGGGCTGCTCGCCCTCGCGTCGATGCTCGCCGACGACGGTCGGCTCGTCGCCGACCCGGCACCGGCGTCGCCGCTCGCGCCGAAGATGCCGCACTTCGCGCCGAAGGCGAAGAACTGCATCTGCATCTACCTCGAAGGCGCGCCCAGCCAGCTCGACCTGTTCGACCGCAAGCCGCGGCTCAACGAGCTGCACGGCCAGAAGCTCCCCGAGTCGCTCACCCGCAACGTCCGCTTCGCGTTCCTCCAGAAGGACACGGCGACCGTCATGGGCAGCCCGCGGCGCTGGGCGCGGTACGGGCAGTGCGGGATGGAGTTGTCCGAACTCGTGCCGCACCTCGGGAGCATCGCCGACGACGTGTGCCTCATCCGCTCCATGCACACCGAGGCGTTCAACCACCACCCCGGTCAGCTGCTGATGAACACGGGGAGCACGTTCTTCGGCCGCCCGAGCATGGGGGCGTGGCTCACCTACGGCCTCGGCAGCGAGAGCCGCAACCTGCCCGGCTACGTCGTGCTGAACGCCGGACGCGGGACGAGCGGCGGCACGTCGAACTGGGGGAGCGGGTTCCTGCCGAGCACGCACGCCGGCACGCTGTTCCGCAACCAGGGCGAGCCGGTGCTGAACCTCAACAACCCGCCGGGCGTGTCGAACGACCTCCAGGCGCGGACGATCGAGGCGGTGCGCGACCTGAACGGCGTCCGCGCCGCGGCGATCGGCGACCCGGAGGTGAACAGCCGCACGGCCGCCTACGAACTCGCCTTCCGCATGCAGGCCGCCGCGCCGGAGCTCATCGACCTCTCGAAGGAAGACAAGCGCACGCTCGACGCCTACGGTCTCGACCGCCCCGAGCCGGACGTGCGGGCCGACCGCGGCGGCGGGCGCGGGCAGTTCCGCCAGTTCGCCGCGAACTGTTTGCTAGCGCGCCGGCTGGTGGAACGCGGGGTGCGGTTCGTGTCGCTGTTCCACGCCTCCTGGGACCACCACTCCAACCTCGAAGTCGAGCTCCCGTTCAACTGCCGGATGGCCGATCAACCCGTGGCGGCGCTGGTGAAGGACTTGAAGGCGCGCGGCCTGCTCGACAGTACGCTGGTGCTGTGGCTGAGCGAGTTCGGCCGCACCCCGCTCGGCGAGAACCGCCCCGGCCGCCCCGGCGTGACCGGCCGCGACCACCACCCGTTCTGCTTCTCGATCTGGGCCGCCGGCGGCGGGATCAAGGGCGGACAGGTGGTCGGCGAGACGGACGAGATCGGCTGGAACGTGACGCGCGACCCGATCCACATCAACGACCTGCACGCGACGGTCCTGCATCTGTTCGGCCTGGACCACACCCGTCTGACGTACCGCTTCCAGGGCCGCGACTTCCGCCTGACGGACGTGGCGGGCCGCGTGGTGACGAAGCTGCTGGCGTGAGCCCCGGGGGCGCGGGCTGAAGCCCGCGGCCACCCGCCGGTGCGTCGCACGCCCGGAGCCGTATACCACCCTCATGCCCGTCCCGTGCCCGTGCTGCAAAGCCTCCAACGACACCGGCCCCGCCTGCCGGCGGTGCAAGGCCGACCTGGCGCTCCTGTTCGCCGCCGACGCGGACGCCGCGGCGCTGCTCGCCGACGCCCGCGCCGCGCTCGCCGACGGGCGCTTCGCGGAGGCCGACGATCTCGCCGGCCGCAGCGCGTCGGTCCGCCGTACCCCGGACGCGCTGCGGGTCCGCGCCGCCGCCCGTCTCCTCGGCGGCCGGTTCGCCGACGCCCTCGCCGCGTATCATGAACTGGCGAACGGCCCGGCGTGACGCGGGCCGACACACGGGCCGCGCCATGTCCGACGCCGTGCTGATCGTGGACGACGAGGAGTCCGTCCGCAAGACGTTCGAGGACTGGCTCCGCGGCGTCCCCGGCGTCCGCGTGTTCGCCGCCCCGGACGCCGAGACCGCCCTCACCGTCGCCAACCAGTACCCGGTCGACCTCGCCGTCCTCGACTGGAACCTCGGGTCGGGCAGCGACGGCCTCCGCCTCCTCGAAGACCTCGTCGTCTTCCAGCCCGAGATCGTCGCCATCATGGTCACCGGGTTCGCCCACCAGGCGACCCCGCTCGACGCCCTCCGCATGGGCGTCCGCGACTACCTCGACAAGAGCACCGACCTCACCCGCGAGGCGTTCACCGCCGCCGTCACCCGGCAGCTCGAGCGCATCCGCCCGGCCAAGCGGCAGCGCGAGGTGAACCGCACCCTCGCCGCGTTCCGCGAGGCGGTCGAGAAGGTGCTGCCGATCGTCCGCACCGCCGCCGCGCTCAACGACCCGGTGCCCCTGCCGATGGCGGTGAAGTCGCTGCTGCGGTTCGCCGGCCGGGCGGTCGGGGCGGCCGACGGGGCGCTGGTCATCCGCCACCTCGGCCCGGACGGGACGGACGTGACGGTGGCGTACAACCCGGACGGGCAGTTCCTCTCGACCGGCGACGTGCCGTTCAACAAGTCGCTGGCGGCGTCGGTGGTGAGCCGGGCCGACCCGGCCGTGCTGAACGACTTCGGCGGCGGGGCGGCGGGGGTGCTCGACCTGTTCCCGTTCGAGCACGGCCGGTCGGCGGTCCTCGCCGCGCCGCTGGCCGTCGGCGGGAGCACGCTGGTGGCGCTGGAGCTGTTCGACAAGCCGCCGCCCGGGTTCGACGACGACGACCGCCGTCTCGTCGCCGCCGCCGCCGAGGTCGGCGCGGACCTGCTGCGGCAGGCGGTGGCCGAGCGGCAGACGCACCGGCTCCTGTTCGACGCGGTGGAGGCGGCGCTGAAGGCGAGCACGGGGGTGGAGCAGGCGCTGACCCCGCCGGCGGGGCTCCCCGACCCGCCGCCGGCCGCAGTGATGGCCCGGCTCCGCGAGGGGCTGGACGCCGACGCCAACGCGGTGGTCGACGCCGACACGACGCTCGGGCTGGTGGAGGCGGTGCGGGCGCTGGCGGTGCGGCACGGCCCGGCGGCGGTGGCGCACTGCACGCGCCAAGTCGAGGAGCTGCGGAGGCTGCTCGACGGCATCACCGGGGTGGGGTGAGCGCCGGCAATCTTGCTGGTGGGACCGGCGTCCCGCCGGTCTGAACTCGGACCGGCGGGACGCCGGTCCCACCACCGAATCCCGGAGTGTCAATGCGCCACCTCCTCGCCGCCCTCGCACTCACACCCACACTCGCGCTTTCGGCCGCCGACTGGCCGCAGTTCCACGGGCCGAACCGCGACAACCACTCCGCCGAAACCGGCCTCAACTGGGCGTGGCCCACCGGCGGGCCGCCGGTCGCGTGGGAGCGGCCGGTCGGGCGGGGGTGGGCCGGGCCGGTCGTCGCCGGCGGCAAGCTCGTCCTCTTCCACCGCACCGGCGACGAGGAGAAGGTCGAGGCGCTCGACCCGGCCACGGGGAAGGGCGTGTGGGCGTTCGGCTACCGGGCGAAGTACCGCGACGACTTCGGGTTCGACGAGGGGCCGCGCGCCACGCCCACGGGCGCCGGCGACACCGTGGTGACACTCGGCGCCAACGGCGACCTGCACGCCCTCGACCTCGCCACCGGCAAGGCCCGCTGGCACCGGGCGCTCCTCGCCGAGTACCGCGTCGAGAAGGGGTTCTTCGGCGTGGCGTGCTCGCCGGTCGTCGCCGACGGCAAGGTGCTGGTGAACGTCGGCGGGAAGGGCGCCGGCGTGGTCGCGTTCGACCTTACTACCGGCAAGGAGGTGTGGAAGGCGACCGACGACGCGGCCGGCTACTCGTCGCCGGTGGTGGCGCGGCTCGACGGTAAGGCGACGGCGGTGTTCCTGACGCGCGACGGGCTGGTCGGGCTCGACCCGGCGACGGGGGCGGTACGGTTCGCACAGCCGTTCAAGCCGCGCATCCGCGAGAGCGTCAACGCCGCGACACCGCTGGTGAAGGACGGCGACATCTTCCTGACGGTCTCCTACGGCCTCGGCGCCGCGCTGTTCCGCCCGAAGGCGGACGCGGTCGAAGAGGTGTGGGCGAACGATAAGTCGCTGTCGTGCCAGTACAACACGCCGGTGCGCGTGGGCGACTACCTGTACGGCGCCCACGGCCGCGCCGACGCCGCGCCGGCAGAACTGCGCTGCGTGGAATGGAAGACCGGCGCGGTGAAGTGGGGCCAGCCGCGCTTCGGCCCCGCGAGCCTGATCGCGGTAGACGGCGGGCTGCTCGCGCTGACCGAGCGCGGCGAGTTGGTCCGCTTCGACGCCAGCCCGATGGCGTACACCGAGCGCGGTCGCGCTGTGATTCTCGGCGCGCCGACGCGCGCGGCGCCGGCGCTGAGTGACGGTCGCCTATTCGCCCGCGACGGGGCGAAGCTGGTGTGCGTGAATCTGAAGCGGCCGTAGCACGGGGAGGACGGGCCGTGCGCGCCGGACTGATCGTACTCCTCTGCGTCGCCGCCGCGATTGCCTACGGGATCATCCACGACCAGATCACGGCGCGGGTGTGCGTCGAGTACTTCACGGTCGGCCACCCGCCCGTCTTCCCGACCGACGACCCGACGCTCCTCGGCCTCGGCTGGGGCATCATTGCGACGTGGTGGGTCGGTCTGGTCCTCGGCCTCGCGCTGGCGGTCGCGGCCCGTGGCGGCTCGCGCCCGCCGCGCGGCGTTCGCTCGCTCCTCCGCCCGGTGGCGCTACTACTGATGACGACCGGAGCCGCGGCGCTGGCGATGGGCCTGATCGGCTACGCCGTCGCAGAAGCGGGCGGCGTGGTGCTGGTGGAACCGCTGGCGGGTGACGTACCGCACGATCGCCACACGCGCTTCCTCGCCGACCTGTGGGCGCACACGACGAGCTACATCGTCGGCGCCGTCGGCGGGCTGGTGGTGTGCGTCAACGTGTGGCGCTCGCGGTACCGACGGGTTTCGTAGGTCGGGCCGAGTCTGCGAGGCCCGACGTGGGAGAACGAGTGCATCCGGTCTGCGCCGGGAACGCGAACTCACGGAGGGGCGGCGTCCCCGTCACCCCCGTTCGCCCTTCGCACGCCGCGTCGGGCCTCGCGGACTCGGCCCGACCTACGGGGTCGTCTCCCGATCGAGGTCGGATGCCCCCCGACATGGCGAACGGCCGGCGTGAGCCGGCTGGTGGTTGTCCCAGGTGCCTGGACCAATCACCAGCCGGCTCACGCCGGCCGTTCGCCTGACCCGACAGGGATCGATAGACGCACCACTACGAAACCCGATCCATCACCCCCGCCGCGCCGGGCGCTTGCCGTAGGTCGCGGTCACGTCGGCGACCTTGCCGGACTCGTCCAGCGCGACGTGGAACCGCTGGTTCCCTTCGAGCCGGTGGACGCTCAGGTGGTACGCCCGCCCCACGGTCGCCAGGTACGGCCGCCGCTCCGGCGACACCGGCGGGCGCAGCATCCCCCACGACCCGTCGCCCAGGTACAGCACCCCGTTCTTGTCCGGGCGGCCATCCTTCAGCGGGTGGGTGCGCTTGAACGTGTGGTCGTGGTGCTCCAGGACGACGTCGACGTTGTACCGCTCGAACAGCGGACACCAGTGGCGGCGGTTCCCGTCGCCCGTGCCGAACAGGCCCGTGATCCCCGTCCCCGTCGGCGCCCGGTACGACGGGTACGCCGGGACGTGGTTCGCCACGATCAGGTGCGGCCGGTCCTGCCGGTCCGCCAGCGTACCACCGAGCCATTCGGTTTGAGCGCCGGCGATCGGCGACACGTGCCCGGTGTCGAGCAGCACCAGACTGAGGTAGTCGCCGAAGTCGAGCGCGGTGTAGGTCGTCTCGGGGTACAGCACGTCGAACAGCGGGAAGTAGTACGTCGCCGCCGACCGCGGCTTGCCGAACCCGCCCTTCACCTCGTGGTTGCCGAGGCAGGTCACGAGCGGGATGAGGCGGCCGTGCAGGTCGACCATGTGCCGGCTGTAGTTCTTCAGGAACGCCAGCGCGGTGCGCGCCGACGTGCCGTTGTCGTACCCGAGGTCGCCGGCGATCAGCGCGAAGTACGGCTCCTGCTTCGCGGCGAGGATGTTGTTCGCCACCGCGTGCGCGTTCACCCCGCAGTCGCCGCCGGACACGAACGTGAACGTGTCGGTCGCGCGCGCCGGCATGGTGCGGAAGCGGAACGTGCGCGGGTGGCCGTCCACGGCGAAGCGGTACTCGGTGCCGGGGGTGAGGCCGGTCAGCTCGGCGCGGTAGACGAGCCACGGGCTGTCGCCGAACGGGCGCGTCGTGGTGGGCGTGACGCCCTCCCACGAGAACCCGAGGAGGTCCGTGTGGCGGACGGCCGGCGCCGGGCCGGCGTAGCCGACCCACTGGATCACGACGCTGGTGGTCGGGTCACGGCGGTAGGTGAGGAACAGGCTGTCGATACCGGGGACGACGGCCTCGCGCGGCGGCGGGGCGACGGGGAGCGGGTCGGCGAAGGCAGCGGACGGGGCGGCGAGCGCGGCGGCGGTGCCGAGGAAGCCCCGGCGGTCGAGCGGGTGCATGGGGAGGGGTCCGAGGGGGCGAGGCGGGGGTGTGCGCTAAGCCGTATTGAACACCGCCGCCCCGGTGCGGTCACGCGGGGGGCGGGGGAATTCATCGGGAATTCTTCTGCGGGCGGGTCACGCGGCGCCGGCCACGTCCTTCAGCGCGCCGATCAGCCGGTCGATGTCCGCGTCCGTGGTGAACGGGCCGGGGCTGACGCGGACGAGGCCGTCGGGCGCGGTGCCGAGCGCCTTGTGGATGTAGGGGGAGCAGTGGAGGCCGGGCCGCACCGCGATGTCGAACGACGAGTCGAGGATGCCGCCGAGGTCCGGCGCCGGGAGCGCCTCGTAGCGGAAGCTGAGCGTGCCCACGCGCCGCGCCGGGTCGGCGTGGCCGAACACCTCGAACCCCGGCAGTTCCAGCAGCGCGACGCGCAGCCGGTCGCACAACTCGACCTCGTGCGTGCGGATCGCCTCGACGCCGCGTTCCTCGACGAAGTCCAGCCCGGCGACCAGACCGGCGACGCCGAGGACGTTCGGCGTGCCCCCTTCGAGCAGGTGCGGGAACTCGGCCGGCTGCGTCGGGGTGAGCGAGTCGCCGCCGGTGCCGCCCTCGCGCCACGGCTTCACCTCCGCGCGCGGCCCGGCGTACAGCCCGCCGGTGCCGGTCGGCCCCAGCAGCGACTTGTGCCCGGGGAACGCGAGCAGGTCGATGCACAGCGCCTGCACGTCGACCGGCACCACGCCGGCGGTCTGCGCGGCGTCCACGAGGAACAGCGCGTCGCGCTCGCGGACGAGCCGCCCGATCTCCCCGACCGGCTGCACCGTGCCGAGGACGTTGCTGGCGTGCGTGAGCGCGACGAGCCGCGTCTTCGGCGTGAACGCCGCCTTGACCGCGTCGGGGTCGAGCGTCCCGCCGCCGTCGGCGGCGACGCGGGTGAGGGTGATCGTCCCGGCCTCGGCGAGCGCGACGAGCGGGCGCGAGATGCTGTTGTGCTCCAGGTCCGACGTGATCACGTGGTCGCCGGCGCGGACGACGCCCTTCACCGCCATGTTGAGCGCGTCGGTGGCGTTGAGGGTGAAGGCGAAGCGCTCGGGGGAGCGGCCGTTGAAGAACCGGTTGAGGCGGTGGCGGGCGTCGGCGAGGGCGTGCTCGGCGGCCTGCGCCATGCGGTGCCCGGACCGCCCCGGGTTGGCGAGCGAGTGCCGGGCGAACCGGTCGAGCGCGGCGTACACGCCCTCGGGCTTCGGGAAGCTGGTGGCAGCGTTGTCGAGGTAGGTCATGGTGGGTAACGCTCGGACTGGCTCATCGCCCCGAACCGGCTGCGAAGCACGGCCCAGAGTGACGACCCGTACCGCATCTCGGGCAGGATCGAATCGAGGAACACGTACAACCGGCGCTGCTGGGACGCGGGCAGGTCATCCGGCGAGAACCGTACTTCGCGGGCATTGCTCGCCGGCGGGTGGTAGCCATGATCCACGAACCGCCACCACGTCAGCCGGTCCGCCCACACCTCGCGGGGGATGCCGATGGCAATCAACTCGGCCTCGTGCGCCCGGACCCAGCGCCGCCAGTTCAGCTCGGCGTCGTGGTCGCGCCGGAAGCTCATCGGCAGCTCCGTTCAGGGGAGCAGATCGGCCGCCGGGATGCTCCCCAGCGTGCGCCCCGCGACCACGACCGGCACGGTGTCGCCGGGGGTGTAGTCGGTGCGCGTGCGATAGCCGGGGGTCTTCCCGCCGCGCGGCTCGGTGTACACCTCCACCCGCCGCTCGTTCACGTCGATGATCCAGTACTGGACGATCTTGTTCTCCGCGTACAGGGCGAGCTTCGCCCCACGGTCGAACACCGCCATCGAGTCCGACACCTCGACCACCAGCACCAGGTCTTTCGGCCCGGGGTGGCGCGCGTCGTACTTCGACTCCGGACCGGTCGCAGCCGAGAAGTCCGGCTCCGGTTCGCTGTCCGGCAGCGTGATCGAGTCCTGGACGGCGACGAACCAATCGGGCTCCGGGAACAACGGTGGGAGGCGGCGGAGGAGTCGGGCCGTGGACTTCGAGTGAGGCGGGCCGGGCACGGACTTCTCCAGGATGAACCCGCGGATCAGTTCGCACTTCGGCGCCCCGACGAACACCCCCGCGTCGATCATCCGGTGGTACTGCTCGACCGTGAACCGCTGCACCGCCCGCCCGTGCAGGGCCGGGGCGGGGTCGGCCGGCGGGCGGGTGATGCGGGCGGCGGAACTCATGCTCGCCTCCGTTCCGAGGAACCGGTCCGTGACCGGTGCCGCTCCCCGCCGCCCGCCGTGCGGCGGGGGAGCGGCATCGGCCGGCGGGTCAGAACCACTTCTTCTGCCCGACCTGGTACGTCTGGATGAAGTCCTTGTCGCTCTTGGTCAGGTAGATGATCCCCTCGATCAGCCCGATGATGCTCCCGGCCCCGCAGGCGACGTTCGAGAGGATCTGGATGATCCCGGTCGACGTGTACCCGAGGTAGAACTTGTGGACTCCCAGCCCGCCGAGCAGGATGCCCAGGATGCCGGCCACCACCTTCTTGTTGTCCTGAACGGGCGCGGGGGCGTCGTCGTAGTCGTCGTCGTCGTCGCGGGCCATGATGCGGTCCTCCGAGTTCGCAGCGTATGTGGTTCTCAATGCGCAGGGCGGAACCATCATCCCCGCCGGAACCCGGACTGCAAGCGGAAAGTGGCGAATGTTGGCCACCCGCGGTCAGTGGCCGACGTACTTCGCGTACAGGGTGCGGGCGCGGTCGGGCTCGCTCGTCCCCTTGATAATCGCGCGGCCGTCCGGGAACACCGTGAACTCGAACGGGTCGCCCTTCTCCTCCACGTTGAACTTCAGCAGGAACTTGTTGAAGGTCACCGCCCCGCTCGCCCGCAGCGTCGCGGCGAGCTGGTCGAAGTCGAGGCGGTTGGCGGCGCGGTGGCTCACCTGGACGGCGTTGCGGCCGCACAGCGTCGTCGTCTGCGTCCCGTGGGCGCCGTCGAGCCACTCGAACTGCCGCTTGGCGCAGCACGGGCACTCGCCCTTGCGCCCCTTCAGCGGAGCCACCTTCACGCGGCGGTTCGTGTTCTCCCACACGTCGAGCGTGAGGAGCTCGCGGTTCACCGCGGCGAGATTGCCGCTCAAGATCTTCAGTGCCTCGGTCGCCTGGTAGCTGGCGACGATGTTGACCGTCGGGGCGAGGACGCCGGCGGTCTCGCACGTGCCCACGTCGCCGGGGTTCGGGGCGGCCTCGAACACGCAGCGCAGGCACGGCGTCTCGCCCGGCAGGATGGTCATGCTCATCCCCTGGCTGCCGACCGCCCCGCCGTACACCCACGGCTTGCCGTGCTTCACCGCCACGTCGTTGATGAGGTAGCGCACCTCGAAATTGTCGGAGCCGTCGAGGATCAGGTCGGCGTCGCGGGTCAGGTCTTCGATGTTGGTGCGGTCGATGTCGGCGACGACGGGCTCCACCGTCACCGTGCTGTTGATCTGCCGCATCTTCGTCGCCGCGGCCTCGGCCTTCGGCAGGTTGTCCGCCACGTCCGACTCGTCGAACAGCACCTGCCGCTGGAGGTTCGACGGCTCCACGAAGTCGCGGTCCACGACGCGGATGAACCCAACCCCGGCGCGGACGAGGACGTTCGCCAGCACGGTGCCGAGCGCCCCGCACCCGCAGAGCGTGACGCGGCTGGCGAGGAGCTTCTGCTGACCGGCCTTGCCCATTCCCGGGAAGCGCATCTGGCGGGAGTAGCGGTCGAGGGGGTTCGTCTCGGGAGAGATATCGCTCATGGCGCGCGGCCGATCTCGTTGTTACTCAGGAAGTCGTGCAAGAAGCGGACGGAGGACCTGTCCCAACCGTCGTCCTTGCCGAAGGCGGCGAGGGTGTGGAGGTCTTCCTTCACCCGCCGCAGTTCCGCCCCGCCGAGCCGTTGCAAGTAGGTGATGACGTACTCCATCGCCTCGTCGGCCGCGGCCGGGTTGACGATGTTCGGCTCCGACCCGTCGAGGAACACGTAGGCGTGCAGCACCGCGAGCAGCAGCGGGTGGACGCCGAGCTCCGGCGGGATGAGCGGGAAGCCGGCGGCGCCGTCGGGCACCTCGGCGTGGGGCGTCTTGTCGTCGGCCATCGGCGCCTCGTGAAGGGGTGAGCGGGTGAACGGGTGAGTTCCGAACCGGGGTTGCCACCCGCTCACCCGCTCACCCCTTCACCGCGTCAGCCCCCCGCCACCGCCGGGATCAGCGCCACGGTCACGCCGTCCTGAACGGCGGTGTCGAGCTCGTCGAGGTAGCGGATGTCCTCGTCGTTGACGAAGATGTTCACGTAGGGCCGCACCTTGCCGCCGTCGAACAGCTTCGACTGGAGCGCCGGGTACTGCCGCACCAGGTCGGCGAGCGCGTCCTTCACCGTCGCGCCGGCCACCGCCACCTCGGCGTTCCCGCCCGCCGCCTCGCGCATCGGGGTCGGCACCTGCACCTTGATTGCCATTTCGTGTTTGGTGTTTGGTGTTTGGTGTTTGGTGTTTGGTCTCGCACCGGCTCGGGGTCGAGCCAAATACGAAACACCAAACACCAAACACGAAATACTAAGCCAGCACCGGCTCCGCGCCGATCGTGCCCGAGAGCGCCTCGAACTCGGCGAGCGTCGGCTTGATGACCGCCGGCTGCTCGACCGCCTCGAACACCGCGTCCTGCGTCTTCAGTCCGTTACCGGTCACGCAGATGACGATCTCCTCGTCGCGCGGGATGCGGCCCTGCTCCAGGAGTTTCCGCAGCACCGCCACGGTCGTGCCGCCGGCGGTCTCCGCGAACACGCCCTCGGTGCGGGCGAGGAGGAGCATCCCCTCGACGATCTCCTCGTCGGTCACGTCCTCGGCCCAGCCGCCGGTGTCGCGCATCAGCTTCGCCGCGAAGTACCCGTCCGCCGGGTCGCCGATGGCGAGGCTCTTGCAGATCGTGTTCGGCTTGCGCACCGGCTTGTGCCGCTCGCGGCCACTCTTCACGCAGTCGGCGATCGGGTTGCACCCGGCGGCCTGCGCGCCCCACATCTTCGTCGTCACGGGTTGGTCGACGAGGCCGACGCGGGTGAGTTCGGTGAACGCCTTGTGGATCTTGCCGATGAGCGCCCCGCCGGCCATCGGGCAGACGACGTGCTGGGGGAACCGCCAGCCGAGGTCTTCGGCGATCTCGTAGCCCATCGTCTTCGACCCCTCGGCGTAGAACGGCCGGAGGTTGACGTTCACGAAGCCCCACCCGTACTTCAGCGCGATCTGGGTGCAGAGGCGGTTCACCTCGTCGTAGGTGCCGCTGCACCCGATCACCTTCGCGCCGTAGACGGCGGTGCCGAAGATCTTGGCCCGCTCGAGGTCGGCGGGGACGAGGATGAAGGTTTCGAGCCCGGCCTGCGCCGCCTGCGCGGCGACACTGTTGGCGAGGTTGCCGGTGCTGGCGCAGCCGACCGTGCGCATCCCGAACTCGCGCGCCTTCGACAGCGCCACCGAGACGACGCGGTCCTTGAACGAGAGGGTGGGGAAGTTCACCGCGTCGTTCTTGATCCACAGCCGCTCGACGCCGAGGGCGTCGGCGAGGCGGTCGGCGCGGATGAGCGGGGTGCCGCCGACCTGCGGGCCGACGCTCGGCTCGCCGTCCACGGGGAGCAGTTCGCGGTAGCGCCACATGGTCTTCGGGCGCTTGGCGATCTTGTCGCGGGAGAGGTGCGGGCGGATGGCGTCGTAGTCGTAGTCGACTTCCAGCGGGCCGAAGTCGTCGGTGCAGAAGTTGGTCGGCCCCTTGGGGTAGAGCTTCCCGCAGACCCGACAGCGGAGACCGGTGGCGAAGTCGGTCGGCACGAACACACCCCTTTCACGGTGCCGCCGGGAGGCGGCGGTGTGAGTGCGCACCCGGACAACGGGCGCACGGTATCGGGGTGAGGTCTCGTCCAGGGTACGCAGCCGCGGCGGGCGGGTGCGTGAGATAAGAGATCGGGGGCGCAGCCCCGTGTGATCTTATCTTCCCCGATCAACCCCGGGTCAGGGGGCTATCGGGCAGGAGGTAGCACCTGCACCTCGGGGGTGAACCTGGGTGGTCCACCGCACCGGGCCGGTTGCTGTGGCTTCGTCGGGCCTGAACCCTCAGCCACTCTGGATAAGATGCTCACCAGATTGTCAGTCCGCCCGGCCGAAGCCGGATGGGTTTGAGAGAGGATACGGCGGGTTCCGGCGGAAGACAAGGGGTTGGGGGAAAATGTGGGCGTGGCGGCTCGCAGGCGATGGCAACGGATGGGCGTGACGGGCTAACTTGCGAGGGCTCTGGGCGTCGCGGATAATGGGCGAGAAGGGAGACGCCCAATGCCCGACCCTGCTTCCGTGGCAATAACCATCCTGAACTGGGCCTGGGACAACTGGGGACTGATCGAGAAGCGGCTTCGTCAAATCAGGGAATGGTTCCAGAAACCGAACAACCGGCCAATCCTGATCCTCGGCCCTGGCGGGTGTGGAAAGACGACGCTGTTGCACATTCTCGCCGGCGACCGTGACTGGCTTCGCGACACGCCGTGGGTGTATGCGGAGAGCGTTGGGCAGGACACCAAACCGCTCGCCGACGATCCCCATGTCCAAGTCGTTGTCAACCCCGGGCAGCCGCTCCGCGAACAGACGTACTGGCGGGACGTGCAGGCCGCTGTGTCGACCGGCAAGTATCGCGGGGTCGTGCTCCTGACGGCGTTCGGGTATCATTCTTTAGGACACGGCGTGCAGGTTAAGAACCACCCGCTCTACCAACCCGGCGGGCGGAACCCGACGGCGGACTTCCTCACCCGTTACCTCGTGGATCGGCGAACCGAAGAAGTGCGGGTGCTGCGTAAACTCGTCCCGCACCTCCAAGCGTGTCCGAAACCCGTCTGGTTGTTGACGGTGGTGGCGAAACAGGATTTGTGGGTGGGCGAACAACCGGCCGCTGCCGCCTTCTACCGGACCGGCGACTATGGGGAGGTGGTGACTGAACTTGTGGCCGGTAAGGATGCCGCACAGTTCCGACACGAGCTGGCGTTGGGTTCACTCGTGATCGCCAACTTCGCGACGGTCGTGGGTGAGTCGCTGGCGAAGAACACAGCGGGGTACGATCACCGCACGCAAGTCGAGTCCGTGAAGCGACTGATCGAGGTGATCTACACGCTCGTCGAGTGGGAGGGTCGGACGTGAGCGAAGCAGCGAACGGTGCACCCCGTGTCGCGGACGAGGGCGCCCGGGCACGGCGGCGGCAGTACCGGATCACTGCTCGGCTGCTCAAGGAATACACCGCGCGGATGTACCGCATCGCGGATCAAATCGGCGCCTATTTCGACGAACGGCAGAGGAGCGAAGACTATCCGGGGCTGACCCACACGGCGGTCACCGCCGTCTCGCGGTATCGGGTTCTGTGGGAGGAGGTTTCTGACGCCGCTCTGTACGCCTCACAAATGCTCGTCCATTTCGGGTTCGACGAGGCTGAGTCCGCGGAACTCCGGCTCCGCCTGAAGGACGCGGAGCACGCCGTGGCCCGGGCGGGCATTCTGGTTGCCGAAGCAATCATACTCGATCGGCAGACCTTTGGGCTGCCGATCGGCGGTGAGCGTATGAAGGGGATCCTACGCCAGTCTCAGGCGTCTCTCCCACGGTGACACAGCCCACTACCGCTCACCCCTCGTCCTGCTCGCGGAGCTTCGCCAGCACGCTGAAGTCCTCCAGCGTCGTCGTGTCCTGCTTCCCCTCGCGGCCGGCGGCGATGTCACGCAGCAGCCGCCGCATGATCTTCCCGCTCCGCGTCTTCGGCAGGGTGTCGGTGAAGCGCACGTCGTCCGGCCGCGCCAGCGCGCCGATCTCCTTCGCCACGTGCTTCTTCAACTCGTCCTTCAGCCCATCCGAGGCGGTCACACCCTGCTTCAGCGTCACGAAGCAGCAGATCCCCTCCCCCTTGATCTCGTCCGGGCGGCCGACGACGGCGGCCTCGGCCACCTTCGGGTGGTTTACCAGCGCGCTCTCCACCTCCATCGTGCTCAGCCGGTGGCCGCTCACGTTCAGCACGTCGTCCACCCGGCCCATCACCCAGATATACCCGTCGTCGTCCTTGCGGGCGCCGTCGGCGGTGAAGTACCAGCCGGCGTAGTTGCTCCAGTAGGTGTCCTTGAACCGCTGGTCGTCGCCGTAGATGGTGCGCATCAGGCTCGGCCACGGCCGCTTCACCACCAAGAACCCGCCGCTGTTCGCCGGCACCGCGTTCCCGTCCTTGTCCACCACGTCGGCGGCGATGCCGGGGAGCGGCTTCGTCGCGCTGCCGGGCTTCGTGCCGATCGCGCCGGGCAGCGGCGAGATCATGATGGCGCCGGTTTCCGTCTGCCACCAGGTATCGACGATCGGGCAGCGGCCGCCGCCGACCACCTCGTGGTACCACATCCACGCCTCGGGGTTGATCGGCTCGCCGACGCTGCCGAGCAGGCGCAGCGAGCTCAGGTCGTGGGCCTTCGGGTGGTGGTCGCCCCACTTGATGAACGCCCGGATCGCCGTCGGCGCCGTGTAGAGGATCGTGACGCGGTACTTCTCGATGATCTCCCAGAACCGGTCCTCGCGCGGGTGGTTCGGCGCGCCCTCGTACATCACCACCGTCGCGGCGTTCGCCAGCGGGCCGTAGGCGATGTAGCTGTGACCGGTGACCCAGCCGACGTCGGCGGTGCACCAGTACACGTCCTCGTCGCGGATGTCGAAGACCCACTTGTGCGTCAGCGCCGCACCGAGGAGGTAGCCGGCGGTGCTGTGCAGAACGCCCTTCGGCTTCCCGGTGCTGCCGGACGTGTACAGGATGAACAGCGGGTGCTCGCTGTCGAGTTCCTCGGCCGGGCAGTCGGCGGTGACGTCGGACATGACGTCGTGCCACCACACGTCGCGCCCCGGCTGCATGTGGACGGACGTGTTGCGGGCGCGCTGGAACACCACGCACGTCTTGACCGTCGGCGACTTCTTCAGCGCCTCGTCCACGTTCTGCTTGAGGTGGACGGCGTTGCCGCGCCGCCAGCCGATGTCGGAGGTGACGATGAGCTTGGCGCCGGCGTCGTTGTTCCGGTCGGCGACGGCCTCGGCGCTGAACCCGCCGAACACGACCGAGTGCACCGCCCCGATGCGGGCGCAGGCGAGCATGGCGATCACGGCTTCCGGCGTCATCGGCATGTAGATGGTGACGCGGTCGCCCTTCGCCACGCCGAGCTTCTTGAGCCCGTTGGCGAACTTGCAGACCTGGTGGTGGAGCTGCTGGTAGGTCAGGGTGCGGGTGTCGCCGGGCTCGCCCTCCCAGATGATGGCGGCCTTGTTCCGGTGCGCCCCGGTGAGGTGACGGTCGAGGCAGTTGTAGCTGACGTTCGTCGTCCCCCCGACGAACCACTTGAAGAACGGCGGGTTCGACGAGTCCAGCACCGTGTCCCACTTCTTGAACCAGTGGAGCGCCTCGGCGTGGTGCGCCCAGAACCCGTCGGGATCCGTCTCGGCCCACTCGGTGAGGCGCTGGTGCTCGTCGGCGGACACGCGGGCGGTGGCGGTGAAGTCGGCCGGCGGGTCGAACCGGCGGGTTTCTTTCAGCACGCTGGTGATGTTCGGGGTCGTCATTCGTCGGTCGTCCTTCGTCATTCGTCCCCCTCATTCGCCCAACGGGGACGCGGACGGCGGGTGGGGCACGAGGGGAGTTGGGATCGGTATAACAGACCGGCGCCCCCCGTCCAAGCACCAAGGCGGGGTCCGCGCCGAAGGACGAAGGACGAATGACGAACAACGACGCCTTCACGATCGGCCTCGTGCAGATGAGCATGGCGCCGGACAAGGAGACGAACCTCGCCAAGGCCGAGGCGGGCATCGCCGCGGCCGCGAAGGCGGGGGCACAGGTCGTCTGCCTGCCGGAGCTGTTCACCGGGTACTACTTCTGCCAGAAAGAGGACATCGCCCTCTTCGACCTCGCCGAGCCCGTCCCCGGGCCGAGCGAGGCGCGGCTGGCGGCGGCGGCGAAGGCGAACGGCGTCGTCGTGGTCGGGTCGCTGTTCGAGAAGCGGATGGCCGGCGTGTACCACAACACCGCCACCGTCCACGACGCCCGGGGCGAACTCCTCGGCATCTACCGCAAGATGCACATCCCCGACGACCCGCTGTTCCTCGAAAAGTTCTACTTCACCCCCGGTGACACCGGGTTCAAGGTCTTCCCGACCGGCCCGGCGAAGGTCGGCACGCTCGTCTGCTGGGACCAGTGGTACCCCGAGGCGGCGCGGCTGACGGCGCTCCAGGGAGCGGAAGTCATCTTCTACCCCACGGCGATCGGCTGGCACCCGCGCGAGAAGGCGGAGTACGGTGAGGCGCAGCACTCCGCCTGGGAGACGAGCATGCGCGGCCACGCCATCGCCAACGGCACCTACGTGGCCGGCGTGAACCGCGTCGGGCACGAAGTCATCGTCGGCGAGGGGCTGGAGTTCTGGGGCGGGTCGTTCGTGAGCGACCCGTTCGGCCGGGTGCTCAAGCGTGCCAGCCACGACAAGGAAGAGATTCTGACGGTGACGTGCAGCCGGAAGCTGATGGAGGAGGTGCGGCGGAACTGGCCGTTCTTCCGCGACCGCCGCATCGACGCTTACTCGAACATCGTGAAGCGCGTGGCGGACTGACGACCCGCGCGGCGGGCCGCAGAACACATCGGGGCAACGCCACACGGACACCGCTGCTGCCCGCCCCGGGTTCCACCCGGGGCTACACGCTTCCGCCCCTCCGGGGCTAAAACCCAATATACCCCTTCGCCCGGAGCCCTCTCCCATGCGCTTCTTGCTCGCGCTCGCCCTCGCGGCGGGCTCCGCCTCCGCACTCGTCGCGGCCGACTGGAAGCCCGCCGCCGCCCCGCTCATGACCAAGTGGGGCAAGCAGGTGTCGGCGGCGAAGACGCCGTGGCCCGAGTACCCGCGGCCGCAGCTCGTCCGCGACCAGTGGCTCAACCTCAACGGCCTCTGGGACTACGCCATCACCCCGCGGAACGCTCCGCGGCCGGAGAAGTGGGACGGGCAAATCCTCGTGCCGTTCTGCGCCGAGTCGGCGCTGTCCGGCGTCGGCCGCCGCGTCACCCCGGACCAGCACCTGTGGTACAAGCGCACCTTCGAGGTGCCCGGCGACTGGTCCCCTGCCATGCCCTCGGGAGGCTTCAAGCGCGTCCTCCTCCACTTCGGCGCCGTTGATTGGGAAGCGACCGTTTACGTGAACGGGAAGGAACTCGTCACCCACCGCGGCGGGTCGGACCCGTTCAGCATCGACATCACCGACGCCCTCCGGGCTGGGGCGAACGAGATCGTGGTGCGTGTCTGGGATCCGACCGACACCGGCGCTCAGCCGCGCGGGAAGCAGGTGATGGACCCGCACGGCATCTGGTACACGCCCGTCACCGGCATCTGGCAGACGGTGTGGCTGGAGCCGGTGTCGCCGGCGTACATCACCCGCATTGTCGCCGTGCCGGACGTGGACCGGAACGAGGTCGTCTTCCACGTCGACGTCGCCGGGGACACGAAGGATTTGACCGTCGGAGTCGGTATCCGAATCGGCACGGGAATGCTTCAGGTCGTGAAGTCGGGACGCCCCGGGGAGCCGATCCGGTTCACCGCCGAGAACCTCAAGGCTCCCCCCGGTTTCGAGAAGGCCAAGTTGTTCGAGGGGTTCAAGCTGTGGACCCCCGACACGCCCCACCTGTACCAGATCACCGCCGATTTGGGCGGCCGAATGTTCGTGGACGACCGGGTTGAAAGTTACTTCGCCATGCGAAAGGTGTCGGCGGCGAAGGACGCGAACGGCGTCCTCCGGCTGATGCTCAACAACCAGCCGCTCTTCCAGTACGGCCCGCTCGACCAGGGGTGGTGGCCGGACGGGCTCCTCACGCCGCCGAGCGACGAGGCGATGCGCTACGACCTGGAGGTGCTCAAGCGGATGGGCTTCAACATGCTCCGCAAGCACATCAAGGTCGAGCCGGCGCGGCTCTACCACCACTGCGACAAGATGGGCCTGCTCGTGTGGCAGGACATGCCGAGCGGTATGGCGAAGGGGCGCAAGCAGTTCGTCCAGCCCGACTGGAAGCAGGACGGCGAGTTCACCGTCGCCGAGATGGCGCAGTACAAGACCGAGCTCAAGGCGATGATCGACCACCTCCGGGTCTTCCCGAGCATCTACTGCTGGGTGCCGTTCAACGAGGGGTGGGGCCAGCACGACACGAACAACGTCCTGAAGTGGGTGAAGGAGTACGACCCGTCGCGGCTCGTGAACGGCCCGAGCGGGTGGACCGACCGCGGGTTCGGTGACATGAAGGACGCCCACATCTACCCCGGCCCCGGCATGTTCCCGACCATGCCCGACCGCGTCAGCGTGCTCGGCGAGTTCGGCGGGCTCGGGCTCCCCGTCGCCAACCACCTGTGGAAGGACCAGGGGAACTGGGGCTACCGCACCTACAAGACGCGCGAGGAGCTGCGCGACAACTACCGCCAGCTCGTGTTCCGCCTCCGCCCGCTGATCGGCCGCGGGCTCTCGGCCGCGGTCTACACGCAGACGACCGACGTGGAGGTCGAGGTGAACGGGCTGATGACCTACGACCGCGAGGTCATCAAGTTCGACGTGCCAGAACTCGCAGCGTGGCACAAGACGCTGTACGGCCCACCACCGGTCATCACCGAACTGCTCGCCACGTCCGAGAAGGACGCGCAGCGCTGGCGCCACACCACGACCCGCCCCGCCGACGGCTGGGAGAAGACCGACTTCGACGCCTCGGCGTGGGCCGAGGGGCCGGCCGGGTTCGGCACGAAGGGGACGCCCGGAGTGGTGATCCGCACCGAGTGGAAGACGCCCGACGTGTGGATCCGCCGCGACTTCGACCTGAAGGCGGCGCCGACCGGCGACGTGGCCGTCCGCCTCCACCACGACGAGGACGCCGAGGTCTACATCAACGGCGTGCTGGCGGCGCGGGTGCAGGGGTACGTGACGCAGTACGTCGAGGTGCCGCTGACGCCGGCGGGGAAGGCGGCGCTGCGCCCGGGGCGGAACGTGATCGCCGTCCACTGCCGCCAGACCGGCGGCGGCCAGTCCATCGACGCCGGGCTGGTCGAGGTGAAGTAGTGGCTGTCGGACGTTCGGCCGCGGCGCGAGCCGCGGCCGAACGCCTGGTTGCCGAAATCCGCTGGCGTGGCCCGCCCGGCCGGGTAAGCTAGGCGGCACCTCTCCCCCGCCTCACCCCCGGGGACCATGACCGCACCCACCCACCCGCTCGAGCCGCTCTCCGCGGCCGAGGTCGCCGCCGCCGTCGCGGTGCTCAAAGACGCCGGCCTCGCCACCCCGACCACGCGCTTCGTCTCGGTCGCGCTCCGGGAGCCGCCGAAGGCCGCCGTCCACGCCGGCACCGGCTGGGATGCGCTGCCGCGCGAGGCGTTCGCGGTGCTGTTCGACAACGCGACCAACACCGCCACCGAGGCCGCCGTCTCGGTCACCCACCGCACGGTGCTGTCGAGCCGCACGTTCACCGGCGTCCAGCCGACGATGACGATCGACGAGCAGGTCGAGTGCGAGCAGGCGGTGCTGACGAGCCCGGCGTTCCGCGCCGCGCTCGAGAAGCACTACGGCATTACCGACCCCGCCCTCGTCATGGTGGACATCTGGAGCGCGGGGAATTACGGCGAGCCGGAGGAATCGCAGCGCCGCCTCGCCCGGCCGCTGTGCTTCGTCCGCACCGACCCGACCGACAACGGCTACGCCCGCCCGATCGAGGGGATTCGCCCGGTCGTGGACCTGAACACGATGGAGGTGATCCGCGTCGAGGAGTACGGCCCCGTCCCGCTGCCGCCGACCCCCGGCAACTACGCCGCCGGCCGCGCCGGACCGACGCGTGCCGGCATCAAGCCGCTGGAGATCACGCAGCCCGACGGGCCGAGCTTCGACGTGGACGGGTACACCGTCCGCTGGCAGAACTGGACGTTCACCATCGGCTTCAACGCCCGCGAAGGGCTGACGCTCCACCACCTCCGCTACCGCGACGGCGGGAAAGATCGCAGCGTCCTCTACCGCGCGTCGCTCACCGAGATGGTAGTGCCCTACGGCGACCCGGGGCCGACACAGTTCCGCAAGAACGCCTTCGACGTGGGCGAGTACGGCATGGGGATGTGCGCCAACAGCCTCACCCTCGGGTGCGACTGCCTCGGCCACATCCGCTACTTCGACGCCCACCTGTGCGACAGCCGCGGCCGGCCGCTGACGGTGAAGAACGCCGTCTGCATGCACGAGGAGGATTACGGCATCCTCTGGAAGCACACCGACCGCCGCCTCCCCGACGCGCCCGAGGTGCGCCGCAGCCGGCGGCTCGTGGTGTCGTCGGTCAGCACGGTCGAGAACTACGAGTACGGCTTCTTCTGGTACCTGTACCAGGACGGCAACATCCAGCTGGAAGTGAAGCTGACCGGCATCCTGTCGCTGGGCGCGCTGCCGCCCGGCGAGACGTCGCGCTACGGCGCCACCATCGCCCCGCAACTGTACGCCCCGGTCCACCAGCACTTCTTCAACGTCCGCCTCGACTTCGACCTGGACGGCGTCAACAACTCGGTCTACCGGGTGGACGTGCTCCCCGACCCGCCCGGCCCGGCGAACCCGCACGGCAACGCCTTCGCCGCCATGCCGACGCTCCTCGAAACTGAGTCGCAGGCCCGCGGCAACCTGAAGCTCGAAACGGCGCGGACGTGGAAGGTGGTGAACCCGTCGGTGCTAAACGCGGTCGGCGAGCCAGTGGGGTACAAGTTCGTGCCGATGGACAACTCGGTGCCGATGGCGAGCCCGGACGCGTGGTGGCGGAAGCGCGCCGGGTTCGTGAACCACCACGTCTGGGTGACGCCGTTCGCCGAGGACGAGAGGTACGCCGCCGGCGCCGAAGGGGGCGGTGAAGGGTGGGTGTTGCGGCGGGTAGCGCGGGTCGAAGCCGGTAGCCGCAGGCTTCAGCCTGCGCCCGCGTGACGCAGGCTGAAGCCTGCGCCCGCGTGACGCAGGCTGAAGCCTGCGGCTACCGGTCCGGGGCCGTCATCCGGCCGCGTTACAGAATCCCGAACTTGGCGAACGCCTCGGTCGTCGTCATGCCCCCGGCGAGCGCCTGGCGCACGAGATTCTCGCCGCTCACCTTCTCCTCCGCCAGCCGCAACGTCTCCTCGGCGGCGGCGCGCGGCACCGCCACCACCCCGTCGTGGTCGGCGAGGATCAGGTCGCCCGGGTCCACCAGCACGCCGGCGCACACGACCGGTAGGTTGTGCCCCACCACGTCGAGCCGACCGAGGCTGTCGGCCGGGTGGAACCCGTTGTGAAACACCGGGAAGCCCATGTCCTGGATCGCCAGCGAGTCGCGCGTCGGGCCGTCGAGCACGACCCCGCGACAGCCGCGGTACCTCGCCGCCGTGGAAAGCAGCTCGCCCCAGAAGCTGCACGCCGACTCGCTCACCACCAGCACGTCGCCGGGCGCGAGCGCGTCCACCGCCGCCAGTTCGCCCGCGTACGGGTGCCTCGGCACGACGTCGCGCGCCGGGACGGTCTGGACGGTGAGCGCGAACCCGGCGGCCTTCGCCGTGGGCCAGAGCGGGCGGACACGCGGGTGGAAGCTCTGGTTGCGATAGCCGAGCTTGTCGAGCACGTCGGCGACAACGGGCGTGTAGAGCTTCGCCAGGCGGTCTGCCCAGGCGAGCGGGCGGGGGTCGGGCATGGGTGGGTCTCGCGGCGGGGGGACGGTTACACTACGCCGCGGCGCCGCACCGCCCACCACGGCGCGTCACGGCTCGCCGCGGAGTACCCGTTGCAGGTCCGTCAGCCATTCGGCGCGCCAGCCGGTGAAGGCGCGCCGGCGGCCTCCTTTGCGCGGACCTTGAGGGCGTCGAGCTCCTGCTGGGACGACTCGGCGAGTAGCCGGATCTGGTCGGCCCGGACCTTGACCCGTTCGTAATGGGCGTAGAGGTCGTCGGCTGTCTTCGGCCGGACGGCGTGCTTCAGCGCGGCCGCCATCAGCTGCGCCTCCTGGTCGATGATGTCGTACCGCCCGCTCCGGGAGCGGGACCGGCGGCGCGGCCGACGCATTCGCGGGCGGGGGCGCCTTCACCAGCGGCGGCGGGTCGCCCTGCCGGGCCGCCGCCGACACCCCCGCCCCCAACACCAGCGCGGCCGATTTCTCCCCATGCAGCTCAAATGGCATGTCATCCGGCGGGACGCCGGCCCCACCGGATGACATGCCATTTGAGCTGCATGGGGAGAGGTCGACCGCGGAGCGGTCATGCTGCCCGCCGGGCGAAGGCGTCGCGCACCGCGGCGACCACGTCGGGCACCTCGGCCATCGCGCCGACGCCCACGTCGCCGCACGCCAGCTGCTTCGTGACCGGCGCCACGACCCGCAGTGTCGGGCTGCGGTCATTGATCTGGGCGATGAGCGGCAGATCGTCGAGGTGGCCGGGGATGTGGCCGGCGCCGAAGTCGGCGGCGAGCGAGCGGAGGTGGCGGCGGGTGAACGGGTGCTCCCACATCAACGTGTTCATCGCCGGGGCGAGCACAACGGGCCGCGCGAAGTCCCACGCCCGCCACACGCAGGTGAGGCAGTTGTCGCACAGCCCGACGGCCAGTTTCGCCAGCGTGTTCGCGTCCAGCGGGGCGAGCAGGAACAGGTCGGCCCACTTCCGCAGTTCGACGTGCACGACCGTATCACCACGTTCATAACGCTCGCCGGGCCATTCGTCGGCGTCCCTGTACAGCCGCCCGGCGAGGGCGGGATCGGCGGGGTCGAAGAAGTACGCGGCGGCGTCGGTCGCTACCACCCTGACGGCGTGGCCGTCGGCGGCCAGCGCGGCGGCCAGCACCGGGACGCGGACGGCGGCGACGCTCCCGGTCGCCCCGAGCAGCACGTTAGCCATTCGCCACCCGCTCCTGGTAAAGCGCCTCGACCGCCAGCACCAGCCGGTCCGACAGCTCTCGCCGCGGGACGCGGTCGTAGCGGTCCTCGACCGGGCCGAGGAACGCCCAGTGCGCCGCCGATTCGAGCGTGTTCGCCACCATCAGGTCCGCCCCGGACGCCCGCCGCGACTCGTCCGCGAGCGCCACCAGCTCGTCGTCGGCGATGCCGACCTCGAGCTTGAACTTCACGAGCACGCCGCCGTAGCCCCACGGGGCGCGGAACCGGTCCACGAGCTTCGGCGCCCGCATCAGCCGCACCCACAGTTCCGGCTCGCTGCTCTTAATTTTACCGGCCTTCTGCTCGGTGAGCCGCGGCGGCCCGGCCTGCCCCTCCCACTCGCCGAGGCGGGCGTTGAAGAACGTGCCGGGGTCCGGCGCGAAGGTGCCGGCGGGGAGGTAGTCGCTGACCGCCGCGGCGTGGCACACGGCGTCGAACGGGACGGTTCGGAGCTGTTGCTGGAGGAGCAGCGCCAGGTCGTCGAACGTGCGGTACGGGAACACCGTGAACCGCTCGCCGGGATCCTTCGGGTTGACGCCGAACTCCTGGAGCCCTTCGGGGTGCGACGTGGCGAGCGTGACGGTGTGCCCGCGGCCCCAGGCGGTGCGGGCGATGGCTGCGCCGGTGCGCCCGCTGAAGATGTTGGTGATGCACCGCACCCGGTCGATCGGCGACTGCGTGTTCCCGGCGGTAACGAGGAAGTTCATCGGCGGCAGTGGACAGTAGTCAGTGGACAGTTGTCAAGATACGCCGCCCCGCGCCTGGTGTCGCGGGGGCGCGGTTTTCAG